>CAYMZG010000023.1:1183-1508 GCA_964394925.1 uncultured Candidatus Saccharibacteria bacterium | reverse complement strand
ATGTGGCTCGACTGGCACTGAAACACGAGTCTGAACCAAATGGACTGATAATGGTTGTCGGAGGCCATACCCAAGAGATCACCGAAGCAAACACAACCTTATTCCTCAATAGAGCTATGGACGAAATGGACGCCGTTAGGATCATGGATGAACGTGATGACCTTCCGGAAGATATTGACGGTTACTGGTGGTGGTTTAGAGGCCTCGATGACGGGTTTGACAACTTTGCGCGCACCATTGCAACTCATGCCACCACGGTGCTAAACAATTGCCCTCAATCCGGTATTGAACAACAGTTCCACCGCCATCGAGCGTTAAGGACACA
>CAYMZG010000023.1:0-1173 GCA_964394925.1 uncultured Candidatus Saccharibacteria bacterium | reverse complement strand
AAGGGTTGGCCGATGACGAGATCTCTGACATGAGTAGATTCCTCGATGACCCAACTGCAGTAGCTCAGTGGCTTACCGAAGCGCGTGATGACTAACAGCGTAAAAAGACTAGCCACAGGGCGTCTTATCTGTTAAAATACTCCAGATATGGCAAAGAAAACTGACAAACGTAAGATCGTTGGCCTTGTTTCCGAAGAAACTGGTCACCGCCACTACTACACCAAGAAGAACACTATGAACACGCCCGATAAGCTGCGTCTACGAAAGTACGACCCAGTGGCTCGTAAGCACGTATGGTACACCGAGACCAAAAAGAGCCTCGGACGTAACGAAGTAAAGAAATAAACTTGGTTCACACTAACCGCCCCACTAATCAAGAGGGCGGTTTTTTTATAGGAGGGATGATGAGCGATGTTAACGACCTATTAGCTGAAGTACCAACACCTATTCTGGACGTAGTGCGAATTGTATGCCTCGACAATGATGGCAAGGTGTTACTGGTTCAAGAATCAGATGACCCAAACTGGAAACTGCCAGGCGGCAAGGTTCACCAGGGCGAGACAGTATTACAAGCCTCTATTCGTGAGATCAAAGAAGAGATTGGCGTCGACTTTGCTGTAGAAAACGTGACAAATATTGTCAAAGCCAACATCCCCGACAGCCAAAACTTCCGCTACATTATTCGTTACTCCCTAGATTCACTCGATTTCACCCCTAACGAAGAGGTCGCCAAAGCCGAATACTACGCCCTCAACAGTCTTCCAGAGACAAAGTTTGCCGGTCATATTAGCAGCGCCGTTCAAATCAGCGCAGCCTAAATCAGGATTACTCTCTAGCTATACTTTTATCGGTGTGCCAAGGATAGTCTTTTCACCACGAATATAGACATTAAACAGAGCCTTCACCCGGGCCATTAACTCACGTCGGCCGCTATTGTTTGCTTCAACGCCGCTTGATACACCGTAAGCGTCAATACCAAACGTTCGACACAAATAGATTGCCCGTGGCAGGTGGGAACCAGCACTATAAATAACAGTCTTTTTTTGGCCAAAAATCTTGGCAGCTCGTTCGCACGATTCGTATGTGCTGCGGCCTGCAAAATCGGCAACTAGTTTATCGGCAGGAATGTGACGAACTTGAACTAAGTAATTCCGCATGGCCGTCGGTTCGTCA
>CAYMZG010000022.1:0-1694 GCA_964394925.1 uncultured Candidatus Saccharibacteria bacterium | reverse complement strand
GACTCATAATCTATCCTATTTTACCTATTACAAACGTTACGATAGTAAAGGCGGCAACACTTACCGCAAGACCAATAGCTGCATAGATAATAGTATTTCTGGCCTTGGCCAAAGCCTGGGGGTCACCCTGACTGGTAATAAACTTAACACCCCCAAGGATAATGATAATAACGGCAATTCCGCCAGCAATACCGAAGATCAAGCTATAAATATCGTTTACTTTTGTAGATGTAATGTCGGTCTGAGGGATATCTACGTCACCCTTTGAAAGCCAGGCTGCGAGAAGGTTGTTTACCATAACTTACCTCCTACAAACCCAACTATCGCAGTCGCGAGCATGGCAATCGCTAGGCCAATAAGCGCATTTGTAACGGTGCCCTGAGCTTTTTTGGTTGCATCAGGTTCGCCCTGACTGGTCATATATTTAAAGCCACCGAATATGGTGTAACCCACAGCAACCATACCAGCAACGCGTAGCATAATATCTACCAGAGCAAGCGCGATGCGAGGTAGGGCAAGCTGGAAAGAAAATTCGTCCTTTCCACCCACCTGTGTGGAAGGGCCGATAATGGCACAGGGGTCATCTCCTTTAGGCCCAATCTCTAGGTATTCATACCACGTAGGGAAGCCAAGGAAACCACCAGATTGGTGACAATTGTCGGATTTAGCCGCACTAACAGTGTTCGGCAACAGAAAGGTAGTGCCAAAAACGGCGCACATAGCTATAGCGAGGGCGATAATCAGTCGTTTCAAAAGACTCCTCCTGGGACGAGCCACTGCAAGAAGCCATACATCATGCCAAAGGCTACGAGCGCTAGGATGCCATTGGTTATCCGTTGCTTGGCAGCAGCAGCAGCGTTGGGATCGCCGGCCGAAGTTGAGTACTGTATACCACCCATTACCAATACAGCTACAACAGTTACACCAACCAGGGCAGATAGAGTGTTAATAAAGATCTTGAGATAGTGGGTGATTCCACAGTTAGCTTCACTAATATCGCCGCCTTTGCAGTCCGATACTTGCTCACAGTTAGCGTCTTCTTTAGCCGTCTGTGCGCTACAGCTAGCCGCCACACGGGCAGGAGCAAGAAACGAGCCAAGCGCAGCAACGATACTAAGCGATACAACTACTACTCGAAGCATTTTGGACAGACTGATTCGTTTTTTTTGTTTTGTGAGCTTATTCATGGCTTAACTTGATTTTACTATACCTTTTTGTTCAGACAGTGACAAGAGATTACTTGTTGCGATATTTAGGATGAGCAATTATAGTAAGTAAGAAGTTAAAGTTTAAGCTTCGTGGGCATCTACAGTTGATAATAACTACTGATACAAAAATAACTGGATTATAAAGTTGAAAATAAGTCGTCTCAATTTTCGTCTCGTTGCTAGCTCTCTATTGGTATTGGTTTTTGCGCAACTTGCGTTTACTACTATTTTCATCGCTCCTAGAGCTCACGCTGAAGGCACAAGCTCCAGCCCTGCCGACTTGGCTGCTGCATACAATGCTGGCATGGCACTTGGTAACTGTTCTAAGGACGCAGGCTGGAAAAGTCCACTCAGTGCCGAAGACGTAAACGATGGCGGCCTCTTTATGGGCTCGACTGACTTGTCCGACTGGAATGGCGACCCTAAGACCGTAGGTTATGTAACTGAGAGTGAAGATGGCATTATAAAATGTAGCGAAGATGGTGA
>CAYMZG010000021.1:0-1854 GCA_964394925.1 uncultured Candidatus Saccharibacteria bacterium | reverse complement strand
TATAATGCGCAAGATCTGTTGGATAAGTTCAATAAGATTTTGGTGGGGAATATTGATTTGGACACAATTTTGAAGCAGTCGGCGGATATTATTGCGGGGACGTTGAAGGCTGAGTTTGCGGCGTTTTTGATCCGTGAAACAGAGGGCACGAGCAGGCGGGCGAGCTTTTCGAAGATAGTCGAGCTTAATACCGACAATATTTTGGCGCTCAAGCCAAAGGTAAAAGGAAAGACCGAACTGTTTGTGGCGGATGAGATAGAAGACGAACACGATCGCTATAAGAAAGTGCTTGGCGAAAACAATGTGGCCATTGCTGCCAAGTTGGCTGGCGATGGCACTGGTCCGAGCATGGGGTTCTTGCTGCTGGGGCCAAAGCAGAGTGGCAACCCCTATAACAAGCAGGATCTTCAGGTGTTGGATATTATCGCCAACGAGTTGGTGATCGCCATCCAGAATGCCCTGCGATTTGAAGAGATTGAGACCTTTAACATCACCTTGCAACAAAAGGTTAACGACGCCACCAAGCAGTTGCGTCAGACTAACGAAAAGCTGAAGGCGCTGGACGAAACTAAGGATGAGTTCATTAGTATGGCCTCGCACCAGCTGCGTACGCCGCTAACAGCGGTGAAAGGCTATGTGAGCATGGTCGTTGAAGGCGATGCCGGCAAGCTCAATAAGCAACAAAAAGAGCTACTGGACCAAGCTTTTGCTTCGAGTCAGCGTATGGTGTACCTGATTGCCGACCTGCTTAACGTTTCGCGGCTGCGCAGCGGTAAGTTTGTGATCGAAAATAAGCCTACCATGTTGGCCGATGTAGTTGAGTCCGAGATGGAGCAATTAACAGACATGGCCAACAGTAAGGATCAGACGCTGACCTATGTGAAGCCCGATAAGTTTCCGACTCTCAATATGGACGAAACCAAGATTCGCCAGGTGATTATGAACTTTGCCGATAACGCCTTGCACTACACGCCAAACGGCGGTCACATCCAGATCAACCTGGAGGACAAGGGCGACACCATTGAATACACCGTTGTCGACGATGGTCTGGGTGTGCCAAAAGCCGAGCAACACCACCTGTTTACCAAGTTTTATCGTGCCGGTAATGCCAAAAAAGCTCGCCCCGATGGCACAGGGTTGGGATTGTTTATGGCCAAGAAAGTGGTTGTGGCCCAGGGTGGCTCGATTATCTTTAAGAGTGAAGAGAACAAGGGAAGCACCTTTGGCTTTGTGTTCCCCAAGGCTAAAATGCTTGTGAAAGATGGCAACAAGACCGAGGCAAAAGCAGCTGCTGAAAAGCCGGCCGCCAAGGCCTAACCATGAACGGCATCACATCTTAAATAAAGCGTGCGTTTTATCACAAAAAAGCTTTACCAAAACCACAACTTGAGGTATAATCAGACCATAAAAACTAATAAGAAACAAGAGATTACTCATGTTTAACGACCAGGTTCGACCGCTCGCCGTAGATCTTGTACAGCGTAAAGTGCCTGCCGACACCGACGAAGAGGTCAAGCAACAGCTGGTTGATGACTTGTGCGTCCGCATGAACGATCTGCTTGTACGAGGTCTGACAGAAACATTTACCGATGAAGAGCTTGCTCAGTTCGAGAAAGCCCTCGACGACGAGTCTGCCGAAGCAGTTCAGCAAATGCTGATGCTGCCAAAGGTACAAACTATGATTCGAGATGTGATTGTTGGCTTCACCGCATCATATACACAAACCCCCGCGTAATACACTATGGAACCTCGCCCTTCATCTGCACCACTCCCACCAGGAAGTACTGCTCCATTAGATCCAAATGTTGCAGACCCTGTTTTGTTAGATCCAACTTTGCTCGAAGAAGTTGGAGC
>CAYMZG010000020.1:0-2308 GCA_964394925.1 uncultured Candidatus Saccharibacteria bacterium | reverse complement strand
AGCAGAAATTAACATTAAGGATTTGAGCAGCGACATTCGCGCCGCGATTGCCGAACTCAAAAACAGCCCAGACATCGAAAGCGCTGGTATCGTTACCCGTATTGGTGACGGTATCGCCTGGATCTATGGCTTACAAGAGTGTGGTTATAACGAAATGATCGAGATCGAAGGTGATGGCAAGTCTGTCCCGGCCTTTGCGCTCAACCTGCAAGAGGGTGAAATTGGCGCAGTACTGATGGGTGAAGACGTAGAAGTAAAAGCCGGCATGCGTGCTAAGCTCACCGGTAAGGTCATGGAAATCCCTGTCGGTCCAGAGCTTATTGGCCGTGTGGTCGATCCGCTTGGTCGCCCGCTCGACGACAAGGGCCCGATCAAAGCCAAGAATACTGGTCTTATCGAAAACGCTGCACCTGGTGTGCTTGACCGAAAAAGTGTGAACGAACCAATGATGACCGGTCTTATGGCCATTGATGCTATGGTGCCAATCGGCCGTGGTCAACGTGAGCTTATTATTGGTGACCGCCAAACTGGTAAGACCGCTATCGCTGTAGATACTATGATTAACCAGTATCGTCAGAAGACCGGTGTTATTAACATCTATGTTGCCGTTGGCCAGAAGCTTAGCAAGGTTGCCCGTATTATCGAGCGACTCAAGCGCGAAGGCGTGATGGATCAGACAATTATAGTGGCTACTGGTGCGTCCGACCCAGCTTCGTTGCAGTACCTCGCCCCTTATGCTGGTGCGGCTATTGGTGAATATTTCCGTGACAACGGCCAACACGCACTCATTACCTATGACGACCTTTCAAAGCACGCTGTTGCTTACCGGCAAATGTCACTACTTCTTCGACGCCCACCAGGACGCGAAGCCTATCCAGGTGACGTCTTCTACCTGCACTCACGACTCCTCGAGCGTGCTGCCAAAATGAGTGACGCAAAAGGTGGCGGTAGCTTGACTGCCCTGCCAATCATCGAAACTCAGGCTGGTGACATTAGTGCCTATATTCCAACTAACGTGATTAGTATCACGGACGGTCAGATCTTTATGGAAACCAACCTCTTTAACCAAGGTATTCGCCCGGCTGTATCGGTTGGTTTGTCGGTATCTCGTGTGGGTGGTTCTGCCCAGACTAAGGCCGTTAAATCAGTTGCAGGTTCGCTTCGCCTAGACCTCGCACAGTTCCGCGAACTCGCTGCTTTCGCACAGTTTGGTAGCGACCTCGATGCCGAAACCAAACAAAAGATCGAACGTGGTCAGCGACTAACCGAACTGCTTAAGCAACCACAATACAGCCCACTTGGTGTTTGGGAGCAGACTGCCAGCCTTATGGCTGCTACTGGTGGGGCATTTGACGACGTGCCTGTAGCTAAGATCAAAGAAGCCCAAGCTACTCTATTGCAAGAACTCAAGAGCCAACACAAGAAAGTTGTCGACGAGCTTGCCACGGGTGACAAGCCAAGCGACCAAATCAAAGAAACCATCCTTAAGGTAGCTAGTGAGATCGCCGAAGGACACACAAAGGATACGAAGGACTAAACAATGGCTAGTCGGCAGCAACTTAAACAACGCATCGGAAGCGTAAAGAGCACACGGCAAATCACCAAGGCAATGGAGTTGGTGAGTGCTAGCAAGATGCGCCGTGCTCAAGAGTATGCGTATAGGAGCCGTGATTATCGTAATTTGGCTCGCCAAATTTTGGCACGACTACGACAGCTGACCGATGTTAGCAAACACCCGCTGTATGCCGAGCGAAAAGTAAAAACTCGGTTACATATTATTGTTACCAGCAACCGCGGGTTGGCCGGGGCGTATAACAGTAATATTCTTAAAGCGCTTACAAAAGAGTTGCAGCAAGACAAAGCGGCCGGCATCGCCAGCCAAGCGATTGTTATCGGAAAACAAGGGGCGCGCTTTATTGTTCGATTTGAACATGTCGAAGTGGTCGCCGCTTACCAGGACTTCCCTGATCACCCAACAGCCAACGATATTCGCCCAATTCTTTCAACCATTGTCGACAAATTTGTGAGTGGCGAAGTAGATGTGGTCGACGTAACTTATACCGACTACAAGACCAGTATCTCGCAAGAAGTAACCGTTGAGCGATTGTTGCCCGCTGCCTATGTAGACGAACCGGTTGTGCCCGATTTGGAACACGCTGTGTTTGAGCCTTCGCCAAAAGCAGTTATCGAAGAGATCACCGAACGATTGATCGAATCACAGCTTAACCAGGCCTGTATGGAGTCGGCAGCCAGCGAGCAATCCATGCGCATGATGGCTATGAAGAATGCAACCGATAATGCCAGTGAC
>CAYMZG010000019.1:0-2357 GCA_964394925.1 uncultured Candidatus Saccharibacteria bacterium | reverse complement strand
GTATACCCAGCACAATCTGCATAACAATCCAGGTGATACTGCGTGGCAATACGCCCATGGCGGCAGCCAGTGCAGCACCAACGACAACCAGAACTAAGGAGTTTTTGCGCAGTGTCTTGTCTTTGTTGTGTTTGGCTAATCCATAAATACCAAATAAGAATCCAAGCGTCATGAGGTAAGCGATACTAATGTGGACGATGTTACTAACCGGGTGTTTGGGGTGATATGGGACAAGAGCGATTCCGAGCAGCCCCAGACAGGCAAAACTAAAAAGTCGAGTAGGGGTGGTAAACTTTTGACGCATATGCCCAATTACGAACACCCAAAAACTGGCAGCAGCCAGGCCAAAACAAAGTGAAAATACCCAACGAGTTTCCGGCAACGTAGAGTAATAACTAATGGGCTGGTTGCCTTTCAGGCCTTCGTTAGTACGAACATGGAAGTACAGTACGGCGAACCATTCTAATACTATAGCTACTACTCCCCCGTAGCGTGAGAGCTCAACTAGCCGCTTGCTATTGGCGATCTGCATATGGTTAGTATATCGATACTATCGTGCTTCGACAAAGGTGAGGGCGTAGCCCACGTTTCCGGCACGGCCAGCACGACCGATTCGGTGGATGTAATCGTCGTAAGAACCAGGTGTTGAGTAGTTAATCACGTGCGTGATTCCGCTGACATCAATACCACGGGCAGCAACATCGGTTGCAACCAGGATGGATACTTCACTCTTCTTGAACCGGGCTAGTGCCCTCTGGCGTTGACCTTGAGTCTTGCCACCGTGAATAGAATCGGTTTTAAACCCACGTCCGAGGAGTTCTTCGTTTAGTCGTTCTACACCACGTTGAGTTTCATCGAAGATGATAACTTTTTCTACTTTACCATCGATAAGGATGTCGTGAAGTTGAGTGATGCGATCGTTGTGAGTCTGATACGCAACGATATCTTGGTGCACGTTTTCGCTCGTCTCGCCAGATTTAACAGAGATTGTCACTGGCTGATTGGCAAACTTGTCAATGATGCCCATGACGCGCTGGTCCATAGTGGCAGAGAAGAATAGTGACTGACGCTTTTCGGCAACGTTGGATAAAATGTCGGTAACATCTTGCACAAAACCCATGTCGAGCATGCGGTCTACTTCGTCTAGAACAACGGTATCAAAGTTGCTAAGCTTGAGTGTTCCCCGCTCCAAATGATCTTTAATACGGCCGGGTGTACCGATAACGACTCGGGGATTATGTTTGAGGTCACGAAGCTGTGGACCCATTGGTGAACCACCAATAAGCACAGCACCAGTTAGACCGCTTCCACGAGCGATGTCTTTGCACTCAACTTCGATTTGCTGGGCAAGTTCGCGAGTTGGCGCAATAATAACTACCTTGCTGTGCTGGTTACTCATTAATTTGTTGAGGGTAGGAATAGCAAAGGCTGCAGTTTTACCGGTACCAGTGTTGGCGATACCAACAATATCAAGTCCCTTGAGAACTTCTGGAATAGTCTGGTCTTGGATTGGAGAAGGAGTTACATACCCCTTCTTGGCCAGGTTTTGCTTGAGTAGATCGGCAACAGGAAAGTCGGAAAACTGGTGAGTTGCAATGTAGTCCTCCTGCTTCACCGGGCGGGCTTCACGCACGAATTTAGAAGGGTGAATATACGCTTTCTTTGGGCCACGACCACGATTACCGCCACTGCGGCCACCTGGGCGTCCACCTCGATTACCGCCAAAAGATTGGCTCGGGCGGCGATTAGTATTTGTCCGATTAAACGAACGTCGATTACCTTGGTAAGGCATAAAAAAGAATCCTTGCTTGTTGATTTATATTACGACTGCTCTAATGTGAAGCCGTAATTCTTAATCTCACAAACTCGGATTCATCTTTAGCACAATAGCCACATTGTAGCATATTGTTGTCAAAACTGCAATGACTACCTTAACTAACTAGCAACTGCGCGGTAATCTTTAGACCTATCTTGGAATATGTCCCAGGCGTCGGTACGCGATAGATATTCCTCGAAGCTCAAGATTAAGTACTCACTGCCTTCATCCCCAAGTCGAATGCGCTCCATGGCAGACTCTGGTAGCTTGGCAACAGGGAAGTATGCAAACTTGCCAGGCCTAACAACACTCGGATACTGACGAACATATATAATGTCGTCCTCGCTCAGTCCCAGATTGAATTCTTCCATTGCCTCGCGTTGGAAAGTCTGGAATGGAGTCTCGCCTTGCTCGGGCCCGCCACCAGGGAGGTCTAGCTGGTGTGGGTGATCATCAGTGTTGTCGTCACGAAGATACACAACTACTGAGTCACCAATAAAGATTAAGCACTTTGATACGGCGGTATTTGGATCTCCATAAA
>CAYMZG010000018.1:0-3898 GCA_964394925.1 uncultured Candidatus Saccharibacteria bacterium | reverse complement strand
AAAAATCCGCGTAGCGGATATCAAACTGGGAGCACCTAGAACTATTGTCGATTTCGACGCATTAAGAGTAAGACCCGTAGCAGTCATATTCCAAAACGTTGAATATGTACAAGTTATAGTGCTAGTACCTAAATTTATTACACGCGTTGTTGAAGCGTTCGATTGAAACGAAGCAAGTGTTAGATTGAAGTTATTGGTGTTAAATGTACCATTGGTTATCAAGAGAAAGAACCCACCACCGGATTGTGTTCCTGTCCAGTCGTCTTGCAAGTTATAGGTCCCTCCTGGCGCAGCTATAGTTGTACTGTTGCCACCATCACGCCATAACTTTCCAGCAGTCGTAATGGTATGGGTAGATCTTCCCCTGAAGGTATAGGCATTATTACCGTTACTCGTCCAGGTCATTCCACTCGATAATGTTACTGAACCGTACTGGGTTACAGCTGTTCCATTAATTAAGAAGGTTCTGGTAAAGCCAGTGTAATCAATATTAGCCCCCATACGTGGCATATCAGCAGTGTACGTTCCCGCTGCTGAACTAGCGTTCAAGAAAACGTTATCTTGAGGCAGAGGAACACGTGCACCTGGTGATCCACCGCTGGATGTGGACCACATACTAGTCGACGACCAGTTACCAGCCGCAACCGCGTACAAGTTTGTACCAGCAGTAAAAGTAATTCCCGTATTTCCTAAGCAATCCCCAGAATTCCCGGTGATTGCCGATAGATTCCAGTTTGCCGATCCGGCGGCAGTTATATCCATAAAGTCGGCATTAGAAATATTGTTTGTACCGTTATTAGTTATTGTGAATGCGGTTCCAGCAGTTGCAGCCTGGACTAAAATTCGGTTTGTTGTGGAGTTGCCGTTTATGTTTAGACTGTTAGTGATAGTCAATGACCCTCCCGAAGTAAAAGATACTACTTCGGTCTTATTAGCCGTACCGGTACGGGTGTAGCTATAAATAGTAGCGCCGCTTGAAGTAACAGTTGCAGTCATAACAGAAGCGGCTGAGTGCGAGACGGCCACATTACCGTAGTTAAGACTTCCTAGGTTTATTCCAGGGCCATTTCCATTCGATGCGTTGAGCTGCGCTCCGACAGATGCACTAATTGTTACATTGCTAGCCCCGCTTGCAGTAAAAGGTGTGCCCCCAAATAAGTTACAGTTTACGATGGCCGTTCCAAAAATTACATTCCTTGTATTTGAGTTACCTGTAATGGAAAAGGTAGAAAAGGTATGTGTTAGGTTATTAAAGTCTATTGATGCACCCGCGGTATACCCCAAGGTACCGCCTGAGGTACAAGCGTCAGCAAACTTATAATTAGAACCACTACCGTTTATGGTTAGACCTTGAATGGTTTTACCGTTGGTTGTTATGGTCTGAGTCGTGCTGTTAGTACTCTGAAGAAAGAAGGCCGTGCCCGAACCCAGACTTACCGTCATTGTGGAACTGAATAATAACGCAACGTTTCCCGCCCCTGCTGTAGCATCGCCAATAGCAAATCCTGCTCCAGTTGCCGAGCTAAGTGTGCCCGTAAACCCTGTACAGTTTATCGAGCGGGCAGCCGCACCCGAAACCATTGTTATCGTTCCCGAACCACTTGACGCATCTATAAAAACATCGTCAGCAACAGTTGGAACTGACTGGCCACCGGCACCTCCAGATGTAGAAGCCCATTTGGTGCCAGCAGTGGTATCCCATGAAGCCGTACCGCCGACCCAGTATCTGTTAGCCACGCCGGTTAGACCTCAACGTAGGTTACGTGTCCACCCACCGCTACGGCTGCGGATAAGTTAATATTCAGCGCTTCACCACTGGCCGTTTCGAAATGGCCAGTCGGTGCATAAGCACCCGAGACACCACCGTTCGCCGCCAGATATAGCAGTCCTGTCTTGTCGGTGCTGTTGCTTTGGAATTTTATATTCACGGCCGCATTTGCAACTACCACGTAACTAATTACCCGGATTTTCTTGGAGGCTACTGCTGCAACAACCACTGTAGCACCTGAAGCCGAGGCGGTAATAGCGGCGAATTTAGGCGTTAGTGCGGTCGTACCAGCATACAACGCAGAAGTGTCCGGAGCGCCGGTAGTTGGCACAGCAGATTGGTTAGAAGCAATAACAACAGGGGCGGAGTTGGCCATACTAGCCTGACCGTTTGGGTTCTGCGGATTGTAACTCATACTTACCAAGTATTATATATGATCTGTGCTCAGGACGCTTATGCTAACCAGCAACCCTAATGAGCTGGCACAAATACATCCACGCCCATACGGCGTGGTGTCATCACCGGTCGCACAGGTTTAGGTGAGTCTTCTTCTGTTGCTACTCGAACCGGCACTGCAACTGGCGTCTTGGCAACTTGCTGATCGACTATTTGCGAGGTTGCTAACCCTGCTGCCACCACAGGTGTGGCTTCTTCTAGTGGCACAACAATTTGCACTGGATTCTGAGCAACCTTAATTTCAAATCGTGGCAGCGGTTTGTTTACGCGGTTATGTACCCATACGGCGAATGCGCCAATCTGAAACAGTGCGATTACTGGCAGGGCCACGAGCATTTGGTTGATTGGGTCAACCGTAGGAGTAACCACACCTGCAAAGATGATCGCTCCAACAATTGCCGGACGTTGCATGTTTAGGATTGCTCCCGGTGGGAAGCGACGGATCTTGTTGGCGAAGAACAAAGCCAGCGGTAGCTGGAAGGCGACAACTGTTCCCAAGATATAGGCAAACAAGAACTTAACATAGTCGCTCACACTTATAAGAGCCTTAACGTTGTCGCTATTAAACGTCACCAAAAAGTGCAGCGCTGCTGGCAAACTAATAAAATATGCATAGGCCACACCACAAACACTCAGAATCAGCGAGCAGATAATTAGGATAATAATATTGCGAGTACTAACCGGTTTCACTGCCGGGCGAGTGAATTGGATTATTTGATACAACAGTACTGGCAGAGCCAAAAGAACGCCAACACCAAGGGCAATCTGCATTACAAAACTGAGTCCCCCGGCCGGGTTGCTGTAGTAAAGCGTCTGGTTGAGTGGCCTCTGTAAAATTTGCTCAACAGGCTTGTGAATCAAAAAACCTACCAGGCTTCCAACGCCAACAACAGCCATACAAATGGCTGCGCGAATTTTAAGCTCCTGTAGGTGCTCGGCAAAAGTTTTCATTTTTGATTTTAATGTATTTTTATTTCTGATTATTCAGGTCACCTATCAGTATAGACTGACCTCTGGGTAAGCACAAGGGTTTTAAGGACTATTCTTGGTCTTTTTTGGTTGGCTTTTCGTCGCCTTCCATGCCTTTTTTGACCTCGCGGCCAAAACTACCGAGACTGCGACCAAGTTCTGGCAGCTTCTTTGCGCCAAATAGCAGTAATAGCACTAGTGCGATCAGCAGTAGTTCTGGTAAGCCAAGTCCAAAGATTTCCATGTATTCCCTCTTATCTCGTTATTCGATAACCAAATTATACCATGTATTTAATCACTCAGTCTCCTCTGTTGCGTAAGCGTAAGCATGGTATAATCAGACCAACGTACGAGGGGAAAATGGCCGCCAACAACCAGCTTAGAAAGCTAATGGAAACACCAATGAGCCGCAAGCAATTCTTGCGCTACATGGGTATTATGTTTCTTTCGGTACTCGGAGTTGGAATTTTTATTTCTGCAATTTTAAAGGGACATCACAAAGCTGCCCCGGCACTAAAAGAACGCAGTGGTTTTGGTGGCGGAAAGTACGGAGTCTAGACCGTGCCAACACCACAACGACTCCCTTCGGTCAACGGCGACGATGGTGTCTGGGGCGACATCCTCAACCAGTTCCTGCAAAAAGAACACTACGACACCGGCTCAGACAACGCAGCCAATGGCGGCCACCAAAAGATAACTATCCGA
>CAYMZG010000017.1:0-4132 GCA_964394925.1 uncultured Candidatus Saccharibacteria bacterium | reverse complement strand
CTTGTAGAGATTGAAGCCAGGAGTTCGACTGCAACGAGCAGGCACAGAAGTTTACCTCGAGTATGCGAGGCAGCACGAGCGAAGCGAGGTCCCACTGAACTCTCCATTGATAATCAGAGGCCATAACCTCTTTTTTGTTATTATTGAACTATGAAACTCTACTTATCCTCATTCAAACTCGGCAACCACAGCGAGAAACTCAAACAACTTACTGGCAAGGAACAGGCACGAGTTGCGGTCTGTCTGAACGCCCTCGACTTCTCGACCGACCTTCCCCGAGTTGCGCAACGATTACAAGAGGAAATTGCCGATCTTGAGTCGCTCGGTTTCGTTCCAGAACATTTGGATCTACGTGAGTACTTTGACAACGACGGTCTTAAAGAACGCCTCGAAAAATATGACATGATCTGGGTCACTGGCGGCAATACATTTATCTTGGCTAAGGCCTACAAGCAGAGTGGTTTTGATAAAGTTTTTGAAGATTTAGTTGTGAGCGAGAAGCTAGTATACGGTGGATATAGCGCGGCATTCTGTGTTCTTGCCAAGTCGCTACACGGCGTGGAGCTGGTTGACGACAAAGACGCTAAGGCCACTGGCTATCCAGATGGCGAAATTTGGGATGGCCTTGGTGTTATCGATTTCTACCCCATAGTGCACTTCCGATCCGACCACCACGAATCAGACGATGTCGAAAAAGAGTACGAATACGTAAAAAGCAAGAACCTACCCTACAAAACGTTTCGTGATGGCGATGTTTACCTAGTGAATGGTCCTCATCAGGAAAAGCTCGCGACCCAGTAAGGGTAAGCCGTTTATGGTGACAAATACACTTTTTTGTGATATAATATACATATGATTCGTAAGTTGGTGGCAGCTAGTGTGCTAACCATCGGTTCGGCGATCGCGCTTAACCATGGGCAGGCAATCAGCGGGGAATGCTATGGCGGCAATCCACCAGGGTTTGGCATGGATTCTGTAAGCCACTTACCGAGCCACATTAGTGATCCCGAAGGTTGTCTAAATGCTTATAACACTCTGGGTACTATTGGTGTTGCCCTTGGTTCGGGAGCGCTACTGCTTACCGTGACCCAACCGCTCTGGGGACGACGTTATGCCGACTACCCAGATGAGCCAGTCGAACTACCACCCTATCTTACTGAAGAACTCGAACGTCGTCGCCAAGAAGCCCAGCAGGCCGAACAAGACCAGCCACACCAAGACTAGCTGCGCTATACTATAGGCATGAAGCTCACCGTTCTTGGTTCTGGCGCTGCCCTCTTTAACCCAACCGCCCCCTATCGCTACCCTGCCTCGCACCTGGTCGAGATTGATGGTCAACATGTCTTACTCGATGCTGGTCTGGGCGTACTACCGCAGATCACTAAACTTGGGCTAACCGTTGGTGATATACAGACTATGGTGATTAGTCATTTTCATATCGATCACTTCAACATCCAGCCACTACTCCAGCGGTACTTCTTAGATGGTAAGTTTGGCGGCAAAAAAGTTAAACTTCATTTGATCGGACCACCTGGCATTGCCGAACGAGCAAAGGTTGGTTTTAATCAGTGCGGCTTTGATTTTGACGAAGACTTTTTGCCAAATGTTGACTACAAAGTGACCGAGTTTTCGGACCAGCAGCCAATACTTATTTCTGACAACACTCACCTGATACCCAGAAAGACCACCCACTACAAAGTAGATGCCTATGCCGTTCGGCTAGAAGCCGGTGATGCAGTGGTTGCGTACTCTGGCGACTCAACCAACGATGACGCGCTGGTAGCTTCTGCAAAAGATGCTGACATATTTATCTGCGAAGCATCTGCGCCGGTACATAAAGATTCGGATACCGGGCATCTTAACCCCGGCGATGCAGCCAAGACCGCCCAAAAAGCACATGCCAAACACCTTGTTTTAGCTCATTACTCTGGTCACGATTCCGCAGAAGATATACTTGCGTCTGCTCAGTCTACCGAATTTGAGGGCCAAGTTTCGGTAGCCAGTGACCTGGATGTATTTACTGCTTAGTGCTTCTTCTTTTTCTTGTCTTTGTCTCTGCTGCCATGGCCACTGCCCCACAGTTGCGCAAGACTTATAAGCGCCGCAGCCGAGATAAGCGCTGCTTGGTAACTGCCTAATCGTAACCAGATGCTGTTGCCATAAATGCCGTTTGAAGTGCCGGGTGGCAATAGCGGCACAACCAAAAATAGCACCGTTAGACCGGTGAGAATTGCCGGAAAGATATTGATAATAGTCTTATTATTGCTGAGCGAACGATTAAGAAATAGAAGGGTTAGTAGAACCGGGACGATCAGTAAACCAATCTGCACCATCGACTGAGTCGTAGCATTGTAACCACGAACAAAAGTTTGAACCATGTCGAGTGCGGTATCGCCTACGTAATTGCTCAGGATCACACCGACAGCCAAAGACATAAAAACAAACGCTGCCTTAACACGTGCCAGCACAATGAGCAGTACCGGAACTAGCCCAATAATGGCCATAAGGATAAGCGGATTCATATGCTTATTCTAGCACAGCAGAACAGGTAAACTTGTCTAGCGAACAGGTGTGTTACGCGCCGACGCGGTCTTTTTTCTGACGGCCTTTGGCGTTACGTTCGACGTATTCAATAATCTGCGTTGCAATATCTTTTTTGGTGATCTCTTCAGGCGTTTTAATGCTGGCGGATGAGTTCACTTCGAGCACCAGTGGCCCGCGTTTAGATCGCATCATGTCCACGCCACAGAATGGTAGGCCCATGGCTTTGGCTGCCTTGAGAGCGGTCTTTTCTTCTTCGGTTGTGAGTTGTACCTTGCTACCCTGCCCACCCTGGTGAGTGTTCGAACGGAAATCGTCATCCAAGCTTTGACGCTTGATAGCGGCAACAACTCTGCCACCAACAACGAGGGCACGGATATCTTCACCGGCTGACTCTTCGACAAACTCTTGCACCAAGAAGTTTACACCTTCGACAAAGAAGGCCTGCATTACCGCTTTGGCTGCTTTTTTGGTTTCGGCCAGTACAACCCCATTGCCGTGAGTGCCACGGGCAACCTTGATAATTACAGGAGAACCACCGGCCAATTCGATAACTTCATCGAACTCAGAGGTTTCGCGGGCAAATACTGTTTTTGGTACGCCAACACCATACTTGGCTAGGAGCTGGTATGAACGAAGTTTGTCGCGTGATCGATTAATGGCAATCGAGCTAGAAGTGGTGTACACACCGCGCATCTCAAACTGACGAACTACGCTAGTGCCATACTTGGTTAGCGACTGGGCAATGCGAGGAATAATGGCGTCAACATCATGAATCGGCTCACCACGGTAGTAGATAACCGGGTTACCTTTTTCTATGGTCATGTAACACTTGGCGTAGTTCACAATGCGAACTTCGTGGCCGCGTGCGCGCGCCACATCTTTGAGGCGTCGAGTGGTGTAGTTAGCTGCACCTTTGGATAGAATGATTATCTTCATAGCAGGCCTCCTTAGTATTCCCCGTCGGGGATTGGATTTCCTTGAGTTACATCAACGATAAATTTGCGTCTAAGAAGTTTTCTTCCTAGAAGCACAGGGTACGTCTTATTCGATCGATCTGCAAGCGTAAAGGTTGTACGAACTTTGCGACCCTTGAGCACCACCCACAGCTTCACACCGTAACGAACCTCACTGTGACCGAAGGAGTTTTCGATATCTACCATTTCGAACTTATCCGTTGAAAGCTCGTTCCCGCTGTCTAGTAAATTGAAGTACAGTATCCCGTTTTCCTCACGAATGTTAGTCGCCCAAACAGACGAACTAAAGGCGCCCGTATCTACCTTAGCCGGGATATCGGTCAGATCGGCATCGGGGAAATCCACCCGTTCGGCGCGGCCGATAGTAGTTACTGGTTTCATTCTTCGTCTTCCTCGTTGCCAAATAATGTCTCTTTAAGGAATTCGGTATAGGCGGCTACCTTACGATCACCACCATAACCGGTGGCCAGTGCTGGCGTAGTGTTGACCTCTAGAACATAGTGTTTGCCCGTCTCTTTGTTGACGATAATATCGACCCCACCAATTTCACGGTTAAGTACTTCTGCCGCCTTTCGGGCATCACGCAGATAATGGGGGTCTAGGCCACTGTCGAT
>CAYMZG010000016.1:0-5532 GCA_964394925.1 uncultured Candidatus Saccharibacteria bacterium | reverse complement strand
CCGGGGCTTAAAAATATGGGTAGAAATAGTTAGTCTTGCAGTCGCGCAGGAATGGTTTTGGGGACAACGATGTCAGCCATCTCCTCTGATATTGCTTCTAGGTAATCTTGGTCAATTTTGCCACCAGTAGGAATTACGAAGTTTTTTCGTGCAATCTTCATTTGTTTCATGCTCCTTTTTAGTTGGTAGCTTCAGTGTAGCTTATGGTTACTGAAGATCGGCTGTAAGATACCTTACTTTTTACCCAATTTGGCTTAGTATTAGTAGGCGATGATAGAAACAACACAAGAACAATTTGAGAAAATCGTCGGAGAGGCTATAGACGCCATCCCAGAAAAATATTTTCAACATATCGACAACGTCGTCTTTTTGGTTGAGGATCAGCCTTCTGCAGAACAGCGTACAAAATTGCATTTGCACGGTGGGCAATCACTGTTTGGTCTATATGAAGGCATCCCGATTACCAAACGGAGTAGCGGCTACAATATGGTACTTCCTGACAAGATTACTATCTTTAAGCAACCATGCGAATGGGCCTGTAACACTATCGAAGAACTTCGTGAACAGGTACAGAAAACTGTTTGGCACGAAGTAGCCCACTATTACGGGCTTGACCACCTACAGATTCATAACCTCGAAAACTAATCATAACGACTGCCTTTTATCCTAAAGTGCTTAAAGATTAAGCCGTCGAATAGCAGATGGCTAAAGTACCCAGCGACTGCAGCGCCATAGACCAGTAAGGCTGTAGCTAAAATACTGGACTTGTTTAGGTACGGAACTAGCACAATAGGGAGCGGCACTAAAATCATTGCGACTTTGCTATGCGTCCATCCTCGGTGACGACTGAGAATAGGAGTCATCGCCAACAGACCAAAATACGCGGCCGCCTCAATTCTTCCAGATGCGATGAGCAAAACATCGACGATAAAACCTAAGGCATAGAATATGTTTTGACCCTTACTATTGGTGTCTATATCTGGCCACAGTGCAAACAGAATAGCAATAACATATAGACCGACCACTAGCTGCCAGTGACTCACAATGCCGGCCGTTTTGTACAAAACCCCACCGGGTACAAGTTGAAGTGCGCCGAGATAGGCAGTATTACAGAGCACTCCACCAACAATGTGCCCTTTATAATTGGCCATCGATCTCCTTCCAGAAGACATCTGCCCAATTCTTGTAATTGCGTTCAGTTGGATGGAATAGATCGGCAGCATATCCAAACCAACTACTGCGCTTTTTGGTTACTGCCTGTAGGTCGACTTGTTTCAGGTCGTCTCTGTTCGCGACCAGTGTTTGGATTATGCCACTCGCTTGCTCAGCGGCCGCTCGTCGAGCTGGACGTGTTTGAAAAAACGGCATATTGGCGACGTACGTGCCTTTGGGTAACTGCTGTACCAGCCGAGTGAATCGCTCGGTAAAGGCCTGTTTGTCATAGTGAGCCATATCGTTCGCTCCAATCTCGATTGTCACGAGATCTGGTTTATACTTCTTGCTCGCCGGCAACTGACTGACTAAGACGTCGTTGATAACCGCGCCTGAGACACTCAGGTTAATTACCCTTACTTTTTTGCCAGTTCGATCTGCCACACGTTTGGCAATCTGGCCAACATAGCCCTTTTCAGGCTGGCTTGCTCCGATGCCCTGTGCTGCGCTGTCGCCGAGTGCTACATACACAAAATCGCCGGTTTCTGTAGCTCGGTGATCCCAGTATTTCTTATATCTTGCGACTTGACCATGTAATAGTATGAGCGCGACACCCTCGACAAAAACGATAGCGCTGACCACAGTAATAATATAGAGAAGATAGATAATTTTCATACTGCCAATGAGATAACACCTTTGATAATAAAGAAAATGACTATAAGACCTAAGACCCTACGGGCATAGCTGCTTCCTTGGAAGATCTCGAGCCAAGACCAGGTAAAGATTGAGCCGAACTGCAACGCGTAGAGTATCTGCTGGTAGACGGGGGTCGGGGTTAGCGAATCTGGTCGACCGATTATTCGTAACAAAACAGAACACACCACCCAGGTTATGAGTGGTGCGTTTGGTTTTTGAAACAGTACTAACTGTCCCTTTTTATCTTTCAGGCAACGATCCCAGAAGGTTTGATGCCCACCAGACATAGTAGGACTCCGGACTAGAATGAACCGCTGGTTACTTGACCTTGGTCGCCGCTGGTTTGATCTGGGCCTGCAGGATCGGCAGGTGCTTCGGCTGGCATGTCGACTGGTGCTGCAGCTGGGTCAACAGCTGGTAGATCGGCAACAGGGTCTGCAGCTGGAGCTACTGATTCATCAACGGGTTGTACAGGTGCTGGAGCGTCTACTGGCTCTGTTGGTGTTACAGGCGCTGCCATAGGATCAGCAGGTGCGGCAACAGGGTCTACTGCTGGTGCTGCAGCTGGATCAACAGCTGGCGGTGTTGTTTGGTCTTGTAATGGATCCATACTGGTTTCCCTCCATGTATGCTTCGAATTTAATATCAGGTTAAGTATACCATGCTAGACACTAAACAATGTGCCACTAAACGTAAGCTCGTCTATAACCATTTGCTGAGCTTTTTTTAACTCTTCTCGCCCGTAGGATTCTAGATCTTTAATACAACGTTTGGATTGTTCGAGTAGATTTTTGTTCAACTCAATAACCCGCGGATCAACCTGTAGCGCCTTGTTATTGAGACCTAGTAGAGATAGTGTGTCCAGCGTCCGTACACGCGACAGAGCAACGTAACCCATGCCAGGAATGAACGACTTGCTCAGGTCGATTTGCGCAGCATCGAGCGTCATTCCTTGACTCTTGTGAACAGTAATGGCCCACGCCAAGCGAAGCGGCAACTGGCTAATTTCGGCTATCACTTCTTCGCCGTCTTCCACCCTCCAGCTTGCTAACACCGTGTCTATAGTTTTGCCACTAGAAGTTTCGACCACAGGCATACCATCACCATCAAAATCCGTAACCACACCAAGCGTACCGTTTACATACCCACGAGCGTAGTTGTTCTGCACAAACATCACCAGCGCGCCCTTCTTTAATACTAATTCTTCGGGGGCCAGACAACTGGCCATCAGTGCCTTGGCTACCGCCCGGTCACCTTTGTGGGTCATGGTGTAGGACTGTGATTCACCATCTAATCGATCCAGTTCTGCAGTATTGATCGAATCAACATCGGTGTTATGGGTGTAGAGCTTGGTCGGAACGATGTGTTTGCCGAGTATTGCATCTTGTCGTTGTAGTAAACGTTCGAGTGACTGCTCACTGACTTCACCGGCACGCATTTCATTAAGCAGCTGGCTCAGGTGATCGTCATCATGCCGGTACTGATCGGTGAGGTAGCATATCTGAATGTCCATCTCCGCCCAAGAAGCAGCTGCAGTGACATATTCTGCGCGACCGCCACGTGTTACCGGAGGAAGCTGGAATAGGTCACCACAAAGGACCACTTGAATGCCTCCAAAAGGTTCATCTTTGCCGTGCATTTTACGCAGAACGGCATCGACCATATCCAAGCGGTAATGGTGGAGCATCGAGACTTCGTCGATGATCAAAACTTTGGCATCGGCGATATTCTCGCGGTATTCACGGTTCTTAAATATTGCTTCGAGGTCCGCTGGAGTTAGAAAATCTTTTATACCAATGTGCGCCCACGAATGGATAGTCTTACCATTCATATGCGTCGCAGCAATACCCGTAGAAGCAGTAATGGCCACCGAAACGTGGTGCTTCTTGAGATATCTAATGTACTTGTTTAATACATAGGTCTTACCACTACCAGCAGCCCCTGTCAGAAAGACATTTTTGCCAAGTTTAAGAATATCCAGCGCCTGCTTTTGAGTCATAGTTATTACATTCTAACAGTCAGGTGAATCATAAGCGTTGTAATTAAATTGCATCTCGCGGGCTATGGCTGTGGTACGATATACATAAGCATGAGTGGTTTGTCTTCCCTACTTCTTAACATAGCAATTATTCTGGTTATGTATATGACTGGCTGGTTCTTTGTATCGGTTGTTCGCCGCCGGAATGACCTGGCTGATATTGCTTGGGGTCTTGGCTTTGTACTCGTTGCAGTTGTATCTCAGCTCTTCAATAGTCACGCCGGCGATTTATCAAAGCTTAGCGTGGCGCTCACAACCGTTTGGGGGCTGCGCTTATCTACTCATATTCTGCTCCGAAACCGTGGCAAAAACGAAGACTTTCGCTATGCCAAGTGGCGTCATGACTGGGGTAAGTACTTTTATCTACGCAGTTATCTGCAAGTCTTCATTCTTCAGGGCTTTTTACTGTTCCTCGTCTCCTTGCCCGTTATCCTGACCGCGGGGCGATCATATGCAACCGATCTACCAGTTTGGGCACTCGCCGGCCTGGTAACCTGGTTGACAGGCTTTTTCTTCGAAGCCGTCAGCGATCTACAACTTAGTCATTTTGTGAGTAACCCAAAGAACAAGGGCAAGATCATGACCAAGGGGCTGTGGAAGTACAGTCGTCATCCAAACTACTTTGGCGAAGTAACACAGTGGTGGGGCTTATGGCTAATCTTGTGTGCAACGACACTGCCTGTTAGCTATAAACTACTCGGTCTTATTGGGCCGGTCACTATTACCACGCTTATCTTGTTTGTTTCTGGTGTGCCGCTTCTGGAAAAGAAATATGCAAAGAATGCCGACTACAAAAAGTATGCTGCCAAGACCAGCAAGTTCCTCCCTCTCGACCCCAAGGATTAGCCAGCACTAACCCCAAAAACACATAGGCCAGCGACCCATCGGCCCGGTACTATCCGTAGCGGTGCTTCGCAGCCCTCGACAGGAACATGCAGCTGCGGGGTATCATCTGACCCGAAGCTAAACCGTATAGTCTCTGGGAATATCACACCGGCTTTAGGTTCTGATTTATACAACCAGGACAACACGAACACCGACTGATGAGTGGCTAACGCTCCCAGGTTCTTCAACACGCCGGGCACATCACACGCCTCGAAGTTACCCTTAGATGTATTCTCTATAACCAGCTGTATATAATCTGCGGCCAATTCTGGTATTTCGGCGATAGTATCAATAATCATTTCTTTTCTCCATAGAATTAAAAAGTCCCGGTTGCCCGGGACGATAGTTCGTTGTTAGTAGACTTTTAGCACATACATATCGAGCAACGTATCATTGTTTGCTCTGCCATACATTTGTTGGTCACACATGTAATTCGCATATTAGCTTCTAATATAACACTTTTTATGCTAAAATATAGCCAAATCAAGCCGCATCTAGATAAATACGTGCGGTGTTTTTATTAGAAAGAGCATATGAACCCTAGCAAAATTCGCAACGTCGCAATCATTGCCCACGTGGACCACGGCAAGACCACTCTTGTTGATGGCCTTTTAAAGCAATCTAATGTCTTCCGTGATAACCAGGCCGAAATGAACCAAGACTTGATCATGGACAGTAACGACCAAGAACGCGAACGCGGGATTACCATTACGGCCAAGATTACTGCGGTAAAGCACGAAGACTACCACATTAACATTATC
>CAYMZG010000015.1:0-6833 GCA_964394925.1 uncultured Candidatus Saccharibacteria bacterium | reverse complement strand
AAAACCCTTCGGGTGAGCAAAGTCGAACGCAATTGCGAGAGCGTTCGACTTTTTCGTTGGGATAGAAATTCCTCAAAGCCATACGGCACTAAACTAAACAACAGGGGTAGTGCATCAAATCATAAGAGGTGATATACTTATATATAGGCAATGACGCGGCCTCACCAACCGCCGAGCTTCGTGGGCAAGGCCAGTACGTACGATAACGTGGCAGGCAAAAGTTAAAGATTTCGGTGGAACCGTCTGATTGTGCGACGTGCACATAGGACCCGAAACGCGCAAACTGAATCATGGAATTCAAAAGCGCGTTTTTTATTTTTCTAAAAACTAAATCTTGCCAGGAGACCACAAGCGTGCAGAGCCGGCGAGTAAGGAGCAATCAAATGGCAGGCCAGTCCGACCAACCACAACACGACAACCTCTACGCAATGCGTCACAGTTTGGCGCATATCATGGCGACTGCTATAACCACGCTGTGGCCGAGTGCTAAGCTCGGCGTGGGCCCAGTGGTGGAAAACGGCTTTTATTACGACGTAGAGCTTGGCGAAGACTCACTCTCGGAAGATGACTTCAAGCGTATCGAAGAGACTATGCGCAAGGTAATTAAAGAAAAACAGGCTTTTGAGCGCTTCGAGCTACCCGTAGATGAAGCCATTAAATGGTCGAAGGACAGCAAACAACCCTATAAAGAGGAGCTGCTGAATGACCTTAAGCGTGCCGGTACCACGGTTGCTAAAGATCTGGATGCCGAAGAGCTCGGCACTATTGCCGAAGGCTCCGACGCAGCCGTTGAGAATGTGTCGTTTTATCGCAACGGTGACTTTACCGACCTCTGTCGTGGCCCACACGTGGAGTCAACCGATAAGGTGGGCGCCTTCAAGCTATTAAGAGTTAGCGGCGCCTACTGGCGTGGTAATGAGAAGAATGCCCAGATGCAGCGCGTGTACGGTGTGGCCTTCGAGACCAAAGAAGAACTGAAGCAATATCTGGAGATGCTCGAGGAAGCTAAGCGCCGCGATCACCGCAAGCTAGGGCAGGAGTTGGATTTGTTTGTGTTCTCGGATATGGTTGGTTCTGGCCTACCGATGTTTACTCCAAGGGGGACGATTATTCGTGAAGAGCTTGAGCGTTATTCCAATGAGCTTCGTAAGAACCATGGTTACCAAAAGGTGACCATACCTCATATAACTAAGAAGGACCTCTATGAGGCTTCGGGTCACTGGGCAAAGTTCGGCGATGAATTATTCCTTGTGAAGAGTCAAGAGACCAGCGATCAGCTGGTTCTAAAGCCAATGAATTGTCCGCATCACACACAGATATTTGCGAGCCGGCAGAGAAGTTACCGTGACCTACCAATTGCGTATTTGGATACCACAATGGTCTACCGTGATGAGAAGTCTGGTGAACTCGGCGGCCTTAACCGTGTGCGTTCAATTACCCAAGATGATAGCCACGCTTTTTGTCGTAAAGATCAGATTGAGCACATCATAGATAGCTTGCTAAGCGATGCAAATGAGCTCTACGGTAAACTGGGAATGCAGCTTCGTGTCCGGATGTCGTATCGTGATGATAGTGATGCGTATCTAGGCGATCAAAAACTATGGGCAAGTGCCCAAGAACAGCTGAAGAATGCTGTGATTGCCAATAAACTCGACTACTTTGAGCAAGAAGGTGAAGCAGCATTTTATGGGCCAAAGATTGATTTCATGGCTACGGATGCAATTGGTCGCGAGCATCAGGTTGCCACAGTGCAACTAGACTTTGTGATGCCTGAGCGTTTCAATCTTGAATATACCGCCGAGGACAGCTCATTACAGAGACCAGTTATGATCCACTGTGCGTTGCTTGGCTCAACTGAGCGCTTCCTTTCCGTATACATCGAGCATACCGCCGGACGCTTCCCAGTATGGGTGGCTCCCGAACAGATCCGTCTTATTACGGTAAACCAAGAAGATGACACGGTGAAATTTGCCAATGAAATACTAGCTAAAGGTAAAGAATTGGATCTGCGCATTGAAGTGGACAACAGCAATGAATCAGTTGGCAAGAAGATTCGTAATGCTGAGCTTATGAAAGTGCCATACACCATTGTGGTTGGCGAGAAAGAGATCAGTACGAGCCAAGTTATACCTCGAATCCGAAAAGATTTGGAAACCGAGAAAGATCTGGCAGTATCGGTTGGCGTTGATGAGTTTCTGAATGCTGTTAAAGACGAGGCAATCACACGCATAAGTAAGACGTCTCTTCAAAACAAGGCATAAGAAAGATTGACAGATGAGTAAAGAGATTATCGCCGTTGACGTAGATGACGTGTTGGCCGATACAACTGAGGCCTTAAGATTGGTGGTCAACCATGCAACGGGGCTAAAGCTTACACGCGCCGACTACGAGGTGCCTGCGCCCTATTGGGGCTTCTATGAACATGTATGGAGCCAGGCGGGCATCGAAGACCATAGCCATATTCATACATTTCATGAACAGATGGCTATTAGCCAGGATAGTATTGAGCCAGTTAAAGACTCCCAGGAAGTGCTTGCTCACTTGGCACGGAACTGGGATATAGTCGCAATAACATCACGTGAGTTATTCATGGAGACTGAGACACATGCATGGCTCCATAAGAACTATCCTAAGGTGTTTAAGGATATAGTTTTACTTGGTCACGTTAATACCGCCCTCCAAACGAAAGGTGAGGCATGCCTGGCAGCTGGTGCTCATTACCTGGTTGATGACAACATTGCGCATTGCGAGAGTGCGATCAGTGCCGGAGTAGACGCCATACTCTTCGGAGATTATGGTTGGCAGCATGAATTTGATGGCAGCATGCCTCGAGCCAAGGATTGGCAGGCGGTGAAGGCTTACTTCGATGCTAAAAGCACAAAATAATTTTCGAACACGGGTTGAGGCATTAGTAGCCCAGATCCCTCGGGGGCGTGTGATGACCTATGGCCAGCTTGCGGCATTATGTGGGAATGCTCGTGCAGCTCGGATTGTCGGTGGTATTGCGCACTTTGGTGATCCTGAACTGCCTTGGCAACGTGTGGTTAATAAAAAAGGTGGCCTAGCCTCCGGCTATCCTGGTGGCCGAGAGGGGCATAAGGCTCATCTCGAGGCCGAAGGTGTTACGGTGTCAGATGACTATTACGTAAACGTGGAGCAGTTGTTATGGCAGCCGAAGAACGACTAGCTGACGCTAAGCCGCTCATTGCCATTGTTGGCCAGACGGCTAGTGGCAAAACAGCGGCAGCGATTGAGCTCGCGAAACGCTTCGACGGCGAAGTCATTTGTGCCGACTCGCGTACCATTTACAGGCACATGAATATTGGCACGGCCAAGCCAACCACAGAAGAGCAGGCGGGCATCCCGCATTACATGCTCGATGTGGTTGAGCCAAACCAGCGCTACACGGTAGCTGAGTTTAAACGTGCTGCCGAAGCGTATATAGCCGACATTCGTAGCAGAGGTAAGCTGCCGATTATGGTTGGTGGAACGGGGCTCTACATAGACAGCGTACTGTTTGATTACCAGTTTGCCGGGCCAGGTGCAGAGCGTGACTCGGTTAACCCGCGTCACGCTAAGTTACCAGATAACAGTGACCGAGAGCAGATGAGAGATGATGCTATTGTGGTTGGCATACAGGTGCCTAAAGATGTTCTGGAGCAGCGTATCGAAGCACGTATTGATCAGATGCTGGCGGATGGCCTCGAGGCGGAGATACGGCAACTGTCTGAAGCCTATGGCTGGGACGCGCCCGGCTTACAGGCGCCAGCCTATAAAGCCTTCCGTGAGTACATTGTTGGTGCGGCTAGTCTTGATGAAGCCAAGGCTGCATTCAAGCGAAACGATATGCAACTCGCCAAACGTCAGTACACTTGGTTCAAGCGCAACGATCGTATTCAATGGTTTGACGACCCCCGTGAAATTGTAGATTTTATAACAACAAAATTGAACACTTAAAACTGTTTTGCGTATCATTATCTGATACAATGGCTGTGTGATAGAACAACTTTTTGGATCAAAAACGAGGGTCAAACTGCTGCAGCTTTTTTGCAGCAACCCGAACCGTTCATTTTATGTGCGCGAAATAACTCGCAAAATCGACGAACAGATTAACTCCGTTCGCCGCGAGCTTGCCAATCTCCTGAGCATTGGCATTATTAAGTCCGACACCAAAGACAATAACCGTCTGTATTATGAAGTGGATCAGGATTATCCGTACTTTAAACCACTTGCTGAGATTTTTGGTAGCGGTACTATGGCGGCCGTCGCACCAGACGCCCCAAGTGTAGAACTCGAAGCTCAAGAACTAAAACACCTCGGAAAGGTAGACTTAGCCTTGTTAACAGGACAAATAACGAGAGATGACCGCAGCGGTGTTGATGCTCTCTTCGTGGGCGATATTAACCCAACGCAGGTGGCAAAATATGTGGCTGAACTCGAAGAAAAGGAAGGCCTTGAGTTACGTTATACGGTGATGACAACCGAAGAGTTTGCCTACCGCCAAGAAGTGAACGACCGCTTTTTGTCGCTGGTTTTGGAGTCGAAGTTCCAAGTACTGCTCGATAAAAATCACGTGGTAACCCCCAAGCCTAAGAAAAAAGCCGAAAAGAAAGTAGAGGAGTAAACTATGGAAATTCAGTTTTATGGTGCTAATTGTGTGCGTTTGTCGACCAAAAAGGCCAACATCATTATTGATGACCTCGAGAATAAGCACGCAAAGGCAGGCGATATAGCACTTTTCACGGGAGCCCATGATAAACCCAAGGCCGATGTTAAGATTCTGTTTGACCAACCTGGTGAATTCGAGGTTTCAGATATTTCTATCCAGGGCATTGCAGCGCGAGCTCACATGGATGAAGAAGGCAAGCGTAGCGCTACCATGTTCAAGATCATGGCCGAAGATGTTAAAGTTGCCGTTTTGGGGCATATCTACCCTGAGCTTAGTGATGCCCAGCTCGAAGCCCTTGGCCTGGTAGATGTGCTGATTATCCCCGTTGGTGGCCACGGCTACACGCTCGACGGGGTTGGCGCCCTTACGGTTATTAAAAAGATTGAGCCAAAGATCATTGTGCCAACCCACTACGCCGACAAGGCTGTTACCTATGAAGTGCCACAAGCAGCACTCGAAGACGTACTGAAAGAAATTGCCATGGAGCCCAAAGAAACGGTGCCAAAACTTAAGATTAAGGGTGGCGAACTACTGAACGAAGTAACGCAGCTCATTGTACTTGAGCGTCAGTAGATTTTTTGGCACCGAGTAGTTACGTCTACATTTGTTACGAAAAAGCCCCTGATTGCAGGGGCCTTCTTTACGTGACGGTTAGTGGCTATTTCTTGGTTGCTTTGGTCTCTGCTTCGGCAGGTTTCTTGGTGCTCTCTAAGATACCCTTCTTCTTAAGCGTACGAATAGCTTGTGTGCTGAGCTTCATGGTGACTTTCTTGCCATCAAGAACAAAGGTCTTGGTCTGAAGGTTTGGCTTCCAGACTTTCTTGGTGTGGCGCTGTGAGAAGCTAATATTGTTGCCAAATTGCTTGCCCTTGCCAGTTAATTCACACTTTTGCATCGATAATTCCTTACTTGCTTGTACGGAACCACCTAGTTCCGCTTAGATTCAAATGCCTATTTTACAGGAGTCGGCCCCTGATGTCAACGCTGCTTGGCTGTAGTGGCTTTGCTTTTCAGTGCCATAGTTTTCATATGTTTGTTTTGGTCACGGTCAATTTGTTATAACGCCGTGTGTACGCTGTTATAACGAAAGGGTAACGGCGTGCACATTTTTTCATACCCTACATCTTGAACTGTGGCTTCGAAATGCGCAATCGACAAGACAGAATCAACAGGCGCAATCAGCAAGGACGCCTGTTTCAAATACGTAGAAGGGCACTGCCCAGAAAACAATCAAGCTACGGTATAATAGGGCAGTATGTTAGCAACTCTCTCTGGTGGAACACTGGTCATCGTCTTCGTGAGTCTGGTTATTTCAATCACCATTCATGAAGCCATGCACGCCTTTACCAGCCATTGGCTGGGCGATGACACGGCACACCGCATGGGGCGCATTACGCTTAACCCGCTCAAGCACATCGATCCATACTTCACGATACTCATGCCACTGGTCACGCTGATTCTGTTCAAGGTGCCACTTTTGGCCGCCAAGCCGGTGCCATTTAACCCCGACAGAGTGAAGTGGGATGAATACGGTGCGGCGCTCGTTGGCTTAGCAGGGCCATTCACTAATTTAGTACTCGCGCTGGCAGGGGCAGGGCTTATTCATGTTCTTAATGGCACTGTCGCCATTGGAGTGCTATCAGCGCTCATTATATTTGTACAGATTAACGTCGGATTGTTTGTATTCAACATGCTGCCCATTCCGCCGCTCGACGGCTCGCGTCTCTTATATGCCTTCGCGCCAGAGGCTATGCAAGATGTTATGCGCAGCATGGAGCGCTTCGGCTTCATCATTGTTTTTGGGCTGTTATTGGCAGTCCCGGCTTTTAGCGATGTACTGATTTACATGAACCGCGCTGTGCTAAACGTGCTACTTTGATCTTCTCGAAAGGCATCCAAACTTGATATACTAAGAGTACGCTGGTTGGTCAGCGAAATGATAATCTGAATACTTATCATTAGGGATTCCAATATTCGTATGACGCAGCGGTGTCATCGTGCGGAGACCCACCTGGGGATTTGAACCAGGTTGTCATGGTGGCCAGCCAGTTTTTTAGTTACAATACATCTGATCGGATGCTTGCGGGTGACTGCGGGCAGCCAGACACCATCGGGGTGTGGCGCAGTTGGCTAGCGCGTACGGCTGGGGGCCGTGAGGTCGCAG
>CAYMZG010000014.1:279-7638 GCA_964394925.1 uncultured Candidatus Saccharibacteria bacterium | reverse complement strand
GAAAAAGTCGAACGCTCTCGCAATTGCGTTCGACTTTGCTCACCCGAAGGGTTTTAGCCTGTAAAACCCCTCCCAAAACTGCACCTTTTACGAGTTCGCTACAGATTCTGTTGGTTCTCGTACTACCTATCTTAGCATACTAGCCATATGATGCTAGCTATTTATTGTTGTTATGGTTACAAAGATCTTGTGGACAATATGTGTCTACATTCGAACTACGGTATACTTTATATATACTATGAAATCTAAGTGGTACCATTTAAAAGACGAGGCAATTGCCCTCCGTAAGGTCGGTACATCTATGACCGTTATCGAGAGAAAGCTTGGTATCCCACGCTCTACACTTTCGGGGTGGCTCAAAGACATTGAGCTTACAGAGGAGCAACGAACTAGCTTGATGCGTAATAGTAGTGATGGATGGCAGCGCGCTCGTAAGCACGCCGCTCAAACACATAAAGAGCAGAAAGCACTTAGACTGCTAAAAGCAAAACAAGAAGCCCTTGAAACACTAGACAACATACCGTTGACACAAGCCACATTTGATCTCGCTTTTGCCATGTTGTACCTTGGCGAGGGCTCAAAGAATGGTACAACCTCTCTAGCTAGCTCGGACCCAAAAATACTCAATTTTGTGTTATCGGTTCTTCAGAGAAACTATGGCATAGGTCGGGACATGGTTAAATGCGAGCTTCACTTGCGTGCTGACCAAGATTCTCAAGCAATGAAAGAATATTGGTCCGAGGAGCTTCAGGTACCAATTGGTAGATTTCGCAAGAGTTACTTTGATCAACGCTCTGCGGGTCGACCTACCTACGAACATTACAAGGGCGTTTGTGTCTTATATTGCGGATCGATTGCCATCCAGCGTAAATTAGTGTACCTTTATACTCTGTTCTGTGAGAAAATAGCAGAGCTTGATGGGGGCGGTTAGCTCATTTGGCTAGAGCGCCTGATTGACGTTCAGGAGGTGACAGGTTCGAATCCTGTATCGCCCACCAGTAAACCACCAGACATGGTGGTTTTTTTCATATCACTCAACTCTGTTAGCGGTAGCTCTCGCAAATCCGTTGCAAATAGCGAATATTGTGAATACTGGTGAGCGCCCCCGCGAGTGGCTCGCCAACTTTAAACTGGTGGCGCAAAAAGCCACGGCTGTAGCCAGCAACACAAGTTGAGCAGTCACAGCCAGGTTCGAGCACCGAAGTGTCGCGGGCAAAACGCTCGTTGGTGAGATGAACACGCGTATCTGAGCCATCTTCTCCCAAAATCCAGGCAGTACCGTGGCGAGCATTGCGGGTTGGCAGCACGCAGTCGAACATATCAATACCGCACTCGATGCCTTTGCGCACATCCACCGGATCGCCGACTCCGAGTAAAAAGCGAGGCCGCCCTGCCTCGTACAGTGGCGCCAAGAACTCTAGCATCTCGTGCATTTCTTCCCTGGTTTCACCCACCGATAGGCCTCCTATAGCAATACCGTCAACCTCGCTGGCCTGTACCAGCTCTAAGCTCTGGCGGCGCAAATCTTTGTCGAGGCCACCTTGCACAATACCAAATAACAGAGGCCTCTCAGCCTCGGACATATTAGCAGTAAGGCGCTTGAACTCGGCAACGCAGCGCTCCAGCCAGCGATGAGTACGGTCGTAGGCTTCTTGTGTACGAGCACGCCCATCTGAGTCTAGAGAAACAACATCGTCGAACACATTAATCATGTCAGCACCGAGTTTGAGTTGTATCTGTATGGAATTCTCGGGAGACAAGAACACGGTATCTCCGGTTTTGGGGTCTTTAAAGGTAACACCCTCTTCGGTAATCTTACGCACATGAGCTAACGAAAATACCTGGAAACCACCAGAATCGGTCAACATGGGGAGTGATTGATTGGTAAAACCATGGAGGCCACCAAGGGATTCTATAACCTCTTCGCCAGGAGCCATATGTAAATGATAGGTATTGGCCAACACCACCTGCACCCCTGTCGAACGAACTTGCTCAGGGGTTAATAGTTTCACTGCTCCACGCGTGCCGTCAGGCATAAAGGTGGGCGTTAGAACGTCACCAGCACGAGTATGGAGCACCCCGCTGCGAACATGCGAATCATCGGCATTCAAAACTTCAAAATGACCATTTTTATCTGTTAGCATGGGCCTATTGTACCATTTCATGACGCTTATGCTATATCATATTATTGACGTACCTGCCCTTTTTGTATAGAATTACATGGTTAATCGGGAGGCGCTCATAGTTTGAGTACCGCTACCAAGAATTCTTTAGACGGATTCAAGCTCTTCTACGAAGAATTGGCACCACTAAAGGGTTCTAGCAGTCGTATACGACGCGTTCGTGCCCAGGGGAAATAATTCCTCAAGGTACGGATCACCGGCCTAAGAAGTAACATTCTTAGGCCTTTTTCATACTCACAGCCCTTTGTTCGGCACGAAAAACATCCGTGGCACAGGCTTTTCCCCACAACTCACAAAGTTTTCCACTTCCCAAAACGCTAGCGTTATGTCAATATGTTGACATGGTTTGCATATATTGTTCGGGAAAAACACAAGTTACCAATTCACGGCCACAAAAGCGCATGAACGCTATTTGGCGTCGTCGACAGTGCCTAAACTGTGGGGCTATTTTTACCACCACCGAAGCAGCTGACCTAATGTTAAGCTGGCGTTTACAAAGTGGCACGAATTTAGAGCCGTTTTCACGCGATAATCTATTCATTTCGGTCTACGACAGCCTCAAGCATCGAAAAACCGCTCTGCAAGATGCCAGCAGCCTTACCGACACCGTCATTAGTCAGTGCCTTCCGAGAGTTATGAACGGAGCATTAAATCGTAATGATCTAGTAATGGCAGCAAGCACTGTCTTGGAGCACTTCGACAAAGTAGCGGCTACGCATTACCGCGCGTTTCACCCTATTAGTAGCTAAAACTCAGCTTGCAAGGTTTCAGCTGAAACTTCTTCAATCGACAGAAAGCTATCGTTCTTATCAAAATAGAGCTTAAAGCCTAGGGGCCCACCACTCTTCGCTTCAAACATCTTAGGAATCCAGGCATCATCGCCCGGCCACATACTGTCGTAGGGTAACTCATCCGGCGAAAAGAACTCGGGGCGCATTTCTTCAGTCTCAACAGGGTCACCCATGTACTTGCAGCGGTATACCTTGCTAACTATTTGCAGCTTACCTTCAAAGTAAAAATGTATGTCCGCCAGATGCACTAGATCGACAATGTGCACACCGACTTCTTCAAGCGTTTCGCGCTGGGCAGAGGCCTCATAGGTCTCACCCGGCTCAAGCTTGCCGCCAAAGCCGTTCCACCAACCCTCGCCAAAGCCGCGCTTTTTCATGCCAAGTAGCACCTGGTCACCCTGGAATGGGAATACGATAGTTGTTTTCTTATACGTCGGTGTTTGTGAATCGTTCATGAAAATTACATGACTTTTTTATTATCATCGGTCACCACAGCTTTGTCGGTTACGTCAAATTTGCCCAGATAGCGACCAAACATGAGGCGCGTTTGTGAATTGAGCGCAGCTACGGCGTTAAAGCCAATGGTAGTCACAGGCAATAAGACCCACTGCAACATCATCCAAACAGTGCGTGTGCGTTTGTAGCGAGCGGGCTTTGGCGGTAACAGCTTGAGACTCAAGAACAGCGTCGTGACAATACCCAACACGGCGATTGTTTGAATGGTGCTGGCGAGGTTGGGCAATTGCCGTGAGGCGTAGTCGTCGGGGTTAAACAAACCAGGTATAAAGGCGGCGAACATGAGAATAAATGGCGCTACAGCCCAGGAAATGTGGCCTTCGAGCAGTCTGCCCAATTTCATTAACAGATCACTTTTTGGCACTTTATTCTTGGTAAAGAAACCCTTGTCGAGCACATAGGCAATATCGCTTGCCCCCCAGGCCCACCGTCGCAACTGAACAAACTGCGCCTTAAATGTCTTAACATACGTACTCGATAGAACGGCATCTTGGTAGATTGGCACATACAACGGATACACTTCGTGCTTACCATCGTAGCGGAAATAGGTTCGCCAGAATTGGTGACCATCTTCCACAATGGTCCGCACGCTCCAAAAATCAGTATCGATCAGCGTTTTTAAGCTCTGGGCATGCGATGAGAAGTTGCGGATCATATGATGGCGCATACTCAGCACAATGTTCCAGAAGGAGTTACCAGTGGCGATCACACGCATCGGCGCAGGAACATCCCAAATGTTATTCGTAAAAATCGGCAGCGGCTGGTAAGACACGTATAGTGGATCGGGAGTTGCCGAATACACATAACTGAGAGAAGCGAGGTAGTATTTGTGTGGTCGGTTATCGGCGTCGAGCGTCGTGACAATCACCTTGAGCGGATCAAGCCCCTCGGCCTCCACAAGTTTTGCCACCTCCCGACCAGTCCAGGTAATATTACCGCCCTTACCAACCATTTCGCCCGGCTGATCAATATGCTTATAGGCTGCCATATGCCGAAAATGCTTTTTGTAGTCCTTAACAAGTTGCTTGGCACGCGCCTCTACCTCTGGGCCACCACGATCTTCATAAGCGATGAACACCATGACCTGGTCCATGTTATAGTCCGAGTTCAGCACCGATTGAATGGTCGGCTCCAAAATCTCACGGCTTTCGTTCCAGGTGGCAATAATAATGGCGTGCACAATATCTTTCGGACGAATAGGCGCCGGATGTTCCGAGAGTCGCACTAAATTCTCGAAGTGCCAATCAGGCACATTCTTGTCTTCATGCTCAACTTTACCGTCATCTAGCTCTTGGAGCATTTGCGGCCACGGCAGCTTCTCATGTTCTTTGAGCATATTAAAACCTTGCAAGGCGCGGATGTTCAAACCGACCGATTTAGCGAACCAAATCATCAAATAACCCAGGATGAACAACACGCTGAGACGTGGATCAATCAGGCTGAGTACAAATGGTAAGGCCAATGTGCCCCACGTAATAAGGCCAGGCACCATTTCGAAGAATCGGTATCGCCTACTCCTGTCTTTTTCGTATGGAATTTCGATATTTTTCATTATTGCAGCAGATAAAAACTTACAATTCCCGACAATAGAATAAGTAATGTACCCAACGCCAGCACCACATGAGCAAATGGTCGGCGCACTTGGTACATTCGTTGACTCAAGAATGTATGAAACAGCAAAACTGCCAACGGAAAGACCACAAAAACAATCAATTCAGTTGCCGAGCCAGCCTTGTTGGCACTCAAGCCAAGACTCGGTCGGTGTTCAATCACCCGCAACTTCGTACTGCTACTGGTTAGTGAAACAATCACCCGTACGGCAATCAGGACTGCAAAAAAAGTATTGATACTCAAGAGCGTGAGCACGACGCGGTCATGAATGTATCGTTTTGCGTTTGCCATTTCGTTTAATTATAGAGGTTATGACGCTTTTTTGACAGAACTTTTATATGCATTTGAACTGCTAGCTGTAAATGATTTATAACCGTGAGTATTTTTAGCACCCAGATGCAGCCTGCATGCATAGGACCCGTGTTACGTTAACTTTTAATTAATAATTCCAGGATAACTGGATCAATTAATGCTCAAAATGAGGATACCTGCTCGGCAAGCGCCTAGCGATTATACTGCATGTGCGGTTCAAAATGTCGTTTATCGTAGGGGTTAAATGTTTCGATTTTGCCGGTTCGTGCATCAACAACCTGCTTATCTTTCTTGCGACGATCATCTGGTTTGTGTGGGCTTGGTGATTCGACCCCCACCCCCGCCGAAGCAGTATCATCCAATGGTGCACGCTTTACATATTGTTCGCTGGCCACTGTGGCATAACGCAACCTCGTCCCAATTGCATCAGGTAATGGACCTCCTTCCACATCGAGGGCAAGTTCTCCTTTATCTGAGATGCTAAGCGAAATTGGAACATCTTGGCCATAGTTGCCCTTGTCTTTGATCAAGATGGGCTTGTCAGCAGCTACTGGCGTTTGAATCACACTTTTCCCGTCGCGCAATTCTTGAACAAGTGAGTAGGCTACGGTTCCGTCGTTGAGCTTACGTTGTACAACCAACATGTTGCGCTGAGTAGCGACAGTTTGTCCTTCTATAGTCCCAGCGTTACACATGAGCTCAGCCACTACTTGTCCTGCCAAGCCGATGATATCCGCTGTTTCCTGTTCATCCGACAAAGGCACAACTTCATTTACATCAAGGCTAAACTTAGGTGCGTAAATTAGCTTTTGCTCCCAGTTATCCTGTGCAGGCTGGACTTCTGGACGAAGTATTTGTGTTGTATTTGTTGGTTGCTCGTTGACGATCTCTAATGTGCCGTCTGCTTGTATTCCGATCGTCAGATGCCTTCTTGATACAACATCGGGTAGCGCTGACCCGCCGATTGCATCTTCATGTCTGCCGATGACAATCGGTTCGTCTGGGTTGGGCAAAATATCGTATATCTGTTTAGGAACCCCGTCAGCATCAGAAATAACTAAAACGTAATTACTTGTGGCTTCAATAGGCTTGTCGCCAGCATAACCGCGCGTTACACCATAGTGTGTCTCCCCGGTGGCGTCATCCTTAAAGTCTTCTTTCTTATTTCCACTTACATCAAGAATCTCGAGTGTTGCGTATTCATCATAGCCCCCTATTCTGATCTGTAGACTTGGGCAACCGTCTACCGTCTCACCTGAAACAAGTTGACGAGTTTCTGAGCTCACCCCACGTACCCCAATATCACCAATTATCAAATGCTCATCCGAGCCCATCTCGTACGACTCTACACCAAGTTCTGTCGGCGACTGAATGCGTCTTATATTTGACTGATTATGGGCTTCACCTGCTGGTGATTGTTCGTTCATATTTTTATTCCTGTTTGTTTCTTGAACTATATACTATTTTAGCATAAGAGCTGATTTTAGTCAAACCTAGCGTAGTGACTCGTAACCTTCGCAACACATAAAGAGCAGCAGTTCTACACTGCAACTACCTATGCTACGCGTTGGATGTTAATATCAAGCAATTTATATTCAAATACATATTCAATCTTCGTTGGTCCATGCTGGGTAACCACTGTTTCATTTGTAGGATAGGTGTGGCCATGCAACCATACCTCTGGTTGCTGGGTATCAAGATAGTTACGAAGTGCATCGAAACCCTGGTGGGCAATTTCTTCTTCGTCATTAATACCTCGTGGTGGGCAATGCGACAAGAACACGTCAACCCGCGGAAAACCTTGCATCAGTTGCGTAGCTTCGGCCTGTGTGTACATAATTGCCTCGGGGTTATCCTTATAGCGAACGCAGCCCTGAAAGCCACCAAAAGTCATACCCCGGTATTCCAAGGTTTTTAAATGCAAGTTCCAGATCCCTAGTTCTTCC
>CAYMZG010000014.1:0-269 GCA_964394925.1 uncultured Candidatus Saccharibacteria bacterium | reverse complement strand
ATGTAACTGCCGCTGTCATGATTGCCATATACTCCAATCTTTGGGATATGCGTAATCTGTTCGAGCTGCAAAATATCTTCACGCGTTAAATCGCCAAGCGTAATAATTAGTTCAACACCGTTGTCTCTAACTATCTCGGAAATATTAATCTTAGGTGCTCGGTCAGCAATGGCCAATACCTTCATGCCCATAACCTTTCAGCGCCAAATTAGTCTGGTGCGGGTGGGGGGAGTCGAACCCCCGTCTCGGCCTTGGGAAGGCCACATAAT
>CAYMZG010000013.1:4109-7957 GCA_964394925.1 uncultured Candidatus Saccharibacteria bacterium | reverse complement strand
AAGCCAATACCATAGTATGCATCGATCATGTCTGTACTGTTATAACCACCGATGCGGAGATACCGCTCGCCGACAACCTGGATAAGAGATGAGATCACAAATGCGCCAACTGCCGATTGGCGAATGGTCGATTCGGTCGTCTCGCCCTTTCGTTTGCTGATTAGTACATTCAAAAAACTAAACGCTGCCCCAGTATATAGACCTGCTTCGTTGAAGTTACCGACATGATCCGGGTAATCCCATGGTTCGGGCAAAGCATTTCTGCGGATCAAACCGTTCATTTCTGCTGTTTTTGAGGCTAACTCAATTGCAACTCCCGGGAACTGCATGCCCAAAAGTGTAAACAATCGCCCAAAACGTGATGACATTTTCTGATTATGCTGCAGGGTATCGACTCTGCGCTCCGCTTGGTCTAGTGCCGCCTCAACCTCTTCGGGGGTTGGGTTAAATACCTGAGCCTGGGCCTGGGCTTCGGCAACTGTTTGGCCACCCGACAATCGTGGTTCAAAGACTTGGCCATCAATAGGATCGCCAGAACGTCGACGTACAGGCTGGACTATTCCAGCTTCGGCTGTGGTAATTTCTGGTGTAACACCATCAAATTCACTCATATCGCCATATTTTAGCATATTTTTACGTATTTAGCAATACTTAGAAACTATGGTCTGGTAGTGAATCGTAGACTGCTGCGTTACAATTAACGTATGAAGTTACTCGACGATAGTACAACCCATAAACTGCCAACCGACCTCAGTAAGGCCCTCCAAGCTAATCCAAAAGCCGGGCTCGCCTGGAACAGTATTACTCCTTTAGCTCGTAATGAATGGATCTGTTGGACCACTACGGTAAAAACAGCCGAGACACGGGCAAACCATGTTGGCCGGACCGTCAAGGAACTGACCGAAGGCAAGCGCCGCCCCTGCTGTTGGATGGGATGTGTTCACCGTACCGACAAAGCCCTGAGCGCTTCTCAAAAATTCATTCTTGGACGAAAGAAATAATGTCTACCAACGGCCACAATAGATCGCCATTCCGCGACGATTTAGCTCCAAGTGGCTTCGATTCGCGTGCTCAAATAGATGTATTTGCTAACAACCCAGATGTAGTTGTCCGAAAGATCGACTGGCTAGAAGGTAGCCCTGCATTACAGGCGCAGAAATTGTCACACTATAAAAAGCTCGTGAGCGATCTGTCGGTTTTTGGAATTCATAACTCTATGCTCATGCCGTTAATGGCAGAGGAAAACGGTGCCCAGGTCGCGTATATATTGAGTGAGCGAATAGAGGGTCAAGACTTACTTACTGAAGCTCAAGCTAAGCCAGATGTTGCAACCCAGGCATTACGATCTATTACTTCCTATTATCAAGGAATTATTGAGAACGGCGGAGACTACGTAGACGAGCTACGTTTAGAACAATTAGTAGACAAAGACGGAGTAGTTTTCTTGCGTGATCTTGATCCATCTGTAGGTACGTACAATGCCGATGAACCATCTATAGAAGATCGTGACAACATGTATTCTAATCTAGAGCTCCTCCAGCTGGATGCAGGGCATTTAGCCGACCAACAAACCATTGAGACTCTCGAAAAACTCAAACAACAGATAAGTCCGGTTTCTGCCTAAACAAACGATCCGGTCTGCACATCTCCACTGCGTTCGTAATTTGCGAAGATAATGCCACCCGGTGTGGTCGTTGAACTGGTTAGCGTAAAGGAAGCCGGGGCTGTGCCTTCGGCAAAGAGCCTCTTGCCCATGCCTAGCGTAACGGGGAAAATTTTGAGCCACAGCTCATCTACTAGATCTTCTTTGAGCAACGTCTGGATCAAGACACTACTACCTTGTACTTGTATCATCGGCCCGTCGCCATTTTTAAGTTCCTTCAACTGAGCCACAACATCACCTGTAATCAGCTTGGAATTATCCCAACTGAGCGCAATATCTGAGTCGGAAACAACATACTTCGTGGCTTTATTAAACGGCTTAGCAATGGGGTGCTCCGGGTCTTGCTTTGGCCAGTAGCTAGCAAAGATATCGTAGGTCTTGCGGCCAAGCAATAGGTCGAATGGCATACTCATTTGCTCGACCATCATCTGACCAGAGGTATCGTCCGAAAACGGCACTGTCCAGCCACCGTACTTAAACCCGCCCGTGGTATCTTCGTCTGGGCCACCCGGAGCCTGCATGACACCGTCTAAACTAATGAACGTTAAGACTACGATTTTTCGCATATTACACCTCCGGTTATGCGACTTATTATAGCGCCCTGTCTACCGCGGGCGCGAATAAACAGATCGTACATAGTCCTGAATTAATGGAATCCTACTTAAATAGAAGCTGTACATATCCACATACTGGCCTTTCCAGTCGTTGTGGTTGCCGTACTCTCCTGCTTGTGACGGATATTCATAAGCTGGCGTAACCAGTGCCCCGCCAGACATCCATACCTCCCTGAGCCCCGTTGATTCTATTGGACTGTCATTCTCGATACTACTAACCCAGGCCCGACCTCTAGTGTCCCGACTAAATAGATAGGTGAGCTTACCATCATTAGAGGGAATGCGTTCACAGGTTATCCGGCCGTAAGTCTCGGTGTCTTGCTCCCAGCTAGATAGTACTCTGTCAAAACGGGGTGACTGGGCATGCGTTGGTACAAGCGTCTCTGGTTTTGGCAAATCATAGTAGCCATAGGGTACATTATCGAGTCTCCTCGGATACTCTTCTACTGTTCTAAAATATACCGTTTGGTCGGACGTAAGACCCCTGGCTGTTCCAACAAATATTCGTTCCGCCAGAGAGTGCTGAAGTTTGATAGTCTCCCCATCGTCTTGCGTAGCTCTGGTCAGACCTTCTTGAAACGCCGCTGGTAAGGTAACACTCTCTTCGCCGTAACCCTTGGAATACCAACTAACCCGGTCATCTACAATGTGGTACTGGGGCAAATAGCGCCACACACCTTGTGAGCCGCTTCGGTAGTAGGAGCGAGCTACAATATCACCCTCATCGGTACGAACATAGCCAATTACCGCGTCCCTGGTTTTACCCAGCTCAAAGGCTGGCGAAAACCAGACTGTTCGACCCTCTACCTCAAGGCGGTGTCGCGGGCGCAATCCTGCATAGTCAAGCAGGTCTTGGGTTAGTTCACCCATACGGGCGTCGCCGCGAATTTCTACCCGGTTAAAAATATCGTCAGCCTCACTGTGTTCAATCCGAGCCGTACCACCACCAATTTCTGTAGTTTTTGTCGGCCATTCCCATAAGACAGTCTTGTCAGGATCAGGCTCTTCTGAAGGCGTATCAGTTAACGTCTCTGTTACGGTTGGCTCAAGTGTATCCCAAAAACGATTGTAAGCTTGAGTCGATTCGTCGCTCCAGATTGTCAAGTCTTCTTCTTCAAGCACCGATAGTGAAGCGTTTAATGCAGCATTAATGTTCGCACCTTGGCGCAACGAGTCAAAGAATGTATCGCGAGCCTGCAACCATGATTCGCCATCTTTTGCAAAACCAGTTAGAGCAGTATTTATGGCCGTGCCATACTGCTCGTGCGGACCATTCTCGCCCTCTACTTGTCTCCAGAAACGTAGATCCGCTTGTTCTAGGTCAGCATCGTCCAGAGGTTCTGAAACATCAAAAGCGTCCCGCAGTGATGCGTCTGGAGATTTACCTTGCAGTAGCGAATTAACAAACGCGTCACGCCCTCGAACCCAGGAGTCTCCGGTACTAGCATAGCCAGTTAAGGCTTGCTGAACGGCATCGGTATACAGATCTTGATCAAAGTGCGGTGATTCTGCATGTGGCTTAGGATGGTCACTCATGGTTAGTCTTTGGCTTGCCACAAGATCTTGTCGAT
>CAYMZG010000013.1:0-4009 GCA_964394925.1 uncultured Candidatus Saccharibacteria bacterium | reverse complement strand
CTACCGATACGTCGTGACGTTCGTCTGCCTTACTCATAGCTTATCAATTTGTAGGTATTCATAGGTATTGCTTGCGTTACTATTCAATGTCTATCCTTCGGCTGTCACGGTAAAGCCACCATATGCCATCTTGGTCATGTCGTTAGGCATTTCAAAGTCGGTCATGTCGGCATATTCTTCGCCCATTTGCTTCATAACTTTGGCGTTTACTTCGTCACGGTGTTCCTTGGACTCGAACACGATAAACGAGAACCAGACATTGTCTTCCTCGCCTGCTCCGGTCATTTCTTTGAAGGCACGAGACTTTAGATCGCCCATTTCTTGCTGCTTGAGGTCGTCGCCCTTACATTCGAAGTACTGGAGCGCACCATTCTTCATCCAAGCGTCCCGACCCATCTCGGCCATCTTCTGGTATTCGTCTTCTTTGCCCTTCGGTATAACTAGCACAAATCCATCTACGTATTTTCCCATCTGCAGCTCCTCTCATTTAGGTTCTTACTTTAAGTTTAACACTTTAGCCTGCAACGTAGATTGCCCTACAAATACAAAAGACGCCGAAGCGTCTGATGTAATACAAATGCGCTATGAATTTAGTAAGCTTTTTTAGCGCCGCCTTCGACTGCTTTTTCAGCGTTTTCTTTAGACATCATTGCGCAAACAGTTGTTCCGCACTTTTCGTGCTTCCCTTTGGCCATGTAGCCACCCTTAGCAGTCTGAACCACTTCTGGATCTGATAGCTCTACACCTTTTTCCTTACACTTTACGCAGTATCCTGTAACCATGTCTGTATACCTCTATTAGTTGTTGATCGGCTCTTATTCTACCACAGCCTGCGCCAAGTGTAGCCACTAGACTCTGGTGAATTAACTCCTATTACGAAAGATTAAGCTGCCAAGACACACCGTATTTGTCTGCAGCCCAGCCGAATTTTTGGCTGAATCCGTAATTGTCCAGCGGCATCATAACCTGGCCGTCTTCGGAGAGTTTTTCAAAGAAGTGGGTTAGTTCGTCTTCGCTCTCACAGTTAACATATATTGAGATCGCTGGTGTAAACGAAAACTTATGTTCCATGCGGTTTTCGCTTGCCATATACTCCTGACCAGCTAGAACGAATGAAGCCTGCTTAACTAACCCCTCTTCTCCACCCAGCTCACCATGCTTCCATTTTTCTATGTGTTTAACTTCTGAGTTTGGGAAAAGAGACACATAAAAGTTGATGGCTTCTTCTGCTTTGCCGCACCGATCACCCACAAACATTAAAAACGTAGTTATTTTTTGCATGACCTGATTATAACAAAACACACCCTGGCGGATGTGTTTGACGGGTTAACTAAATTGGTGCAGCATAGTTGACGCATTTCAAACGGCAGCTACGCTTGCTCAAGAGGATTATAGGTTAAAACATCTCGTTGAACAATTCCAACTATCGGGCAATTTGCTTGAGGTTTAGTAGGTTTTTCAACCAGATGCTTTAGTGGCTATGACCAGGATGGTAGTGAGCACGCCTTAGTAGTTGAGCGTTCGCAGCTACAATCACGGTAGACAGTGACATTAGAACTGCACCGACAGCTGGCGATAGCAATATACCTGAGCTATAAAGCACCCCAGCAGCTAGGGGTATAGCCAAGATATTATAACCAGTCGCCCAAATAAGGTTTTGGGTCATCTTGCGGTAAGTTGCCTTGGACAAATGGACGACCCGTATCACATCTCGTGGGTCGCTCTTAACAAGGATAATGTCAGCGGATTTAATAGCTACGTCTGTGCCAGCCCCGATAGCCATACCAATATCAGCCGTAGTCAGAGCAGGGGCATCGTTAATGCCATCGCCTACAAAGGCTACTTTACTACCAGTTTTCTGTAATTCTTTTACTTTATTGGCTTTATCTTCTGGGCGTACCTCGGCAAAATACTGGTCTAAGCCAAGCTGCTTTGCAACATACGCTGCAACATCCTGGCTATCGCCTGTAACCATAGCCGTCTTGATGCCCTCGACTTTGAGTGCCGCAATAGTCAGCTTTGATTGCTCACGAATAACGTCAGCCAGAGCGATTGCCCCGACAACTACCTTGCCGTCCTTAATAAGATAAACCTCTGTTTTGCCGTCTTTGGCTGCTTGCTTTGTATTCTGGTCAATCTCTTTCGGAACTTTGAGGCTGTTCTCTTTAATGTAGCGGTAGCTAGCAGCAACAAAATTATCGTGACCGTGTAGCTTGCCTTTAACACCAAGTCCAGGCAAGGCAGCAAAGTCTTCAACCTTATCCAAGTGGACGTGCTTTTTCTGTGCCTCAGCAACAATACCTTTACCAACAATATGCTCGCTATTTTGTTCAAGGCTGGCAGTCAGATGCAAAACGTCTTCTTCGGTATAGCCTTTTGCTGCCCAAATATCTGTTACGCCGTGTTCGCCTTTAGTGAGTGTGCCAGTTTTATCAAACAGCACCCAGTCTAGCTTACGAGCCGCTTCAAGTGCCAGACGCTTGCGAACCAATAAACCGTTATGTGCAGATATTGCGGTAGAGATTGATACGACCAATGGAATAGCCAGCCCAAGAGCGTGAGGACAAGCGATAATCAAAACCGTAACTGAGCGTTCAAGGGCAAATGCTGCGTCTTTTGCAACCAACCAGTATATGAACGTAACAATGCCCGTAACTAGGGCAATGATGGTTAGTGCAAAGGCAGCTTTATCGGCAAGCACCTGTACATTAGATTTAGAACTTTGAGCCTCGGCAACCAGACGCATAATGCCAGCTAGTGCCGTGTCATCGCCGAGTTTCGTCACTTTTACCGTCAGTGAGCCATCTTGGCTTATCGTACCTGCAACAACTTCATCTTTTACACGCTTGCTTGTTGGCTTACTTTCGCCAGTTATTGCCGCTTCATTTACTGACGAGCTACCCTCAGTGATTACGCCGTCCACAGGTATGCTTGAGCCTGGTCGTATGAGCACCAAATCACCGACCTTTAGCTCACTCACTAATACTTGTTTTGGCTTGCCCTTCACCAGCTTTTCGGCTTTGTCTGGCAGTAGTTTTGATATGGCATCAAGGGCATTCTCGGCTTTGGCAATAGATGCCATTTCCAGCCAATGCCCTAATAGCATAATGGTTACTAAGGTTGCCAGTTCCCAAAAGAAACCCTCGCCCGACAACCAAAATTGCGTTGCCACGCTATACACATAAGCCGTGATAATTGCCAGGCTGATAAGCGTCATCATACCTGGCAATTTGGCTTTTAACTCGCTCCACGCACCTTTAATGAACACCGTACCGCCGTAAAAGAATATGACGGTACTCAGTACAAACGGCACATACTGTGAGCCAGGAAATGTTGGCGGCGTGAAGTTCAGCCACTGCTGTATCATCTCAGAATAGGCAAGTACAGGGATTGTCAGTATAAAACTGAGCCAGAACTTATCCTTAAACATTTTTACTGAATGACCAGCGTGTTTATCGTGTTCCTGATGTTCACTATGTTGGTGTACGTGTTGCGAATGTTCCATTTTAGTCTCCACAAGTGCTGTCGTGCAGCGGCACTAGGTTGTTAAACCGTGCTTTAATTTGCTCTTTGGTTGGCTCGTTTTGCTGGGCAAAAATCACGACGTTCCCCACTACATTGTTAATGCGAGTAAGTTCTTCTTCTGATTTGTCCGACGGATGGTCGTCCATTACCTCGCCGTGTGCAGATGCTTTAGGAAATAGCCAATCTAAAACAGTGTTAGTCGAAACCTCTTCTGGATGCCCGATGTTACTTTTCTTGCCAAAGAATGTTTCAATGTCCTGATTGAGAAAATCATTCCAACTCTTTTGTTGGTAGCCGTTCTTATCTCCTACATAAACAAAGAAATTGGCTTTGTCTGGTAGTGAGGGCAACAACTTACCGTATATTTTTACCGATTGAGGCATTGCACCAGCGTCGTAACGTCGCCCCAGCAGACCGTCACTTCCGCCTATCAAATTCCAACCAAAGTATTTCAGAAACTCGCCACCCGTCATCCCATTCCAGT
>CAYMZG010000012.1:0-9970 GCA_964394925.1 uncultured Candidatus Saccharibacteria bacterium | reverse complement strand
AGCGTTTTAAGCCACGGCAGACTATGTACAAAGGAGTATGAGAAGTCTATAAGCGCCCGCGGGTTATCGACAATCCGGTGTACACCACTGTACAAACCGATCAGCACCGGGATTTGCACGATCAACAAACCAAGACTCGAAAATGGATTAATCTCTTTTTCTTTGTAGAGTTCCATCATGAGCATCGATTCTTTCTGTCGATCACCTGCAGCAGCCTTTTTTATACGCTTCAGCTCTGGCTGAAGTTCGCGCATGGCTTTAGCCTGGTGAAGTTGCTTTTTGACCAGCGGCCACATGAGCAGCCGAACCAGCACAGTAAAAACGATAATACTGAGACCAAAGTTATGGCCTGGCAGTAGTCCGTAAATGAGTACGAGCAAGTTAAAGATTGGCTTAACAATCAGAGTAGTAAACATGGAACTCCTAGGGTCTAAAATACTGATATTTGTACTATTACTATAGCATGCCGGCCTCTGGTGCGTCATTGCCAATCGTTTAGATATATACTGTAGATATGTGGATCATTGCTCTTGATGGATCAAAAGGCGCTGGTAAATCGACGCTTGTTACCGAACTACTACAGAGATACCCTCAGGCCAAAGAAGTTTCGCTCGATAAAGAGAGACGCGCCCAAGGTTACGAGACGACTTCTTTTGAGATCAATGAAACTGTTTTCGAAACCATGAAGCCCAAAATTGACCAGTTACTTTCTGCTGGCAACGATATTATTGTCGACTGTGGCCTTAACGATATACGTATAAACGCATTGCATCAAGCGTCTGAAAAACACCATGCCAGACTCGAACTCGTATTCTTAACCGCACCATACGATGTCTTGCTACAAAGAGTGGAGGAACGAAGCCGCTCCCAGGGTCGGTCCAATAACCGCCAGCGCTTTGAAGAAGTATACAAACTAGTTAACGACAAGGATTTGAGCGACTTTGCCGTTTTAGACTCAGCAAAACTAGATCCTAAGGAGTTAGCTAATGCCGTGGAGAAGTTGATTACTTCGTAACGCCTGCTTGCGACAGTAACTTTTGAATTATTGCTGTAAGTTCTGTAGGTGGCATCCCTAATACGGCATCGGTGTACACCGTAAACACCAGATCGGCTGTTTGTGTTTCTGGAATGCCGGCCAGTCGAACGACTTCGTAGATGCGGCGGCGAATCTTATTGCGCTTAACGGCTGACTTGTGCACCTTCTTACTCACTACAACGGCAGCTCGCCAGGTGGAACGCCGGGTGTTTTCGATATAGCGCAGGCCAATGTCGGTGCTGCGAACAGTCTTACCTTTGGTGTACGCAAAGCGTAGACTGCCAAGTCCATGAAAGCGGTGAGCGTTTGTGATCATCTGATTGTAATTATAAACGACAATGAAAAACCCGGGTTATCCCGGGTCTTCTCTGCTTTAGCTATCTAGGCAGATAGTTTGGTGCGACCTTTGATGCGTCGAGCCTTGAGTACTCGGCGGCCAGCCTTGGTGGCCATTCGCTTTAGGAAGCCGTGCTCGCGTGCGCGATGTCGCTTTTTTGGTTGATATGTTCGCTTTGGCATTAGTCTATTTTACCTTTTCTGGTCAGTTTCACCAAAGAACCAGGCTTATGCTGGCTCTAATTTATACAAGATTTACTACAATGTAGATAACCTGGGATTGTAAATTTAGGTGAAATTCACAATATTTAACCCACTAATTCTACCAACTTTTCCACTATTCGCCAAGTAGTTTCCACAGATTCTAAGGTGTTAAATGTAACTGTGTATAACTTGTTATCTTATTACCTGGGTTTTGTATAGCCCAACTATTCTCTCTTTTGGTACTTGTGGAAAACTTACCTGCTCTTGTATAGAATAGAGAAGACAAAAGAAGGGATAGCCAAGTGAGGGAAAGTAACGAGAGCCTGTGGCAAGCAGTCTTAGGAGAGATAGAACTATCTGTCTCCCGTGGTAGCTATGTTACATGGTTTAAAAACACGACCTTACTCAAAAATAAAGATGGTGTTTTGGTTGTTGGCGTAGCCACCGTATTTGTAAAGAACCAGTTGGAGCGCAAATTCAACCAACTTATCATTGATACCCTCAAGAAGAACGGTGTTGAACCAACTAAAGTAGATTACAAAATTCACGCTGCCAGCAGTAAGTTACACAAGCGTTCTGTTGAAGAACCGGCTATTATGCAGGTTCAAGAACGACCATCTGCACCAAAAGCAAACACACCTACCCCCAGTTCGAATGTTCGCCACTCGTATAGACAAGGTCTAAACGAACGCTACACCTTTGAGAATTTCATTGTTGGGTCTGGTAACGAACTAGCCTACGCCGCATGTCAGTCTATCGCCGCCGATCCAGGACATAAATACAACCCGCTGTTTTTGTATGGTGGTGTTGGTATTGGTAAAACCCACCTTATTCAGGCTGTCGGTAATGCAATTCTAGCCAAAGACCCTACTGCCCACGTGGTATATATCTCTTCCGAGCAGTTTGTGCAGGAATTCTTAGACGCTATTAGATTCAAAAAGAATACCGACTTTGCTGGCTACTACCGTAGTGCCGACGTGCTGATTGTGGACGATATGCAATTTATTGCTGGCAAAGAAAAGACTCAGGAGGAGTTCTTCCATACCTTTAACGCCCTACATCAGGCCAACAAACAGATCATTATTAGTAGTGATAAACCACCAAAAGATATTCCTACACTAGAAGAACGGCTGCGTAGTCGCTTTAACTGGGGCATGAGCATCGACATGCAAACCCCAGACTTCGAAACTCGGAGCGCAATTATCCAGACCAAAGCCGAGAGTCATGGCATTACCCTGCCCGCCGACGTAGTGGATTATCTTGCGAATCATGTGCAAACCAACATTCGTGAACTCGAAGGTGCGCTTAATCAGTTGCTGGCATTTTGTGAAATGCGCGGACTCGAGCCGGATCTTCAAGTTGCCTCTAGCTTACTTGGCTCATCGAAGTCTCGACCAAAGCACCTGAACGCAAAGCAAATTGTCGAACGAACCGCTAAGCATTTTCGGGTCTCGGTAGAAGATATACTCGGGCCTAAGCGTGACAAAGATATTGTTGTGCCCCGTCAGATTGCTATGTATATGCTCCGCAGTGAACTGCACTTAAGCTTCCCTAAGATCGCCCGCGAGCTAGGACGCAAAGATCACACCACTGCAATTCACTCCGTAGAAAAGATCGAGAAGGAGTCGAGCTTCGACCCCGACATCCGCAGCGCAATTGCCGATATTAAGGAGCGTTTGTATGCCTGACAACTATGTTTCTTTGTATTGTGGAAAGCTTGTGGAGGGTGTGCGGACATCTCGTGTTAAAACTCACGGTCTTTTCCACCCGCTCGTTTTTTGCACAAATTTTGTACGCAGCTTGTGGACAGTCCCGGGTAGTTTTGCCCTATTTAGTCGCAGTCTAAAACCACAGCTTTCTGCTGGCTTTGTATCTGTTAATTCACAGTTATACTCACTATCCACAGCTCTTACTAATACAACTTCTTCTAAATCAAATACTTAATAATAAATAGGAATGAGGAAAACATGAAACTTCAAGTAACCCAAGAAAATCTCAGTAAGGCACTTAATAACGTAGCCCGGGTAGCTAATACTAGAGGGACACTTCCTATTCTGGCCAACGTGGTATTAAAGACAGTTGGTACACGCCTAACCATTGCCGCAACTAACCTCGATATTGCCATCACTCACTTTATTGGATCAAAGGTTACCGAAGAAGGCAGTATTACCGTCCCTGCCCGACTGATGCAAGATTTTGTCAGCAGCCTACCAAGTGGAGTTATCGATCTTACCCTTGATGACTACAAGCTGCATATCACCACCGATCAGTACAACTCGGTTATTAACGGTATTGCAGCCGACGAGTTCCCGGTGATGCCGGCCATAACCGAAGGCAAAACGTGGTATATCCCATCTAGCGCGCTAAAGAAAGGTCTTCAGCAGGTACTGGTTGCAGCGAGCGGAGACGAAGCTCGCCCGGTTCTAACTGGTGTATATCTTCATACCTCTGGTGGAAAACTGTACATGGCATCCACAGACAGTTACCGCTTAGCCGAAAAAGAGATTATGAAAACCGCTGAAGAGATTAGTCTGCTTATCCCGGCTTCTGCTCTGCAGGATCTACTGCGACTACTTGGTGATAAAGAAGAAGATATCGAAGTAACCCACGATGACCAACAAGTGTTGTTTAAGGTTGGTGAGGTGGAGCTGGTAACTCGACTGATTGAGGGTAACTACCCTGACTACCGCAAGCTCATTCCAACCAGTTTTGAAACAGAAGCCACGCTAAAACGCGCAGACTTTGTGAACGTAACAAAAGTATCAAGTCTGTTTGCCCGCGAAAGTGCCGGCAGTGTGACAGTGCACGTAAACCCAGAAGATAAGACTGTTAGTATCCGATCAATCGCTTCCCAGCTAGGAGAAAATAATGCCAGCGCGGTTGCCGAAATAACCGGTGGCGGCGATATAACACTAAACTCTCGTTATCTGCTGGATGCGCTTGGCACGCTCAGTGGTGACAGTGTAAAAATATCTTTCAATGGTAAGCTCGAGCCATGTATCTTGAGTGACGCGACTGACAAGACGTACACCCATGTAATCATGCCCCTTAAGAGTTAGAAATGGCTACTGGTATATATTGCGTGGCACTGTCCTCGCTCGACTCGTGTTGTTATAACACGAGATCGGCTCGGAGGTGCTTGGCAATCCATACAGCAGCCACTCTTACCTTATGTGGGATAATTAGCGTATGACCGTCTCAGATCTGAGTCTTAAGAATTATCGATCGTACCAGGAAGATGTCTTTGAGTTTGGTGCTGGAGTTAATATTATCGTGGGGCCAAACGCCAGTGGTAAGACTAACTTGCTCGAAGCCATATTAGTACTCTGCACCGGTAGTTCATACCGGGTTAAAGATATAGACCTAATTAGTTTTAACGCTCCTTGGGCCCGACTAGAGGCGGACACTAGCGAAGGAAAACGTATTGTCACTATTGAGCGACTGGAAGATTCAACCAAGAAGAAGTATGTGATTGGTGGCAACAATTTGTCGCGACTAACGCTTCAGAAGACAGTGCCGGTAGTTATATTTGAGCCAGAACACTTACGTATGCTTCATGGTGGACCAGAACGCCGCCGGGAATATCTCGACCAGTTACTGGAGCAAACTGTGGCCAGCTACGGACGTTTGCGGCGAGATTACCGCCGCACGTTATATCAGCGCAATACCCTGCTAAAGAACATACAGTCCGACCAAGATCCCCAGTTGTTTGCCTGGAATGTCCGCCTCAGCGAGCTAGGTGGTAAAATTGTGCAGGCGCGCACGGACTTGATTAAAGAGTTACAAGGTGAGATACAAGATATTTATAACCAGTTGGCCAGCGCCAGCGGAACGGTCACCTTGCAATACGCGGCAGATGCCAACCCAGAAAACTACAGTAGTGAGGTGCTCACTTTACTGTCGCGTAACATTCAAAAGGATCGCCTCCGTGGATTCACCGGTAACGGTCCACATCGGCATGATCTGCAGGTTGTCTTGAATGGTCATCCGGCATCAGTTGCAGCCTCACGCGGCGAAACTCGGACACTACTGTTAGCCCTTAAGATTTTAGAACTAAAGCTACTCGAACGAGTCCGCGACAAAAAACCAATCCTACTTCTGGACGATGTGTTTAGCGAGCTGGACGGTGCACGCCGCCGCGCACTCACGCAGTTTTTAGAACAATATCAGTCGTTTATTACAACTACCGACGCCGACATTGTAGTCCAGCACTTTATGGACAACTGCACCATCTTACCTATCCAAAAGAACTAAAGTTCATCTCCGCCGTCGGCGAAGAACCACTGTAGTGAGACTTGGTTTGGATCTCCAAGGGAGTTCTGGATGGCGGGTAGTTGGGACTGGATGATATCTGGAGCGCTGGCTACATTAGAGTTGCTGAGATATATCTGGGCAACATTAGTAGTTAGGTTGTAGTCGATTGTCATAGTGTCGGATTCAATGGTTCGCTGATTGGTCTTCACCAGCCGTGCACCGGTAAACGAAGTAATGGTATCGGGGTTTGTTGATATGACAGACAGGTTATCAAGATTATCCGTCACATATATATAAGACCGGTCGGCAACGAGGCCCGAAAAGCTATCGGCAGTAAATTTTCCACCGCTAACATCATAAATTTGTTGGGTATTCGAAGACAGGTTGTACTCGGTAATACTGAGGCTATCTCCTGAAACGGCGGGTATAAACACTCGCCCGTCACCAGTATAGAGCTGCGACTGAGAAGTTTTAATAAGCTTTCGTAACGACTCCGTATCAGTACTGTATGCGCTTAACTCATACGAACCAGAGCTAGATTTTTCCCCTTCGTCGTTGGTAGCGTTTTTCGAACCAAGTTCAGAACTAATGACGATGGATTTTGTAGATGCCTCCCATTTTGCCGAAAAACTTTGGTCGACAATTACTTTTTCGCCACTAGCTGCAACCGAAAAGATATTTCCTGCAGGAAGGCGGACGTATATGGTTGACTGGCTTCCACCAATGATTACTGGTAGCTCAAAACGAGCGTCCTTCTTAAAGACGGGCTGCGTGGCTGTGATTGAATCATAGATCCCCACTCCGTACTGGTCGGACTTGGTATCTTTGAATGTAATGTATACTTTATCTCCAATAAAGATGTCTTGGATTCTACTAGATTCAATACCAGGAAATTCTACAAGCTGTATGCCGCTACTTGTTAAGTGCCACCAGCTTGAATTAGTATGATAAGTCTGTTGCTGCTGACTAGATAGTTTAGTTAGTAGATAGCTATCTTCAGGCAGTTGGTTGAGTTTCACGAGCGCTCCGTCACTCATCCAGACAACTTTCGACGCATCACTCAGCGGCACAACCGTACTTGTCGTTGTTGATGTATTTTCTTTTGTTAGATCAAGTAATGCCGTGTTGCTGCCGGTGAAAAATGCCAACTTCCCTTGCACTGGCTCAGGGTTATTGATATTGGTGGCCAATACGTCACTCTGGAATGCAGGAACATGTTTGATGCTTTTAGGTCGAGTAACAAAGAATACTACTAGTAAAATGGCCATTATTCCAACAAATGCAGCGATAAGTTTTTTCATGACTTCCCCTTCTAGTACCAGTTATGTGAGTTATGCCACACGATTGCATCGCAAGGTGTACCATAACGCCCTTTAATATACTTTAATCCCCAATTTATCTGAGTCACTGGGTTGGTTGCCCAGTCGGCACCCTCGGTTGCCATTTTTCTACCCGGTAGTGCTTGAGGAATACCATACGCACTTGAGCTAGGGTTGTCGGCGTTTGTGCGCCAACTGGATTCGCGAACATACAACTCAAACAAACACTGGAACTGATTTCCATCACCCCAACCATATGGAGCTGCTAATCCCTGCCCTATCTTTACGTTTGGACTCAGTCCAAAGTTAACGGCTCGGACACGCGGCGGAAGGCTATTTGGATCACCAGGTGTAAATACCCCACTACCTCCGCCACCTCCACCACTTTTGAGCGCGTTAATTACAGCCTGATAGTAGGTGTCACCGACATCAGACTTTCGTCCTGGGCTAACAATGTGGTGAGACAAAACTCCTTTTTTACCCGCCACATCTCCATCTGTTTGAATACTATACTTTTGCTGCAAATAAGCGACGGTTTTTATGACCATATCTTTTTGAACTGCATTGCCGTTTATCTCTCTTTCAGCTGTAGCTACAGATCCGTCTGAGCCGGCTGCAATTTCTATACCAATAGCATTACTATTAATGCCTTTAGCGTGTGATGTCAGTGTAGCTAAATCGTCTACTAATTGATAAACCTTGCCAGAGCCGTCTATGTACAGCTGTACTGAACATCCTGCATCACCACAGGCGCTATTACTTTTAATACCACTCACAAAGTCGTCGACACTTGCATTTGGGCTACCACCCGTCCAGTGTAGGACCACTGCTGTAGGTGTAATCTTTGAGCCACTGAACACCACATGTTTAATAATCTGAGACTCGTCCAAGGCGGCTACGCTGCCACAGCCGTTCGATGCGTCGGTACAGCCGGCCGGCACATAATTTGGGTCGTATAAAGTTGTATCGCCGTTAATAGCCTTTAGATCGTCTGCCGAGAGTCCCTCGGCAACTGCAATCCCCTGATATGCGAAAACATAAACAGCACAAATAATGAGCAATAGAGCTGACTTTAGAATTTTTCTCATATTGGCTTAACTCCAATGTGGACGTGGTTGTGGTGGTTGCCACCCGTATCAGTTTTCCAGAGTACTTGGACACGCAGATTCTGGCCGTTAACTGTGCAGTGTAGATTATAGACACCACCCTTTAAGGCATTAGCCCGGGCTGTAGCTGGGTCGACACCACAGGCTATCATGCCGGCCGCAGCTAGTTCGTCCCCTCTGGGTACAACCTGACCAGACTGGGCAGTAGAAGTACCGAATTTATTAATCACAGAGCCAAAATCTGCACCGTTACCAGAGTAGTGGTCCGAGACATGTCCGCTCGTAGTAAATTTCTTATGATTTGTTCCGGTCGTCACAATCGGTTCGTAACTGGTATATTTGGCTACTTCGTTAAGGAATGACGTAAGTGGTGCGGCAAGACTACTGCCCGGGCGGTTTGCACCTGCGGCAATAGACCACTTACCATTACCAGTTGGTGTTGTTGTTGAACCGCCACCACCGCCCGGAGTACTTCCTGGGCCGGAGCTAGAGTTTAAGTCGAGGCCATCATCTACATACCCGTTTGTCGCGCCAAGTCCAGTACGTGTCGCTGCATTGGCAGTTTCACAGTTATAGATCTTGGCCGCGGCATCTTCGTTATCTTCTCCTACTTTGTCGTACACCTGTTTCCAAAAATCTTGGGTGTTCTTGAGCGTATCCCAGCTAGGAGTGATGCCAAGATCCCAGGCGTTCGTAGCTTTGTTTAGGTAGTCTGGGTCGAGCGGATCGAGGTCGAAACACTGTTGTGGTACGTCGTATTTATCTACACCACTTAGGTCGGCCATTGCACTACCGTCGTCGGTTTCGTTATCTGCAAATACCGGATGCATAAACATAGTAGCGAGTGTCCGCGGGATACTTGCTAAGCTATCTAGTAGCCCGGCAGGAACTTTGGAAGTCTGCGCATTAGTCATGGCAAAGAGCGAGCTAGATGCTAGTGAGGTTGGATTGTCGAGTGAGGCATACCTCTCAAACACCGACTGGCTCTCGCGATTTTCTTTTTGGTAATTGGCTGCCAGTTTATTGGTGTATGCCAAAGTTAGTTTAGTCGAAGCAACACCACCGGCAGCACGGGTTGCCGTTTCGGCGCTACCGGCCGACCCAGCAAGTGCGAAGTTACCCAAGCCCGGTTCTGAACCGGTCCAGATTGGCCCAGCACCCAAAAAGTTAAGCAGTTTTTGAGTTATCAACGTCAGCAGTCCAGATATATCTTTGCCAAGCCCAGTCCCGTTTAGTACAGCGTCTATTATTGGGCCGGTGACCGCGCCGATGATCTTTCCGGTAATATCGGACACAAAGTTGGCTACATCACTAACAATTGGAATACTCTGCAGAGCATCAACGGCTGCCGAAATAGGGGCAATCAAGACACCGATAGTCTTGTTGTAAGTATTTTCCAATGTTTCGGCTAGACCTCCGTTATTGGGCTTCTGGTCGTCGCAGAACCAGGCAAATTCACCCTTTTTCTTTTGATGATCACCACTACAATACTCTTCTTTAGGAACATTTTTTACGTCTTCGGCATAAGCACTAGGCATGAACAGTGAACCAAGCTGGCTGCTCCTTGAATTTTCTACCGCTTGCCAGCCCTCGGAGTTGTTAAAGCCGTCCGTTGTTTTAATTAATTCTCCGTACTCGTCCATACTAAGTTCACCCGTATGGGACTGATCGCGTGCAATCGCGAGGCTGGCGTACACGGCCATTAGCTGAACCAG
>CAYMZG010000011.1:0-11025 GCA_964394925.1 uncultured Candidatus Saccharibacteria bacterium | reverse complement strand
ACGGCTTCTCGCAAGCCGTTGTTCCATGAAAAACCATGGAACAACAGGTGCGTTAACAAATCACACAAAAACGGAAAAAATTCCTAAACGGCTCCATCAACGGAGCCGTTTTTTATTTCTAGTTATTGTATATACTGAGAAAATACTTATAATTACCTGTGTGTCTATTTCTGCATATACCGTATCTTCCTTAAGTCCGACCGAGCCACTAATCACTATCGAGTGTCATATTACCGAGGGCTTGCCGACGGTGGTTATAGTTGGCTATGGAAACCGCGCGGTCGATGAAGCCAAAGAGCGTCTTAGAGCTGCTTTTCATGCCAGCAAGCTACGCTTTCCTCGTAAACGAATCACCATCAACCTGGCGCCCGCCGATATGCCAAAGGATGGAACCGGCTTTGATATTGGTATGTCGGCAGCAATTATGCAGGCCAGCGGGCTCGTCTCAGCCCTGCCGTCGGCTGTCTGGCTGGGCGAACTGGGCCTAGGCGGCGACGTTCGACCGGTGCGAGGCATCGTTGGTCAGCTACTTAGCGCCCAAGCGGCAGGCCACGGCAACTTCTATATACCGTTGGGTAACCTCGAACAAGCACGACTCATACCAGGCATCACGCTTACGCCAGTGCCGAATTTAAAAGCTCTACACGATCATCTCGTGGGGATAGCCCCTCTCAAAACCATCCGTTCGTCAGGCGAGGCAAAGGCACAAAGCATGGAGCCAGTAGATGATTATACGGTGAGGTTTGAGGACATCGGAGGTCATGTGCGCGCTAAACGCATTCTTGAAATTGCTGCAGCCGGAGGCCATAACGTGCTTTTCAGTGGACCACCAGGTACCGGCAAGAGCATGCTCGCAAAGAGCCTGGCGTCTATCCTGCCCCCGTTAAGCCACACCGAAATGCTTGAAGTAACGCATCTTCATAGTCTTTCGAGTAGCCACTTTAACCAGATTATTGATAAGCGCCCGTTTCGATCGCCGCATCATAGCGCCAGCCAAACGGCAATTATCGGTGGTGGCGCACGGGCCAAGCCCGGTGAGGTGAGCCTGGCCCACCGAGGTGTACTCTTTCTTGATGAGCTGCCCGAATATCATCGGGATACGATTGAGGCGCTTCGGCAACCACTTGAGGACAAACACATCACCATTGCTCGTGCCAACCACAACATAGATTACCCTGCCGATTTCATGTTGATTGCAACCTGTAACCCCTGCCCCTGTGGCTTCCACGGGCAAAGTGGTACCACCGCACAATCATGTGTCTGCCAACCATACGAAGTTATTCGCTACCAGCGTCGCTTGTCGGGCCCGCTGCTCGATCGTATTGATCTGTATGCAACCGTTGAATCAGTTAATCATGTCAAACTCTTGAAAACGGATCGAACAGAAACAAGTTCAACAGTTCGGGCGCGTGTGGCCAAAGCACGATCAGTACAAACAGATCGCTTTAAAAGTACTGTGATGACAAATGCCCAAATGGATAATCGCAGGCTCAAGCGTAACTGCAAACTTACTGCCGATGCCCGAGCATTACTCAATCAAGCGGCCGCCACCTTACATCTGTCAGCACGGGCCTATATGCGTACGATTAAAGTCGCACAAACCATTGCCGACCTATCTAAGAGCACGGCAATTCATACCGACCACATTGCCGAAGCACTGCAGTACCGACGCCAGTCATAACGAACGAATGCACAAGTTTGTTGACCTCTGTTGCCTAATCTGATACAATCTACCCCTGAATCAGCTAACGTTCTGACAAGGAGAGTTCAGATTAGCAGCCAAGTTCGCCTGAATGAGCAAATTCGGGCATCCAATGTACGTGTTATTGACGAAGACGGCCAGCAAATGGGCGTGATGTCACGGCGCGACGCCCTGGATCTCGCGCAGCAACGCGAACTTGACCTGGTTGAGATTTCTCCGAACGCTGATCCGCCGGTTGCTAAAATCGTTGACTGGGGTAAGTACAACTATCAACGAACTAAGCAACTTCAGAAGCAAAAACGCACTGCCAAGAACCCTGAGTTGAAGCAAATGCGCTTTGGTCTGAAAATCGGCGATCACGACCTCGACGTTAAGTTGAAGAAAGTGACCGGCTTCCTCGAAGATGGTCACAAAGTTAAAATAACGATCTTCTACCGTGGCCGTGAGATGGCTCACAAAGACATCGGCTTCAAACTCGCGGAACGCGTGATTGAACGCTTTGGTGACGGCGTGGTAGTGGATCAGCACCCACAATTGAATGGCAAGCAATTAATATTTGTTCTAAGGAGTAGTGGACATGCCAAAACTAAAGACTCATAGCGGAACCAAGGACCGCGTGCGGATCACCAAGAACGGCAAAGTTCTGGCCCGTCACTCGCATCGAAGTCACCTGCTAGAAAAGAAGAGCGCCCGCCGCAAGCGTACCATGAGTGGTATGCAACAAGTTACCGGCCGCTCGGCTAAGAATATCAAGTTGAACCTGGGAGCTAAATAATGCGCGTTAAACGCGGCGTAGCAGCACACGCCAAACACAAGAAAATCCGTCATGCTACTAAGGGTATGACTAAGAGCAACCGCTCTTCAATTAAGCGCGGTAAGCAAGCAATTACCAAGTCACTCGAGAACGCAACGCGTGATCGCAAAGATCGCAAGCGTACCTTCCGCCAACTGTGGAATGCACGTATTAACGCTGCTGCTCGTTTGAATGGCACCACCTACTCACACCTGATCGCTGGCCTAAAGAAAGCTAACGTATCTTTGGACCGCAAGGTTCTGGCCGAGCTCGCTGTTAACGAGCCTAGTGCTTTTAAAGCCGTCGTCAAAGCGGCTAAATAATCAACCGCTACAATTCCTACGCGAAAAAGAACAAATCAATAAAATAACTGCGGTTTACGGCCGCAGTTATTTTATTGGGTGTACTATCTGTTAGATGGTACGTACAATTTATTGATTGTACTTACGTCGAGTCAACAGATTGTGTGCTACTGCAGTTACAGCAGCTATTGCACCGGCAATTAGCACCACACTACCAGGGCCAGTGTTTGGCAAAGCTACAGGAGTAGGTGTGACAGCAGCTGGCGTAACAGGTGTAGGGGCTACACACGCTTGGCCACCATGAGCCGAAGAGACGTACTGCCAATCAGCGTAGTTGATCGTAGCACCGCTACCGCTCAACATGTTGGGGTTCAAGCCGCGCAACAAATCTATCTGATAGAAACACTTTGGCTTTTTGACCGTAAGACTATGGTTGCCAACTGTAAAGGTACCACTCTTTGAGTCATTAAGCGTCTGCTGGTTAAATGGTACGCCGTCGGTACCGTTAGGAGCATTCCATGCCGCTACGGTGACATCTTGGGTACAAGTACCACTGCCATTATTGGTATTACGCACAGCAAAATTTGCAGTAACCGTATCGGCGCCAACAGCGTAGCTTAGCGATACAACGTCGCATTTTGCTGGGGTAGTATTTGCTTGTGCTGCTGCATGGCCAACTACACCAAATGGTGCAACAACCAGAGCTGCAAGTACAAACAATGAACGTATACTATGTAGTTTCTTCACAACATCTCCTCCTCATATCTGAGATAACTACATTTTAGCATAAACGCTTTATTATGTCAATAATTTTGTCATAAGTGAGGAATATTGCAACATGAAGTTGGGTTTTATCTCATTTAGACGTGCGTCGTCTTTTTTCTTAATCTTCAGGTTATAGTGATTGCTTCAATCAGACATTTACTTACCTAAGTATTACAGAAGAAAAACACCCTCTGTTTCGAAGGTGTTAATCATAACTTTAGTCAGATTATCCGTAAGCCGGGTTCTGTTTTAGCTAGCCATCTATCTAGCCCGCGGATTGCTCCGTGGATCGAGCGGATCTTGTGACTGGCCCAGGCGGGAAACCTTTTGTTGGACCAATCTCCTTGCAGCAGACAGGGTTTACCTCCCCCGAATGTCACCATTCAGGACTGTGGGCTTTTACCCCACTCGTTTCACCCTTACCATGAAGGCGGTATCGTTTCTGTGGCACTTTCCCTAGGGTTGCCCCCGGTCGCCGTTAGCGACTGTCTTTCCCTACGCTGCCCGGACTTTCCTCTTACGTTTAACGCGCAAGCGACCAGCCGATAACCTGACGATTATATGATACCACCTTTTAACAGGTCGAAGCATTTACTTTGTACGTACAATTTTTTAAAATATACGTATGAAAAGGAAACTAACGCTCAGCATCGACCAGGATCTAATCGAGTTTGCACATACGCAAGCACATATTCATAAACAGTCCGTCTCGAAGATGTTTACAGATTATTTACTGAGGCAAAAAGCCCAACACGAACACCGTAATATGCCAAGCATTGAGGCCATGGTTGGCTCACTCCAGGAATATAAGATTGATGATTCTAAAGAAGGAATCCGCCGTGCCTATGCCAAAAAATATAGTCGTTGATCTCAACGTCATCCTTGACGTGCTGCTTAAAAGAGACGGTTTTGAAGCCTCAAAAGAGGTGTTACTACTGCATGAGATGTCAGGCAGCACCCTGCATATTAGCGCTCATATGGTAACAACGTTTGCCTATCTGCTAGAAAGTAGCGGGATGTCTAGCGGAAAAGTTCTGTATTACGTTGAGTGGCTCTTAGAGATATTTTCAATCATCCCAACCAACCAAGCTGTTTTAGAAGCCGCCCTAAAGAGTTATGTTGGTGATTTTGAAGATGCTGTTGTTGAGCAATCCGCCCTAGCAACTGGCGCATCGGTAATCATTACCCGCAATATCAATGACTTTGTGCGAAGCGTGGTGCCCGCCAAAACCCCAGAGGAACTACTTGCTACGAACTAGCCAGCTTGGGCATCAAGACATTCATTCACCTGGCCGTCGGCAAGCTTATTGAGTTCACGTGGTACATGTGTGTAACTTACTCGTTTGAATTGTTTCGCCAACTCTTGAATGGCGGCATGAATCGGCCATAAGTCGCGGTTCTTCACCTTAAAAATGCCTTTCATCTGGTTGATCACCAGAAGGCTGTCCATAAAGACGTCCACCTCTGTTACACCTTCTTGATGTGCCTTCTCGAGTCCAAATTTTAAGGCCTGGTATTCGGCTTGGTTATTGGTGGTAATACCGAGGTACACGCCGTTTTCATACAATACGTTATCGTTGAGATCCAAGATTACGAAGCCAGAGGCCGATGGTCCTGGGTTGCCTCTCGAACCGCCATCACCGTACAACTTAATGCGCTTTGGAAACACTGCATCTGAATCTTCTTTAGGCTGGTCAAAAAGCCCATCGACCCGCTCGGCAAAGGCTTCATCCTTCCCTGTTACCGTGTCGCCTGCATCATGGGTGCTCAACCAGATCTCGACCGTACCATAGGTGTTCTTAAGCGTTGGGTGATGATTCATATCTTCGGCAATATGTGCCACCTTGTTAACAAAGGCCATTGCCTGGCCAAAATCTTTGAATTCGAACTTTTTATAGAGTTGATTGTTTTCGGTTTGCCACATCACCTTATGGTATCATGCTTTTACCTATGTTACTGAGTGACTTTGACTACGAATTACCCGAGGAGTTAATTGCCGAGCGACCACCGGCCAAGCGTGGCACCACGCGGCTATTAGTGCTCCACCGCTCCTCTGGTGAGCTGGAACATCGTCGTTATAGCGACCTGGTTGACTATATTGAGCCTGGCGATGTCGTGGTTTTGAACGACACCAAGGTTATCAAGGCTCGCCTGATCGCTACCAACACGCAAGGCAAACAACGTGAACTACTCCTGTTGGAAGACCATCACAATACCGATTTCACGCGACGCAAGGTGTTGTACCGCGGCAAAATCCGCCCCGGAGAAGTATTAAATGTTAACGGCACACCTGTCAGTGTTGAGACAGTGCTCGACGGCGGCATCGCCGAAATCAGTGCCGAGGTTAACCTATTAGATCTGGCCGAACACGTTGGTTCAGTCCCCTTGCCACCATATATGCACCGCAAAGCCGACGCCAGCGACACCGAGCGTTACCAAACCGTGTTCGCCAAAAAAGATGGCTCGGTCGCAGCACCTACCGCTTCATTGAACTTCACCAAAGAATTACAAGCCGCCATCGAAGCTAAAGGGGGTAAGATTGCGTATCTCACCCTGCATGTTGGCCTCGGCACATTTTTGCCAATTCGTACCGATGACATAACTGAACACAAAATGCACAGCGAGTATTTTGAGATCCCAGCAGAGACCACTGAAATTATTCAGCAAGCAAAGACCCTGAACACGCGTATTTTTGCCGTTGGCACCACTGTTACACGAACACTTGAGTATGCCAGTGAACACATTTTGCACGAAAGTGGACCCCTTTCTGGCGAAGCCGACATATTCATGTATCCAGGTTACGAGTTTAAAGTGGTTGATGCCCTACTCACAAACTTTCACGCCCCGAAGAGTACTGTACTCATGCTGGCCGCCGCTTTTGCGGGCTGGGACAACTTATCAAACGCCTACAAAGAAGCCGCCGCCCAGAAGTATGCCTTCTTGAGCTACGGCGACTCGATGTTAATTATTTAGTCTTTAACTTGTTTGCTTGAAACAGAAGACTGGTGGCGTTTTGAAAATACAAATATATAGAACATCTCAAGAACGCCAACTGTATTCAAGATGAGAATTACAATAAACCAGGCTTTATCTTCTTGTCGAGCGGCACGCCACAGGGCCCAGCCTTTCCAAAGAATACTCCACACTAACAGTAACCCTAGTTCAATCCAATGCTGCTGTACATACGTATTGTTCATAATTTTCTCTCCTATTTATAGTTTACACCCCTGGTAAACACTTGTAAAAATGTGCCGTGCTTTGACTGTTGACACAGCGCATGATGGTACTACAATGGAATTATCATCACTAAAATAAAGAAGGAATAAACATCATGTCAACACCAAATACTGCACCAAGTGTGACGGGGTCCGAAGTAGCCCCTCCTCTAGACACCGCGGAGGCCAATCTGCCACCAGAAGCTAGGGTGCATACGTTTGTAACCATGGGTGGCCAAGTATTAAGAAATCTATACAACGGGCTCGTTTTGACCAACGCTCAACTTTATCACAGCGAACCACTTCCGGTTTATTCAGACGCAACGCAACAAGCAGCTTAAGCTTATCTACGTTTGGTCACACCGTCGACAACGCTTGCCCCACGATACAGAATGCCGCTGGCATAAAATTGCCCAATCCCATTCAACGACTCAAGAAATGGCAAATTTCTCTGGTGAATCAATTAGAACCAGCCAGCCAGCAAAGAAATTATTCTAGTTCCTCAGATCAAAAGGTGCGTGGCGAGTAGTCCGTTGCTTCATGGTGTTCAATTAAAATAAATCGCTCACCGGTTTTATACTTACAGAGACACCGAGCAGCTCAGATACGCCCTGGAGAATACTTTGTTCATGGGCACCGTTCGACATACGTATGCCATACGCCGCCTCTTCGGCCTGTATGCCCGCATATATAGTTACTGCATTTGCATCAGGGATATCCTGTGTGATCAGACCACGCAATGCGATACTACCTGATATATGCGGAGCCCGATTACGAAGAATACCATACTCTTCATATATGAGTGGCAAGAAGGACATGATGCGCAGTTTTGGACGAGCATTAACGTGTAATCTAATGGGTTCACCATCTCTGTATCGTTGCTCTAGCCGTCCGTTTAACTCAGCAAATATCTCATGGGTTTCGTAAATGTTGCTCATGCTTCTCCTGAAATATGTTTTGGTCGAGTAGGAGCGATTAACCTTGAACAATTAGACCTACTCCTTAACTCACTTAAAACCTACTGGGATTATAGCAATCAAAAGAGCTTTTTGGCCGAAATTAAAGTCCCAGCGGCTACAGCCACAATAAGTGAAAATGACCTTGCTTACGAGCTTTAACAGGGGTAAATCCTAGACTGTACTCAGATAAACGTAATGCGACTTGAACATACTAAAAGAAGCGGGGTTAGCCGCTCCTTTGTTCTGCTCGATTAAGCAGTAGTAACTTACAGACCCTTAACTTGGTCGTAAATCTCACCAGCTTGCATAGCTTGCTTATCAGCCTCTACACGAGCCTGTTCTGCAAGACCAGCTTGGTGAGTAGCAGCGTGATGTGCGCCACGGTTCCCATCGTCACGAAAACGGTCATTACCAATGTTGCTGGCAGCTTCTAAGGCTAAGCCACGAGCAGCTACAACTGCTTCCTCTTGACCTTTAGAAGCGTAAGCCATAATTTCAGCTTTAGCAGGGTCAACTACTGCGTCAGGGTGTTCCTGTACGTAGTCAACTGGCTGTTGAGGTACTGGTGCTTGTTCACTCATTGTGATAATTCCTTACTTTAATTATTTATTTTGTTTGTTTTAGGGTCTTTGACCTTATACAACATACTAGCATAAGCTGGTTAATTTGTCAATAGTCTTGTGCTGTCCTAAATCAGTCTATGCAATCTGATTGGATTTATAGTTTATTTCGCGGATATAATCTTATTCAACTCCGATGAAGAAACCCGTCCTAGACGCTCTCCGTGCGCTCCAAGTGGTACATAAAGCCCGTTCACTCTGCCTTTACTCTGATGCTAAGCAAATCGGTAGGAATTTTTAGCCCATATTTTGACCATGTAACGCCATTTATCATCTTAATTATTGAACTCCATAATCATTCGAAGCCTGTACGAGCGTACTGGTTAAGCTAGAGAATGGTACGAAAATTAAAAGACACTTTACGTTGATTCTCATGTGCCAGAGCCATTACTTCCGCGAAGAATGGTTCGTGATTTAAGTAGTAATAATATGTGCTTTTACTGATCCTTGCGTACCTACAGGCGTCGCTAATGCTGTAATTGTGTGCAACCGAATCAGCCAGCTTACTCACAATCTTAAAGTTAAATTCCTGTGGCCTACCTACTGGTTTTTTAATAGCCATAAACTCCTCTTTTAGTGTTGGTTCTCTCTTAATTATCGCATAAACGTCCTTGCATAACGCTAACGTTTGAAGTATAATAGTAAGAGTAGACGCCAACCAAAAGACCTTTCAGGCAGAGGTTTTTTGCGTGGCGTCTATTTGATTCTACAGACCACCACGCAAGCCTAAGCGAACTCATAAAAACTATCGCCCTGAACCTTTTGCGAGGTGAAGAACTTAAAACGCTTCACTAGTCAAAAAGGAACTAGTGTGAGCAACGATGTTATTCACCAAACATCAAACAAAAAAGCTAAGAAAACAGATGAAGACGCTCTAGCGGAACTATTGGAGCTGCTTGGTCAGGCAGATTTAGGTAGCCCACTTGCAGCCTTAAACGAAACAACAATCAGCGATAATAACGGTGGTCGTATAGAGCTTTAGAATTAGCCATCGCCCCTGTTTGCGAGTAAAATAAAAGTGTTATGTACCAAGATGAAGATGAACCGCAAGTAGACATTACCAAGCTACGTTATGTGCTGTATGCTCGTAAGTCTACCGACGATCCCAAACGTCAAATCCGCTCTATAAATGACCAGATAGACGAGTGTAAGCTACTGGCTGAACGTAGTGGTATGCGAATCGTAAAGGTTCTTAAAGAAGAAAAGTCAGCCAAGAAGCCTAACAACCGCAAAGTCTTTAACGAGATGATGAGAGGTGTTGAGAGTGGGAAATATGATGGCATAGTGGCTTGGAACCCTGACCGTCTAGCTCGTAACATGCTTGAGGGCAGCCACATTCTGAATCTTATAGATGATGGTACGATACAAGACCTCAAGTTCGTTACGCATTACTTTACCAACGACGCCAGCGGAAAGATGTTGCTCGGAATATCGTTTGTTATGGCCGATTACTACTCCCGTAACCTCTCGCAGAACGTAACCAGAGGCGTTAGGAAAGGGCTTAAAGAGGGGAAATCATCAGGTACACCTATGCACGGTTATGTCAGGGGTGAGGATGGCATTTATCGCCCTGATAACGAGAATGGGAGTAAGAACTTCGACCTCATTTGTGAAGCATGGGAAATGCGTAAGACTGGTAAGTCGCTAGAATCTATCGCCAAGCAAATGAACGATAATGGGTATGGTCGTCTCTACAAGGACAACGCTGAAAAAGCTGGTCAAAAAGTCTTAATGACCGATAAGATTTTGAGTGACAGAGTGTTCCCCAACCCCTTTTATTACGGCGTACTAATTCAAAAAGGCAAGGCGGTAGACCTTAGAGAGTTAGAGGGCTATGACTTCACGCCAGCCACAGATGAGGAAACATATAACTATGTTCAGAGCCTTACGGGTAGACGCTCGACAGCCCAAACCAAACGCAAGGTCTTTAAGCCGTTAGTAGAGATGGTCTACTGTGCCTATTGCAACGCCAAAATGTACCCGCAAACCCCTAAAAGCGGCAAGAAGACCGAAACAAAACGTATCCTATCCTACCGTTGCGATAACAAGTTTTGTCAGCGTAAGAACAAAGAACTCAAGCTGAACCAATCTGTTAGAGGCATAGAAATCTTTAAGTTCATGTACGAAATGCTGGACGGTCTAGATGTTAGTCGTGATGATTATGAGAAGCTCCGTAAACGTCTGGAAACCCGTAACAAAGCCAAGTTACAGGAAACTCGCATACAGATTCACTCCCTGCAAGGTGCAGTCAAAAGCATAGACCGTGATGTGAATGAGCGTAGCCTAAAGATTATTAGCCTCAAGAAAGACAGCCCAGTCTACAAATCTAATGAAAAGTACATCGAGGACCAGTCGGCCAAAATGCAGGGGTTGCAAGAAGATATTGAGAAGCTCCAAGAACAAATCACCGATCCCGACCAAGACATCATGAGCTTCGAGGAGTTCTTGAACATAGTAAATAACGCTGGAAAACTCCTTAGAGCAGCCGAAGTAGGTCTAAAAGACAGGATTGCCCGCTTAATCTACTTGAACGTGCGTGTAGACAGCGAAAAAGTGGTTGATTATCAGATGAGAGAGCCGTTCAAAACGTACTTCAAAACTCATAAAATCTCGAATGGTCGGGGTGACAGGACTTGAACCTGCGACCTCACGGCCCCCAGCCGTACGCG
>CAYMZG010000010.1:10237-11168 GCA_964394925.1 uncultured Candidatus Saccharibacteria bacterium | reverse complement strand
GCACAGGACTCATAAGCCTGGGGTCACGAGTTCAAATCTCGTCCCTGCTACCACATATCTTTTTGACTATGAAAACAATTCTTGTCGATGCACGCTTGAAACAATTCATCGACGACAACCTCAGTACATAAAAAACACCGCCGTTCTTGCAGGTTCGGCGGTGTTTTTGACTGACCGATAAGGTATCAACTTAGTTGAATAGTTTATCGTAGAGGTGGACGAGTAGGTCGTCTGGTTCGACGTGCTCGTACTCAAGGGTCATGTGCTTCCTTTCTAACAAAGATCTAATTTAGAGATATTTGTATTTTTTAAGGTGCCTTGGGACTTTCAGCCGTAGAGATATGGAGAAAGTGTTAAATAAATTTTTTTAGATTTATTTAGTTTGACCAAGTTCTTTTATATTTGTTTTGTCCGTTTTTATTCAATTGGACAGTAACTCCATAATAGCATAAGCTTTAATAATTGTCAATATAATTTTAAGAAAATCTCATGATGCTTGTGCTTTCTCCCCTGTTTCTGATAGCATGTCAACAGCTCTATTACTAATGTTGGAGGACCACCGGGCGTGTTTATCGCAACGATTACGAATGCTAGCGCTACCCACCTTTCGATACGCGTGCTGCTGAGTGCTATCGCCGCGACGGCTATTGTTTTGGTGTTCTCTTCATATCTTCACCGGCGCTACCATTTCACCAAGAAAGGCTTTTTTACTTTGCTCAGCGGCATTGCGATAAGTTCGATGCTTGGGCTCCTTATGGTGATTGCTGCGCTCGCCATGGCAACGCCGTCTAAATCGCTCACTCGCCGTGAAGCGCGTCTCGCTATTTCTGTATGTGATCAGCAGCTGATGATCCAGCCGACGCTCGCTTTTGCTGAAAGCAGCGGTAGTTCGACGCAGAAAATGTATCCCGATGGCCGCGTCGAGTTTGTT
>CAYMZG010000010.1:0-10227 GCA_964394925.1 uncultured Candidatus Saccharibacteria bacterium | reverse complement strand
CACCTTGGCATCAATTTTGGAAGCAAACGGCGGCTCGCTCAGTGCATCGCACATAACGCTTCCCTATCCACCACAGCTAGAGGAATCTCTTTCCAAGGCAACCGATCTAGCCCAGTTTGTTCGAACAACTCCAACCGGCCTGCGCTACATCGAGATGCAGACTGGGTCAGCCTGCGAACTGTTTCCTTCAATGGTGCGTGCCTTTGTCTACCGCTACGAACGTTCGATAGATAAATTTGTTCTATACCAACTTACCCAACCCGAGATGTACGCCTTGCCGGAGAGTACTGGACGGCAGGCAGACTGCATCGTGTTGGTATACGGTGACCCAAAAGCCAGTCTCACGCAGCGCTGTGGCGATTATCCTAAGCGCAGCGAGATTGTCGATGGATCGATCAAGCCTTACGACGAAAGGGGCCGCTAGCTATGTATACATTGACGATGTTGATCGCGCTACTGGCGGTCATAACTGCCGTTAACCCCCCGACAATGCACGTAATTAGTCAATCTGTTGAATATATACTCGGCAAAGGACGTCACCCTCGTCATGCTGGCACGCACACTATCGCCTTTGCACTTGGTGTTGCGGTAGCAAGTCTGCTAATAACCTCTGTATGGTGGGCCATTCTAACACTACTACCATTTGGAGTCGTTGGTTACATCCTCGTCGTCCTGGCTGTGTGTGCTGTGCTCTGCGGTCTACTTGAAGTCAAAGATTACTACTGGTTTGGGCGCGGCCTCAGCTTTACCTTTAGCGAAAAGATCGGCAGCAAGCTCAAGGTATGGGCTCGCCACCACCACGCCCGCCACCGCGGCTTCCTGCTCGGGCTCTATGTATCACTCAAATTGTTGCACTATACAAATGTGCTTGCCATAGCTGTAACGACGCTTGGGTTTGTATTGCGGCGGCATGACTGGACTACACCGCTCCAGTGGTCTCTTTGGTACGCAGCGCCGTTGTTAGTGATTGGACTGTTGGTTGCAAGTGGCGTTAACGCGTCGGCGCTCAGCACATGGAAAGAACAATCCAAACACCATATGCGACTATCCGTCGGGCTGGCCTACATTTTGTTTGGCCTGGTTGCCCTGACAGTCGTCGCTGGCGGCATCAAATTAGTCTAATAAAGGTTGCTAGAAAATAATGCGTGGTGGGGGTGGCTGGGATCGAACCAGCGACCAACAGGTTATGAGCCCGCTGCTCTAACCGCTGAGCTACACCCCCGTGTGGCTGGCTGTTCTATGCAGGAACAGTGCGGCTAACAGATGAGAGTATAGCAGATTATGGTGTATAATCAGACATGTAGTGTTAGAAAAAATCAAAAAATACGAGAAACATCCGTTCGCCCAGAATTTTAAAGACGTTCGCTTCCTGGGATTTTTGCTCTTTGGGGTGCTTGTTTTGCTTGCCACCTGGAGCGGTGTGCGCGTTATCGAAACCAACTATGACCTGCAAAAACAGATCACTCAGATTGACCAACAAAACACGCTACAGAAACTGCAAAACTCAAATTTAAAACTCCAAAACGAATACTATAACTCAGACACATATCTGGAATTAACGGCTCGAAAGCAATTTGGTAAGGCTGCACCGGGCGAAAAGCTATTTCTAGTACCAAAGAGTGTTGCATTGGCTAAGGCAAAAGAGTCGCCAAAGGATGATGCTCAGCAGGCGCAAACAACGCCAAGTAAGCAATCAAAATATCAGCAAAACTTGCAAGCCTGGATGAATTTTTTGTTTAGAAAAGGGAATAGCTAAGCTGAGAAAGTTGCTGAGCTGACAAGGTTTTAGTAGCCCGAGAAATGATCGGTTATGATTTGTCGCCTCGATACACCAGCTTTTACAAGCATACTCTTATAGGCATCAACCATGGCATTTGGGCCAGAGATAAAGTAGGTACGAGTTTGCCAGTCGGGGATTGTGGTGATGTGCTCTGGTGTGAGGCGGCCAGTCAGGCCTTTCCAGCCCTTGGCGGGCGTATCACCGCTCAGCACAAATGAGGTACTTACACCAACTTTTCGAGCGGCTTCCCATATGTGGTGATAAGCCACTTCGGCCGGATCACTCACAATATAGAAGAGTTCAACATCACGCTTTTGCTGCTTATCGATGAGATATTTGGCTTGGCTACGAAACGGTGTAATGCCTATGCCACCCGCTATCCAAACCAGTTTTTTAGAGGCATCGAATGGTAATACAAAATCACCGGCTAACATGCCAGCCGTTATGGTTTCGCCTGCCTCCATGTGAAGTAGGCGCTGCTTGAACTTACTGCTTGGTTCATAGAATTTAACGCCCAAGTGCACGTCTGTTTCGGTTGGTGAAGATGCCAGCGTAAAGCTTCGGCGATTGCCTCGGCCGTCACTTCGCCCAAGCGGTAACGTCCATTCCATGTACTGTCCTGGCAAGAAATGGAGCGGGTAATTTGGCTCAAAAACATAGTCGTAAACAGCGGGGCTAATCTTAACTTTTTCTTTGAGCTTAAGAGTTAAGCGGGCTTTATAGCCAACAATAAAGGCAAAGAAATTGCCTGCCAGCAGGGCACGCTCTGGATTGGTGTATAAATGTTCAGTTAGGTGCAGCTGCGAAGATAGTAAAACGCCAACAATAACAGCGAATAAGTATTGGTAGTAGCGCGTTGGGGGCATGGTCGCCGGTTCGGTGAGCATAACGGTGCCAAGGAAAATGAGTGGGCCAGATAAAATCATATTCTGCAGTGCGACCGTGAGATTTTGATCCGTCAAAACACCAACCAAAACAGCAGTAAGCAGTGCTGCAAGCGCAAATGTAATAAACAGACCGAAGCGGCGAATTTTACGGAGTATGAGCAGGCCAAAAAACAGCGTGAAGGGGAGCATGGTGGGGTTACCGATCCACCAATTAGCGAAGACGAGCCCAAAAAAGCCTACCGCTGCTGCACCAAAGGCAGCCGGGTTAAAGAGGTGCTTGTGCCGCCACGCCACCACGTACTTAGAAACGATGGCCACCAGCCCAACAGCTGCAACGCCAAGCCCATAAGAAACATACGTAACGGCGGGCATAATGCACACTAAAATAAGTGCAGTAATAAGGGAAGATTCACTATTAGAGGGGGCTTTATACAGCTTTGCCAGCACTAAGTTAGCAACAAAACACACGCTTACTAAAATTGCGGTCGAAATAAGCAGCCCGCTCGCCGAGACCGACAAGGTGCCGGTAAAACCAAACACCACCGCAATGGCAATCAAAAGCGCCAGGCCGTACAAAAGCAGGCGGTACATGGTGAGGTGATTCAGCCAGTCGTCGATGTATTTTAGTGGGTTCATTATTTTTCCGCGCGCAATTGTTTAACCTAAAAGAATTCTCCTGGAAAAGCCTGAGAGTGCTCTAAGGAACCGTCACTTTTAATAATGGCATATTCAAACATAAAATGCTTACGTAAAACTGATGGTTCGGCAAAAAAGAGTGCTGTGGTGAGCCCGTCGGCCAGCATGGCTATCTCGGCGGTTACCCAAACTGCCTTCAGGTGCTTTGGTGAACTGAGTTTAGCCGGGTCAATAATATGATGATACTGTGCCCATGTGCGGCGATTGCCTGCCGAACCACAGAGTGCCTGACTATGTAATGTAACCACCCCAATCGCTTGGTCGGTATGATCGGGGTGTTCGAGACCAACGCGTATGCCGTTACTGCCGCGAATCACCATGTCGCCACCAGCGTCCACCACAAAACTAGTAATGCCAAACGATTCCACCACATCGGCCACAATATCAATGAGATAGCCCTTGCCAACAGCGCCAACATCCAAAAGAGCAGCTTGCTTCATACGCAGGTTGGGGTAGGTATAGTCGAGGGCTTCGTCCCACGATGGAGGTGTTTGTAGCGCTTTTGGCTTAAGCGAATACTGGGCGTCATAACCGGCATCAACTAAGGTTTGACCAATCAGCGGTGTCACCGCGCCATCTGTCAAAATATACAGCTGTCGATACAAGTCAAACATTGGTTCGGCGTCTTCTGGCAGCAGGTAGTTGCCAGGCGTGCGCGACATTTCAGCCACCAGTGAGTCATCTCTAAAGCGTGAATAATCCTTGTCAAAAATAGCAATGCGATTTCGCACCGCCTCCGCCAAACCTTCGGGTAATTCTTGGCGATCAATTAGCTCAATAGACCAATGCGTGCCAATTGCCTCAAAGCTAAACGAGAGGCTAGGCTTGGGCTTGTCGTTGGATTTCTTGGAGGGCATTATTAAAGCCTTGCGAGGTGAGTGATGAGCCAGAAACACGGCTCAACTTTATTGAACTGATCTTTTTACCAACCACTTGATCTTTGTAGCCCGCAATAAATTCGGCCTGGTACTGTTTGGCGGTGGGATCATTGGCGCCTGACGTAGCACTGGTATCGGTTACAACGCCGTCTTTAAGGGTAACGTTTACTGTAATCTGTTCGTTGCCGCCTGGTGAAGTGTATGAGCCTGTTGCCTGGTAGGTGCCATCTTTTAACGTGGCACTTGCATTGTTAGAACTGGCGTTTTGGTTGCTGCCGTTTGTGCTTTGACTATTGCTTGTTGCTTGATCGACGTTGGTGGTGGCCGCCAAGTTTTTGTTTGATTTCTTTTTTGCAAACACAATAACGCCCAACACTGCAAAAATAGTAAAGGCAACCACAAAAACAGTAACAATAGCTTGTTTACGCCCAGCTTTTTCCATGAACAGAACCTCCCTCGTTACTGTTCATTATACTGCAGCAACGGGAAATAATTACTAAGCCTGTGCTTGTTGGCGAATCATATCGAGGGCATTATTGAAGCCGTCAGTGGTAAGTGAGGCACCTGACACACGGTTAAGATTGAGCCCGCTCAGGCTTTTGCCGACCACGTAGGACTTGTAGGCATTCAAAAACATCGAGTCATACTGTCGTGACTCGCGGCTGCTCGTAGTAGTGGTTGAAGATACATTTGTAACTACCCCATTCTTCAGTGCAAGAGTCACTTTGATGGTGTCGGTATCTTCGGGTGTGTAGTAGTCGGCCGTAACGCTGTAGGTGCCATCTTTGTAGCCGCTTGCACCCAAAGAGGATCCTGTAGACGATGAAGCATTACTCGATGCCCCACTGCCCGAGTCGCTAGACGAGCCATTGCTCGAATTCGTAGAAGCATTTGTTGAACTGTTGTTTGTTGGCTGCGTTGTGTTGGCCGGGCGGGTGCTGCTGGTATTATCTGCTGAGGCCAGGTTCTTTTGTGTGGATTTTTTGTTAAAGATCACAATGCCACCAACCACCAAAGCAACGGCGGCTAAAACCATAATGGTGGTAATAATCTGTTTATTCTTATGCGTTTCCATAGTAGGAAGTATAGGGTTTTATCTGAGAGGGGCCTTAGGGGCTACTTCTTGGTCACAATAATTGCTTCGGTAGGGTCGTGTGGAATCAAGACAACAGCCAACACATACGCAATCAGGCCAAGTATTAAGCCGGTAAACAGCGAGCCGAGCACCCATAACAAACGTATGAGCGTGGAATCAACGTCGAAGTATTCACCCAAACCACCACAAACCCCGGCGATGCGGCGATCAGATGATGATAAGTATAGCTTTTTGGTCTTCACTCTTGTTCCCTTCAGTTTACCTATAGTGTAGCGAATTATAAGAAGTGCTCATAGCGGTTTTGTCGACTCTCGGGAGATTCGGCATGCTCCAAGCAGCGTTGTTCAATGTGATCACGGAAGCCTTGTGCCAATCGTAGGTTGAATGTGGTGAGTCGGAAGTCTGCCACACGAGAGTGCAGCACCACGGTAGCCTGCACGCCCACATCGGCGTAGGACACGCCACCAATTATGTCATATGTGAGCTCATCAGATTTCATAAACATTGGTTGCTTGTTAATATATAGCACTCGGCGGTCGGTGGCGACCAACATACCGGCGCCATTTTTGCCCTTGCCATATACGGCTGCTTTGATGTGCTCATTCTCATGTATAAGACTGGGAAGATGGCGAACATCAAGCCGCCACAAGCCCCATTTTGGCATGCCAATCGCAGTAAGTTCGGCAAAGACTCGATCATGTATATGATCAGGCGTTTCATGTTCTTCGTCTTGCGCCTGCCCCTGTGCCTGTGCCTGTGTTGACCAATACCCACGAGCCACCGCTTGCTGGTGATTAAATTGTGCTGCTCGTGTTATGTAGGTCATGATCTTATCCTCCACAATCTAGTGTGACCCTTGCACCAAGGCTCCGCAATGAGTTGAAGCATAGGAAGGGTGTGATACCGATCACACGCTGCTAAAGTGGTTTACCAACGATGGCTTGAAGTTTTTGTGTGTCGTTGATCCGAATGAAGCCCTGTTTTACATGAACTGTTTCTTCACGGGCCAGTTTGCGTAGCTCACGGCTGACAGTTTCGCGGGTAAGCCCGGCCCTTGCTGCCAGCTCTGATTCAGTCATCTGCAACTGACAGGTTGTATCGTTCGATTCTTGGTTAAAGCGCCGACAGGCAATTAAGAGTTCAAGGGCCAATCGTTCACGCGCACTCCCACCCATGAGCTGTACCATACGGAGCATCATGCCGTCGGTGCCGCGATACACACGGCTTAATAAATCGAACATAACATCGGGGTTGTCTTTCACAAATGCCACTGTTTGTTCTGGATCTGCCAATGCAACTTCAACGTCTTCAGCCGCCTGAAAGAAATAGTAATTTGGCGTGTGATTAATAGCCCATGACATAGGAAAAAACGAACCCTCTTTAAAGACGTTGGCAACAATCTCCTCACCCCTGTATGTCACGTCATACATGCGCACGGTACCTTTAAGAATATAGAAGATATATTCAGGATCGTCGTTGGCAAACACCAATATTTGCCCTTTTTCATAGGTGCGTGTGCGATACCTGGCAAAAAAGTCTTGCAGCTTGTCGTTAACACTTTTCATAACGTGTTCCTTATCTATATATATTATAGCTGACAACAGCAAGGACGGTATGAGGTAAGGGAACAATAAAAAGCTTGACATTAGCTTTGAGCCTATCTACAGTAAGCTATAGCACTTTACACAACAAAAAGAGGACAAAAAAGTGAAACACAAACTTCTGTTAATCATATCTAGCTTTGTTGCAACAATTGCAACGGTATTGGCGTTATCTGGTGGACATGCCTTTGCGGCAACAGTAACCTGGACAGGCACCGCAGGCGACAACAAATTCTCAACTGGTGGCAACTGGCAAGGTGGTGTGGCGCCAACGAATGGGGACACGTTAGTTTTCCCGGGGGATAAAGGCCAAAGCAGCGTTGGCATTATTGATAACGACATCGACAACCTTTCTGTGGCTGGAATCACCTTTAGTGGTGACACGTCTAATGCAAACTGTAATTCGGTTCGTTACTATACCTTTAATAACGCTGGTAGCAGTACCTCAGACCCTCTAACAATAAGCGGGTCAATTGATGGCACCGGGCTTACTGGTACATGTAATCTGATAGTTACTTTCATGACGGACGTTGCCTTGTCGGGCGCTACGGTGGCGGTTGATGCTGGCTCAAAAATATCCACTGTAGCCTTCCAGAATGCACTTAGCCTTGGAGCGACAAATCTGACATTAGTAAATAACATTGCTATTGCAACGGGTTATAACTTGTATGGCACCGTAACAGGATCAGGCTCCATAACTGCCAATGGAAATGGGTATGTGCACTTCACTAACGGAGATAAGAGTGGCTTTACAGGCAGCTTGATTGCTAACAATGGCGTGCTTTCCATAGACGGCCCCTTGCAAGCAAGCAGTATAGCTGTTAATGCAAACGCCTCACTTAATATTCAGACGAGTGCACAGACCAACCGTACTATCACCACACCCATAAACCTAACGGGTGCTGGATCCTCGCTGTACCAAGCCCAAGATAATACAAAAGTGCTCTTTGAAGGTGGCAGCGCTGATTGGACTGATCCAAAGAATCCAGTCTACTCAAAAGAACAACTTACACTAAGTAGTGTCACGCTTGGTTCCGATGTGCTTATATCTACCAATGGTACATATCAAGACATCCTTACTATCACCAGTCTTACGGCAAACGGCCATATAATTACTATTGGTTCAGGTTCTGCCGGTACAATTACCGCCAATGGGAATACCTACGATATTCCATATTATGATGACTCCGATAATGGACAGGCAACATCATACAATGTTGGGGGTTATGGCTGGAGTGGCATGAACAAGTTTATTATCGACGGCACTAACACGGGAACAGCTTATCTTAATAAAAACAACGTCCTCATGGGCACCGGCACTGTTGGTGAAGTCTATGCTGACGGTCATGTTGCACCAGGTCACAGCCCAGGCTGTATGAATACCGGTAACCTCAACTTCCTGGCCAACGGTGTCTACGACGCTGAACTTGGTGGCACCACGGCTTGTTCAGGCTACGACCAACTCAAAGTCACGGGAACCGTCGACATCAACACTACAGCAACACTTAATACGACACTCTACAACAACTTCCAGCCAGCGACAGGCAACACCTTTACCATCATAGATAACGATGGCTCAGACGCAGTAACAGGAACATTCAACAACTTGCCCGAGGGTGCAACCTTCAATGTAGGGAATGCTGTGTTCAGGATTACCTACAAAGGTGGCGATGGCAACGATGTCGTACTTACTGTGGTTGCTGTAACGGCTGGAGCAAACTCACTTCAAAAACCAAACACGGGCTATAAGCTACTCACCGGTCACCCGATTATTACGCTTGTTGCTACGTCTAGCCTTGCAGCTGGCATCTACGTGCTGGCTCGTAAAGACAAGCTTGCCTTTCTTCGACGCAAGTAATAGCGCATAAAGCCAAAGCCAAATTAAAAACAAATCACAAAAATGGAGCAACGAAAGATAACCGGTTTAGATAGTTCTGCGCTAAGGTCTCGTTTGCGTGCACCTTCGAGAAGTGAAGACCATGTTTATGGTGCTGTTTCACGGCAGGCTACGTCTCGGCGAATGTCTCCAATTGAAGCTACAACGTCACAGCATGAAACGACGTCGATAGGGCAAAAATTCCCAAGCCAGCCCCAAAAAGTAATGACATACGAAGTTACTGTCAGAGAACCACAACAGGCATACTATCCACAAGAAACTCCAACATTTCAAGAGCTGCCTGCGCAACAATATGAACCTGACACACAAGCAGACGAAGAGGAGGCCTCAGAGTCAGAAGCGGAAGGAGAAGATGGCACAAAACGATCATGGCGAATCAACCCTTTTTCCAAAATTCACGACGCCGACGAACCCCATAATAAGTCGGGTCGCTCCGTTTTTATGCGCACTCATTACACTATTAATGGCCGTCGTCGACCATGGCGTGATCGAGCACGCCAAGCAATGCTTCCAGCTATGGCGGCGCTCCTATTCTTGCTCGGGCTTGGAGTGAGCACCTCAGCAGTACTCACAAACCATCACGTTGCTCAACAGGTGAAGGCCGAAAGCAGTAACAGTGACGGTGTTTCTTCTGATGGCTCTGAAAAGCCAGATGAAACGGAGCCAGATAAGAATAGTGTTGCATCATATAACGTAGCGCCAGATATGCCGCGGTATGTTCGGATCAATAACTTAAATGTGTTTGCACGAATTCGACGCATGGGCATTGATACGCATAATGCCGTAAAGGCCCCAGGCAACATTTTTGACGTTGGTTGGTATGACAACAGCTCAAAACCGAGTGATGCTGGCGGCGCGGTGTTCCTCGATGGCCACATTAGTGGCCCCACAAAGCACGGCGTTTTCTACGATATTAAGAAGCTCCAGAAGGGCGACAAAGTTGAGGTCGAAACGGGTGACGGAGCAAAGTACACCTACAGCGTGGTTGGCCAAGAGGTATTCGATGCCAATAAGGTCGATATGTCCAAGGCCTTAGTTTCAAAGGTTCCCGGCAAGCAGGGCCTGAACATGATGAGCTGTTTTGGTAAATACGATAGCAAAAAGGGCCTGTATTCACAGCGTATAATGGTGTACGCCGTGAAGGACAAATAGCCTTCGCTATTTGTTGAGCGTCGTAAAGGCTGCTTGCTCTCGTAGCTTGACTTACTCACCTCTGTTTGATAAGATAACCAGGTTCTAAATTATCGCGGGGTAGAGCAGTGGCAGCTCGTGTGGCTCATAACCACAAGGTCGCAGGTTCGAGTCCTGCCCCCGCTACCAAGAAAAGAGTCCAAGCAACGCTTGGGCTTTTTTCTTGGTTAATGAGACAAGACGAGAACCTGATGCGTGAGC
>CAYMZG010000009.1:0-11556 GCA_964394925.1 uncultured Candidatus Saccharibacteria bacterium | reverse complement strand
TTGTCACCAGCCAACATGGCCTGTTTTAGGTCTTGGTCAATCTGTTGTTTAATGCTCACTCTGGAAGTTTACCAAAGATATGACTATTTGCCGAGGCGGATCTTCTTCATCTTAGCCGCTTTGCGCTCACGACGAACAATCGCCTTGCTACGACGGTCGCGCTTGCTCATTGGCTTCTCGAAGAACTCAGCTTGCTTTGCAGTGGCAAGCACACCAGCTTGCTGTACCTTGCGGTTGAAGCGGCGCACCAGATTTTCAACTGATTCTTTGCTGTCTTTACGAGTAACTTGTATCATACTCGGGCTATTCTACGTTAACAGGGATAAAAATGCAAGCGTCTCTGTAAAGATTAACGCTACTGCTGCGGACCCGTTTGCTGCTTCTTCTGGTTTAGTCGTTGTGACTTCAACACTATGCTTTGGAGTTCTTTAAAGATAATGAACTGTTTATTCGTGTGATAGATCTTCGTATTACCTTGGCGCTCAGAGATAAGAAAGCCAATTTTTTCGAGACGCTTCAGTTCGCGCTGGATGTTGCCAGCGTCCTCTTTAATGAGCTTAGCGAGACCGCGAACATGGGTCTTAAAGTCGGGGTACTTCGCATATACCACGATGATTTTTCGGCGGACACGGGATGTAATAAATACGTCTAACATAAGCTCTTATATTGTTACTCTAACAACGACGAGTATAGGCAAGGTTGGCCGACATTTCAATAGATTTTTTGAGAAAAAGCTATAATAGGGCTATGTACTACCGAGTTTTGGTGGCCAGCCAGCGCTTTCACGGCAAGGAGTCACTTACCTATAGCAGTGAAGTTGCTTTAGGTGTTGGCCAACTCGTTCGGGTGCCCATGCAACGTCAGATTGTTGTGGGGATTGTCGAGAAAGAAGTGACAAAGCCTCGTTTTGCCACGAAGGGAATCACCGAAGCCCTGCCCGTCTCCATCCCACACCAGGGTTTAGAGCTCCTGCAGTGGCTCAGCCGCTACTATCCGGCGCCACTTGGGGCAATAGCCGAACTCTTTACACCACCCGCGCTGCCAAAACAGGTCAAACTATCAACAGAAAAGACGTTACATGCACCCACAGCAAGCACAGCCCTGCCACCGTTAACTGAACAGCAAACAAACGCCCTAAACATCATTACTCAAAAAGCTTATGGTAGTTTTTTACTACATGGAAACACCGGAACAGGTAAGACGCGAATCTATCTAGAACTGGCCTTTAACACCTTGAAAGAGGGCCGCTCCGTTATAATTTTGACACCAGAGATTGGCCTCACTAAGCCGCTCCAAACAATCTTTCAGGACGCTTTCGGTGAAGGCGTTTTAGTGACTCACTCCGAAATGACTCCTGCCGAACGCCGCAACATATGGCTCACCCTGGCAAATACCAAACAGCCGCATGTCTTAATTGGGCCACGTTCAGCCCTCTTCTCCCCACTAAATAATATCGGGCTCATTGTTATGGATGAGGCGCATGACAGTGCCTACAAGCAAGAGCAATCACCCTATTACCAGACCAGCCGTGTCGCTGCTCAGCTGGCAGGGCTACACAAGGCACGGTTCGTAATGGGAACCGCTACGCCACTCATTAGCGACTACCGCATGTTTGAGGACAAGCAGTTGCCAATTATTCGTCTCACACAGCTTGCCACAAGCCAATCGAAAACAAGCAACGAAGATGATCAATCGGCAGTTGACATTACCATTGTAGACCATCGTGATAAAGTTAACTTTAGCCGTTCACCCTGGCTAGCTAATAGCTTACTCGATGCTATGCAGCACGCTCTTGAACGACGTGAGCAAAGCTTGTTGTTCTTGAATCGCCGCGGTAGCGCACGTCTTGTGTTGTGTGAAGCTTGCGGCTGGCAGGCCCTCTGCCCACACTGTGACGTACCACTCACGTATCACCAAGATGACTACCGCATGCGCTGCCATAGCTGTGATTACACTGGTGCAGTTCCCCATTCCTGCCCTGTTTGTGGGGCCAGTGAACTGATTTTTAAGAGCATTGGCACAAAGGCTCTCGTGGAAACGGTGCAGCGGATCTTCCCGGATGCTCGAATTGCTCGCTTTGACCGCGACACATTGCGCAGCGACCGCTTACAGCATCAGTTTGAAGCATTAAACAATGGTGAAATTGATATTGTGATCGGCACGCAAGCGATTGTGAAGGGTTTTGACCTCCCTAACCTGGCTGTGGTTGGTGTGGTACAGGCCGACAGTGGACTACAACTGCCCGACTACAATGCCTCTGAACGAACCTTCCAGCTGTTGAGCCAGGTAAGTGGTCGAGTTGGCCGTGGACACCGACAAGGCAAATTGTTTGTCCAAACATTTGAGCCGGATAGCTCACTGCTTGCTAACGCTCTGTCTAAGAACTATCAGCAGTTTTATGAGCGAGAGCTGGCCGAAAGAAGAACCTACCACTTCCCACCCTACTTCTTTATTGCGAAGCTTACCTGCGCACGTGCGACCTCAAAAAGCGCCAAACAGGCTGCCGAGAAAGTTGCAACCCAACTACGCGCCTTGCGTGCCGAGATTATCGTGGAAGGTCCATCACCCCGCTACATTGAACGTATCGCCGGCAAATATGCCTGGCATGTAATCGTAAAAGCGAAGCAGCGCAGTACCTTGCTCCAAATTATCCAAAAGCTACCCGCCAACACCCTGTACGACCTCGACCCGAGTGATCTACTATAAGGACATTTTTTCGTAAATTTCATCGGTCAGTACGCTTTTACGGTATACTGGTGGCAATGAAGACACCGCGAGACCAGATAATTACCTTACCAAACCCCCATTTGCGTGATCGCTCAAAGCGCATCGGCCTCACCGATGACATGGTTAAAAATGTTATTCAGCAGATGGAGGCAGCCACGCTAGACTGGGAAGACTCACGCGAACACGAGGTGGGCGTCGCTCTGGCGGCAATTCAAATCGATACACCCCTGAGAATTGTCATAATTCGTAATGATTTTGACAACAAAAAAGATCGAACATTTCAAGTGTTCATTAACCCAGAGATCGTTAAGTATGAAGGCGCAGTTGAAGAAGATTACGAAGGTTGCCTTAGCATTCGCGATATCTACGGCAAAGTACCCCGACACAGCCAAGTACGCATTAAGGCACTCGATATTAATGGCAAACCCGTCCGCCTTACTGCAAAAGGCTTTTTAGCGCGCGTCTTCCAACACGAGATCGACCACACGAACGGTAAAGTATTTATCGACCACATAAAAGATGAACGAGAAGCTTTCTTCCGATTAAATGAAGAGGGTCATCTGGAGCCACTCGATTATGACAAAGACATCAAAAACAACGACAGCCTCTGGTAAGCCACAGATAGTTTTCTTCGGAACCGGCCCGGTCGCAGCCGCTTCATTGGCTAGTCTGCTTGAACACACCGTGGTCGAGGCGGTCATTACTAGGCCAGTACCGCCCCACCATCGTGAGACCGCACCAGTCGAGACACTGGCCGCTCGGCACGGTTTGAAAACTCTGTTCGTGCGCAACAAGGCTGAGCTCGACACGCTCATAGAGGAACAACAATTTGCCAGTAAGCTCGGCATAATTGTTGATTTTGGAGTAATTGTTTCGCAGACAACCATCAATTATTTCCCCCTTGGTATTATTAACGCCCATTTCTCACTCTTACCACGCTGGCGCGGGGCTGATCCTATTAGTTTTGCTATCTTGGCTGGTGATCAGAAAACAGGCGTAAGTTTAATGCTCATTGAGCCGACACTCGACACTGGCAAACTCATTGTTCAAAAAAGCCTGCCAATTACAGCCGATGACACCACGCCATCGCTGACCGACAAGCTCGTAGCTCTTAGTAATGAGCTACTCAGCACGTACATTCCCCTGCACCTAGCCGGCGAAACCAAGCCTCGCTCGCAGCCTCACCAGGATCGTGCAACCTTCTCGCGCAAACTCACCAAAGCAGATAGTCTACTTGATTGGACTAAATCAGCGGCTGATCTAGAGCGCGAAATACGCGCCTTTGCCGAGTGGCCCAAGAGTCGGACAACACTGGCTGGCAAAGACGTTATTATCACCAGAGCACACGCTGTACCTTCTAATTTCAGTAATAGTCCGGGCGATATTGAAGTGGTTAAGGACATTTCAGCTATTATGGTTAACTGTGCCGAGGGCTACCTCTGTATCGATGCACTCAAGCCGGCTGGCAAAAAAGAAATGACCGCAGCGGCGTTTTTAGCGGGCTACGGTCATTTGTTTGCAAACGAGTAACTATTGGGCTTGTTGTGGTGGAACTTGCCCCTGATTTGGCTGCCCAGGCGCAGGTTGCGTCGGAGGTGCTACGCCATGCTGTGGCTGTGCACCTTGTTGGGCGGCTGCCAATTGTTGGGCCTGTGAAGCCTCGACAATTTGTGGCGCAGCAGCCTTAACCTCACCCTTCAGCTTCTCAAGCTGCTCTGCAACAACGTCTTTGTAGTTTGGGAAATTTGTCTCCAACCACTTGAGGGCACCAGCCTCATCGTTTCGATCAATAAAGCCCTCGAACTCATCGAGCTGCTCATTGGTCATTTGTTCAGCGAGTTTCATACCAACACGCATCTCGAGTGTTTCATAGATATGCGCCAACATGCGGTTCTTTTCGTCGGCCGGCAGACTGCCGAGACCCAGTTCTTCCAGTAGTGCGTTGTCGAGTTTAAACATCTTGGTTCCTTTTACTTACTTCATTCTATCAAATTTACTGAGGGCCGAGAAGTGATTGCACGGTTAACTCCTAGCCAATATTAGCACAATGATTGGCGCCATAATGAGCCCTGCCACCAAGCCGACAGCTATTGCCTGTCGATACAGTGACCAACCCGACCTCAAGGAGACCGACGGGTTGGTGGCGTTCGATGTCGTTTGCACTGGACCTGTCGGTGTGTGTCCTGGTTGTGGCGTATAGGGTACTTGGCGATTCTTTAACACATCCCCGAGGGTAACCATACCCGCTGCAGCCAGTTCGTCTTGTTGTTTTGGCTGCTGGCGCAAACGCTCGTTACGCTTTTCGAATTCCGTTTCTGGTGTCTGAAGCGTAGTCTGCTCTGGAGTACTACCAAAGGTTTCAGGCTCAACGGGCTGGGGTAAAGTGTTGGGGTCATAATCTGATTCAAGCTTCACATTGCCCAAGCGGTTTTCGGCCGTTGCAAATGACCCATAGATTTGCGGATTAACTGCCCGAGTTTCAGGTTTCGGCAAAGCTTCGGGCAGTTCACTTTGGAACTGACCGTCCTCAGGAGGTGAAGACGTAGGTACCTCTTCCATAACGTCTATATACTATACAACTTCTAAAGCGTTCTTGCAATGACTTCTTGCGTGTAGGCCTCGATGTGATCGCCTTCCTGCACATCTAGGCGACTTTCGGTGGCCAAGTTCAGGCCACACATTTCACCCTCAAAGATTTCTTTAGCATCTTGTGGTCCACGCTTCAGGTTGGTAATTTGTACTTCGGCAATTACCTCTTTGTCGCGAACAACGCGGGCCCGCGCCGGCGCAATCAGCTTGCCTTTGGTGATCTCACCACCACAAATCACCTCTGTTTTAGTGGTCTTGAAGATACCCTTCACCACCAAGCGGCCAACTTCGGTCTCTACCACTTCGGGAGCCAGGAGCTTCTCGAGCTCAGCCTTAGCGTCATCAATTAATTCGTAAATAACACGGTACAGTCGAACCGGAATCTTGTCACGGCTGGCCATTTGCTTAATGCTGGTAGGCATGGCTACATGAAAACCATAGATGACGGCTTCTGATGAGTGCGCCAAATGCAGGTCGTTTTCGTTGATTGGGCCAACCCCTGAACCAACCACGCGAATAGCCACTTCTTCAGTATCGAGTGACTTTAAGCTATCAATAACAGATGTGAGTGAGCCCTGCACGTCGGCCTTAATAATCACATTCAGTTCGTTTACTTCGCGGCTGCGGTTCATCATGCGAATCAATTCGGTACTGCTAATGGCCATCTTGTTGCCGGCACCAGCGTTCTGAGCGTTTTGCGCCGCCAGGTTGCGGGCCGTTTTTTCATCAGCCACCGCCTCAAATTCGTCACCAAACTCTGGCAAAGTCTTAAAACCCGTAATGGTCACAGGAGTAGAGGGGCCGGCTTCTTTGAGCGCTTTTTTGCCAGTCGTTTCCAGGTTGCGAATACGGGCGTAGCTCGAGCCGGCTACAATGAACTGGCTTGGCTTGAGCACGCCAGCCTCAACGAGGGCCTCGGCCACGGGGCCTCGCCCCTGTTCCATGTGTGCTTCAATAATAAGACCACGGGCTGGCACGTCGGTGTCAGCACGCAGATCCTCTACGTCGGCCACCAGTAGCACCATGTCGAGCAGTTTATCAATGCCGTCACCCGTCTTGGCAGATACGGGCACCGTTACGATGTCGCCGCCCCACTCTTCAATCAGCAGGTCCTGCTCAGCCAGTTGCTGCTTCACTCGGTTGGGGTCGGCCCCTTCTTTGTCCATCTTGTTCATGGCTACGACGATTTTTACGCCAGCCTTGCGAGCAAAGCGAATGGCCTCAATGGTTTGTGGCTTCACGCCGTCATCGGCAGCCACCACAATAATCACCAGGTCAGTGAGCTGCGCACCATGTTCACGCAGGGCTGCAAAGGCCTCGTGACCAGGGGTATCAAGAAAGGTGATGGCACGCTCGCCATGCGTAATCTGATATGCCGAAATGTGCTGGGTAATGCCACCTGCCTCTGTTTTTACCACGGCCGCACCGCGAATGGCATCAAGCAAACTCGTTTTACCATGGTCAACGTGACCCATAACAGCTACCACCGGTGGGCGTGACTCGGCATTTTCGCTAACTGGCGCCTTAGCGCGAGCCGCCTCTGGCTCAGCGGCCTTCTTGTGCACGAGCTCAATGTCGAGGTTTAGTTCACCGACAATAATCTGCGCGGTGTCGAAGTCGATCCGTTCATTAACGGTGGCCATAATGCCGTTCTTCATCAGCTCGGCAATGAGCTTAGTAACAGGTAGGGACAGCTGCTCAGCGAGAGCGCCCACAGTGACCATATTGTCGATTTCGATGGTTGTTGCCATGACCTGACTCTCCTTTTTCTTAAGCAGCCGGAACTTACATGTTACTATTTGGCGTCTTTGAGACTGAGGGCAATCTTGCGGCCTTCAGTATCAATGTCGATTACTTTGAACTTCTTCGTTTCGTTGAGCTGGAAGATCTTTTCTGGATCAATGCCCTCTTCGTCGCTCATCTCAGATACGTGCACCAAAGCCTCAACAGCTGGGCTCAGCTGTACAAAGGCACCGAATGGCGTAATACGGGTAACCTTACCTTCGACAACGTCACCCTTGCTGAAAGCTTTTACTTCTTTCAACCATGGGTCTTCGCTCATTTGCTTCAGGCTGAGGCTGAGGCGATCCTTGTCGATGGCAATAATCTTAGCCTTGACCGTTTCGCCCGTCTTCACGTAGTCACGCGGGTCTTCGACACGCTCCCAGCTGATTTCTGAGATGTGAATCAGACCTTCGATACCTTCGACGTTTACGAACGCGCCAAAGTCGATTACGCCTGTTACGACGCCCTCAACTTCATCACCAACCTTGAGCTCTGAGAAACGAGCCGCCATGTCATCTTTGACAGCTTCTTTCTCACTGAAGATCAGTTTGTTGTCTTTGCGGCTAATGTCGAGAATGCGAACGCGGATACCCTTGTTGGTAAGCTGGTTAAGCTTCTGGAGAATCTCATCTTTGTCGGCACCCGAAACACGTGGGTAGTGACCAGCAGCCAGTTGTGAGACTGGCAGGAAGCCACGAATGCCTTCGAGCTCTACGAGCAAACCACCACGGTTGGCATCGTACGGGGTAACCTCGATGATTTCTTGTTTGTCAAAGGTGGTTTGGAGTTCATCCCAACCACGATCTTTAGCAGCCCGACGCATGCTGAGGAGTGCGAAACCCTCATCCATTTCCGGATCGACAACACTCGTCAGAACCGTCTGACCTTCTTCTAATTGTTGGCCGTGGCCAATCTCGCGGCGCATTACCACGCCAACACCGTTAGCGCCGAGATCTACCCACACCTCGTGCTTGCGCACTGATGTGATAACACCTTCGATAGTGTCACCGGCTTTTAGCTGGGCTATGTCAGTGGACGCCAGCAAATCGTCCATAGTTACGTTGTTATTTGACATGAATTACATGCCTCCTTATGTAGTATTTCCGCACTAATACCGATGGCCGGATAATCACAGCCTGTTAAAGATAATAATGGGTTAGGTTGAATTATATCTGTTCTTCTCTGTTAATGCAAGAGGCGCCTATGCCACGCTCGGTGCTTGGACATGCCTTTAGCTTGGTGCCTGGTGAGGCTCTGAAAATGGTAATGAGATTTGCCCGTGGAACTTCTTAGGATAAGCATGTTTGTATTATGGTCACGGTCAAATAGTTATAACGCTGCACCAACTCCGTTACCACGGCGTTATAACGCCGCACACATTTTTTTGCACCCTCACCAAAAGACATGTGTTGGCCTCACATTAAAAACTATGAAACAATCCGCTAAGCGTAGGCATAGTGGCATGATGTTTGTTACACTAGCAGCATATGTTTGGAGCAGTCGACATTGGGGGTACAAAGACACTCGTGGCCATCTTCAATGGCAAGCGACATATTGTCGAGCAACTCAAGTTCCCCACCCCTGATAATTACGATACATTTTTAGAAGAACTTAGCAAAACTGTTGCGTCACTCACAACAAAAGACGTGCAACGAGTGGTTGCAGCTATTCCCGGCAAGCTTGATCGAAAGCATGGTGTCGCACTCGCCTTCGGCAATTTGGCCTGGAAAAATCTGCCCATTCAAGCTGATTTAGAAAAAATCTTCAAGGCTCCTGTGCACATAGAAAATGATGCCAAATTAGCTGCACTTGCAGAAGCAACTGAGCTCAAACCGCCAAAACATAAAGTACTTTATCTTACAATCAGCACTGGTATTGGCGCAGGTTTCATAATCGATGGGAAGATACCCCCTGAGTTTGAAGACCTGGAAGCAGGCCAGACTCCTCTTGCCTACAAGGGTGAGCACGTGCGCTGGGAAGATTTCGCGTCAGGTAGAGCGTTCCAGGCAAAGTTTGGCAGTCGGGTTGGTGATACGCCAGACGATTTTGATGAGGCTTGGCAATGGTTAGCTCGCAATCTGGCAACCGGCATGATCGTGTATATCGTAGGTTTATCCCCAGAAGTGATAATTTTAGGTGGTGGTGCTGGAGCCCATTATGAAAAATTCCAAAAACAACTTGCCGCAGAGCTAAAAAAATTTGAAAGCCCCCTATTCTCAATTCCACCCATTATCAAAGCACGTCATCCCGAAGAAGCAGTACTGTACGGCTGCTACACTCTTGCCAAGCAGCACCATGAAAGAGTCCACGCATGAAAGATGCGCTGGTAACACGCTGCCAGAAGCTGTTGCCAGATGTTCAGTTTGCTGAGGGTGACGTTTTCTTCTGGTCACCACGAACGCGGACCGTTCACCTAAACAGCTCAGCCCTCGATACTGAGCGTGGCCAGTGGGCTTTACTGCATGAAGTTGGCCATGCCCAGCGTGGTCACACCACCTACAAGAATGACTTCGGCCTACTTATGCTTGAAGTTGAAGCCTGGGAAGCTGCGTCAATCCTTGCTGCGGACCTTGGGATTGCTATTGATGAAGATCATGTCCAGGACTGTCTGGATACCTACCGTAACTGGCTGTATGCGCGGAGCACTTGCCCCATGTGCATGCTTAATGGATTACAGACCGACAAGACGAGCTATGAATGCCTCACGTGCGGCACGCGCTGGCGCGTCTCTGGCTCCCGCTTCTGTCGACCGTACCGAATGCGCGAAATTACTAAAAAAGCCGCCTAGACAACGTCTAGACGGCTTTTTGTTCGTACCTCGCTAGACTTATTCAGCCTTCTTGCTACGGCGGCTAATACGGCCACCCTTAGCACCAGCGATGCGGGCTAGCTCACGGTTAGCAAAGAAACCGCCAGTTCGGCCCTTCTTGCCACCCTGGGCACCGATGCGAGCGTAAAAATCTGCACCGTACTTAGCTTTGTTAGTTGAGGCAGCAGCCTTGCCGCCAGCTTTCGTTCCAGCCATGTGAGGCCTCCCAAATTAAATTAGAAACAAAAAGAGGGCTTCCTTTCGGAAGTACCCTCTCTTCTTATTTCTTCTTATCGAAGATAAGCTTATGCTAACATTCTTAGACGCTTATGTCAACTACTTCTGTTTGGTAAATAAAATCGCTGCAGGATATACACATCTATTCGAAATACTCTGAAAGATCTTGGTGGAAAGCTTTAACCATTGGGTTCTTAATAGCTTGTTTTAGGGCTAGTCTTGCTTGCTTGTTTGTACAGCGACTGTGCATGGCAAGGTTAGTGGCATGCCTATTGGTTTGTCGCGTCTCAGCAAGTTCATTAAGCATCCCACGCGTACCACCAGAGAACCTTCGATTATGCCAATAGTCTGAAAAACGGTCTTTGAGTTCTCTCAGTCTAGCCTTTATGCCTACCTTTGGCCCTTTACAGTCAGCCTGAATAAGCGCAATTGCACCAGCAGCAACTGAAATAGCCGCTTCAGCTTGCCTGACTTTCACAAGCTCTTGAGGCAAATCGGTTGCCGCGCGCTCAAACCATTCTTTCTTACTAACACCAAACGCCTGTTCAAATTGTTCATTAATTTTCGCGTTAAATTCATCAGATTGCTCAGCAGTAACTTCACCACTTAAGATAGATAAAGCGCCATATAGTTCAGCCTGCTGCTCATAATCAGTAGCTGCAAGAACATCACTGGATTGATCTAAGATGGATTCACGGTCACTCTCAAGGCCAGCAGCGATACTAGCGCATTCTCGAGCTATGGGACAATAACGAAGACAATCACCATTCATACTAATATATTATACTAATATTGGATCTTAGTCAATATTATAATCCTGGAGGATAATCGTTAAAAGAAAAAGGGGAATCCTATTCGGATTCCCCTTTTTATAATTTGGCACCGTGCTATTTTCCCAGGGGTGGACCCCAAGTATTGTAACCGCTGCGAGGCTTAACTACTGTGTTCGGCATGGGAACAGGTGTTTCCCTCGCGCCATGGGCACCAACCGACATCTATTGTGTGCGCTTGGAGCGCGTTTAAGATGCTGCGTTGGTGTCCATATATATCACATATGGTATACGACTTGTTGGCCAATATATCATACATGAAATAAGTTGCACGATTGATCGTTTTGAAATGTTAAGACAAACGATTGGTAAATCATCAGGCGCATAAACATAAAATATTTACATACCTATTGTGATAATTCACCAATAACTAGTCAAATGTACTCTCGGCCACGAGGGACACCCGTTAAAAACAGATGTTTCTCATGGTCATAAAAAGTCAATGCCTCTATTAGTACGCTTCGGCTCCATACGTTACCGCACTTCCACCTTGCGCCTATCAACCTGATCGTCTTTCAGGGAGGTCATAGGGAAATCTAATCTTGGGATTAGTTTCGCGCTTAATATGCTTTCAGCGCT
>CAYMZG010000008.1:0-14156 GCA_964394925.1 uncultured Candidatus Saccharibacteria bacterium | reverse complement strand
TAACGCACCTGTTGTTCCATGGTTTTTCATGGAACAACGGCTTGCGAGAAGCCGTTGTTTCAGATACGTTTTTGTTTTTGAGCACTTTTTTTATTCAAGTGCTGAGCTAATAGTAGCGGGTGAGAATTAGGATGTCAACATGTTTATGTTAATAAAAAAACAACTGTGCATAACTTTATTGGTACTTTGTCGGTGCAGATTCAGAAAAGTGGTCACAAGATGTCAAAATAATGCTGCGAACGGTTGCCAATCATATGTGTTGAGGCATAGCAGTCGTTGACTATATGGTGCAATCGTATGACCTGGTTGTGTAATGATCTTAAGCTAACACTACTGTTTGCTTACAATGATTCTATACTGCATCGAGCCACACTAAAGGTTGAGGAAAACAGCTATATATAGCGGCCATGTATATTACAGCGGAAAACAACCAAGATAATTCATGCATACCCAGTCTACATAACGGCCCAGGCACAGCCCAAAGGGTCGTGGGATGACATAGAGCATATAAGTAGGCTTCGTGCGTCTAGCTACAAGACAGTTGTGTTATATCGTGTGGTCCTTGATTACTCCAAAATACCAGCCGTATAACCTCCTGGCACAGCGCAAGAGCAGGCTAAAGTACCTAAAAATAGTTCATTTTTGACCAGGATACTTAACATTATTTCTAAAAATATATCAGCAAATATGACCTCTAATCAATGATAAAATTGCTATATGAAAGTCAAAAAATACTTCAAAAACATAAGCATATTTTCAAAAATTATGTTGTTTCAGATACATCATATATTTTATAGAAAATATTGAATAAATTTGTATGCCCAACCTGTATTGTAGTAAGAATAACTATAAAAAATACTTGACTATTTTTATGAAAAGTAGTAGCATGTGAGCATGTAAGATCAAACAAAAACTTACAAACTACGGCAAAAAACATGCCGCTAACGCTCTCGTTTTGAGAGCGGTCAGTCAAAGCCTAACGGACGGTAAGCGCTATTAAATTTTTAAACATTGAGCGGATTTACCGTCCTTGGCTCCAAAATACGGACAACATGCACTACACTAGGGGTAGTGCATTTTATTATGGAAATACGAAAACAACACCCAATCCTGAGTAAAATCCTGTCATGTGGCATTGCCATTGCAATTTTGTTTGCATACATTTTACTGACTAACCCAAGCAATGTGGCTTTACCCTTGCTGCTCGTTCCATTTGTGCTTATAGGTTACATTTTATTTGTTATTTCGGGCTTGGTTGTGCATGTGTTTAGCAGGGGTGAAAGTGGCTTAGTGGCCAGATTATTACCACCAAGTATTGGTTTTATTGGAGTAGCTTTAATGGTGCTGTCATCACTTCATCAACTTACCTGGAAAGATAGTGTTTTGGTCGTATTATTCACAGCTCTGTTCTGGCTGTATATTTGGCGTGCCGATTTTCTCCACAAAAAATAGTTAAAATCAGCTTACCAACAGAGGGAAGTTGGCGTATAATGGGCAGACGTATGGAACCTAATCACGCAAACTACCAACCATCATCTGAATTACCTCATCCGCAAGAGCCTTCCGAGGTGGCGGCTGGTGTCGTGCCAACAGAGGCGGTGTCAACCACTGCCGAGCAAGCTCCCTTACCGCCGCCCACAACACCTGCCGCGCAACAACCATTGCAGCCTATTTCATCTACTCCATCTGGGGCAGCCGACGCAGCAGCGCCTGGCGTAGGTGGAGTGACTACCGTCTCCACGGCGCAGCTAATGGCCGACGATGTTGACCTGATCGAGAAGGAATGGGTAGTAAAAGCCAAGGCTATAGTGGCGCAAACAAAAGATGACCCCTATAAACAGAATCAAGCCATGACGCAGGTGAAGGCCGATTACCTTAAGAAGCGCTACAACAAAGACCTAAAGGTTAGTAACGAGAACTAGGCAACGACATATATGGAGATTCTAATAATCTGCCTAATAATTTTTGCAATACTCCTGTTTGTAATAGTGCCTATTGGATTTTTCCAGGCTCGGAAGGTATTCCGCGAACAGAAGAACTACGAGCGTGGCCTCAAAATGGTACCGCTACTTATTCATTTGCCACCACTCAGTGACGATACCGAGGCCAATGGCCGCGATAGTCGAGACCTCATTGAAGAAAACATTTCCAAAGCCCAAATAATGTACGACATTATTGCCAGCACGTGGCAGAAAGGGTTTTGGCATACGTTTTACGGCCAGCGGCATATTTCGTTTGAGATTGTTGGCTCAAAGGGTTTTGTGAACTTTTATGTAGCTGTTCCGGTCTCGCTCGTAGAGGTTATTAAGCAAGCGGTTGTGAGTGCCTATCCAACGGCACGGCTAGAGGAGGTCGCCGAGCATAATATCTTTAGTCCAGTCGGCAAGATTAGCGCCACCATGGGCGGCGAGATGACGCTCAAAAAGGAGTTTGCCTACCCGATTGCCACCTATCAAGACCTGAAGCGCGACGCGATCCAGTCTTTGTTGAACGCCCTGTCTACCCTCGATAAAGAAGATGGAGCTGGTATACAGATATTGATCCGCCCCGCCGATCCAGGCTGGACAAAATCGGCGCGCTCCATTGCCAGTCACAAGCGAAAAGGCAAAGACGACAAGAAGGGCACCGCCCTGGCTGGTTCATGGGCCAAGCAGTTGGCCTACGCCCCCGTAAAGCCACCCGAAGCGAAGAAAGAGGGCGGTGGCAGCGACAAACCTGACTTGTCCTCGCTCGATCAAGCCATTCTTGATTCAATTGACGATAAAACCAGGCACGCCGGCTTTGAGGTGATGATTCGTGTGGTAGCCTCATCGAACATCTCACAGCGCGCCCAAGCTTTACTGGCTAATATTATTGCCACGTTCTCGCTGTATGACTCACCAGGCAAAAATGGCTTTAAGTACACGCCGGCTAAGGATATCGAGAAATTTGTTACTGGCTATATCCTTCGTTTCTTCCCACAAGAGAATAATCGCAACATTTTAAACGGGGTGGAGCTGTCGACGCTATTCCACTTCCCAGACCAAGAGAACATCCCAACGTCTCAACTAGAACGCCAGCAGAGCAAACAGGTAGATGGCCCGCGCAATATGCCTGAAGACGGTTTATTACTTGGTTATAACGTGTTCCGTAGCGCCAAAAAAGCAATTCGTCTGAGTGACGAAGATCGCGCCCGACATATGTACGCGGTTGGTCAGACGGGTACAGGTAAGTCAACGTTCCTCGAAAACCTTGCTTTACAAGACATGATTAACGGCAATGGCTTTGCGTTTATTGATCCACATGGTGATACAGCCGAAAAACTGCTGGCCATGGTGCCCAAGGAACGCACTGAGGATGTGATTTACTTCTGTCCGGCCGATGTGGATTATCCGCTTGGTCTAAACATTTTTGAGGCTGATAACGAAGATCAAAAAGACTTCTTGATTCAAGAAGCTATTAATATGCTCGAGAAGCTGTATGACCCACATAACCAGGGTATTATCGGGCCGCGCTACCACCACCTCTTCCGCAATGCTGCCTTAACGGTAATGGCCGATCCAGAGGGCGGCACATTTGTTGATATTCCAAAACTCTTCCGTGATCCGCAATATGTGAAGCAAAAGCTAAAATATGTGACCAAAACAGACGTGCTGGAGTTCTGGCAAAAGGAAATGCCGTCGGCGCAGCGTTCTAATGAATATGGCGAGGTGGTGAGTTGGTTTGTGAGCAAGTTCGGCGCCTTCTTAAGTAACAGCATGATGCGCAACATCATTGGTCAGACTAAGAGTGCATTTAATCTGCGCGAAATAATGGATAACAAAAAGATTCTGATTGTTAACCTTAGTAAGGGGCGCACGGGTGATCTTAACTCGAAGCTGCTCGGTATGATTTTTGTGATGAAATTCCAAGCAGCTGCTATGAGTCGAGCCAGCATACCAGAAGATGATCGTGTGCCGTTTTGTTTGTACGTTGACGAGTTCCAGAACTTCTCGACCGATTCGTTTGCAACCATTTTGTCGGAAGCACGAAAGTATCGCTTTAACCTGATTGTAGCCAACCAGTTTACGACTCAGTTGTCTGAAGAAATTCGTGATGCGGTGTTCGGTAACATCGGTACCATTGTGTCCTACCGTATCGGTCAGAATGATGTTGAATCGCTAGCTCGCTACTTTAAGCCGATTTTTGATGCCGATGACTTGCTGCGCGTACCAAACTTTAACTCTATCGTGAGAACTCTTGTGCACGGTGTGCCGACACAGCCGTTCAGTATGGTGTCCTTGCCCCCACTTGGTAATCCGAACCCGAAGCTTGGCGACGCTTTGAAGCAGTTGTCGGCTGCCAAGTACGGCCGTCCACGCGCCATTGTTGACCAAGAGATAACCGAACGCATGAAGACAATTGAGCCACCAAAGCCCGCCTTTGGAGCTGGTGCATCACCATTTGGTCAGGGTCAGCCTGGTATGGCTGGGGCACCAGGAGCGGCTGCAATGCCGGGTGGTATGGGACCGGCACCAGCTCCGGCGCCAAAACCCACCGGTACCGGTAACTTCCTCGACGAATGGCTCGCCAAGCGTCGCACACCTTCTTCCGCCAAGCCTGGCATGCCAGCACAGTCTCCTACTGGTCCGATGCCTGCTGCTAGTGCAGTGTCATCGTCGGTACCTGCGACTAATCCTCTAATGTCACCAGCCCAGCCGTTTGCGGCCCCAGTTGCTCCCGTGCCTCCGCCGGTCGCTCCAATGGGCGCACAACCCCAAGTGAGCCCCCCGAACACAAATAACGGCATGGCAACAACTCCAAGTCCATTTCAGTCTACGGCGTCAGCAGCTGCGCCAACAGCTGTGGGTGCATCACCACAGCCATCACCGCAACTAAAACCGCAACCGCCAGTTGAACCAGTTGCTGACAGAACGCAGCCGGTTATACCATCAATGAAAGAAGCTGTTAAGCGAGTCGACAAGAAGCAGGTTGAGGTTTCATTGCGCTCAGATGGTGCCGACCAAACAAACGTTGAAGATACGATCTATATCGATCGCGATGGCAATTTCAAATCGACTACCGATTAACGATCACGAGATCTTTCGCATAACCCTTTATTAGTGATGCCAGCCTGGCAACTTCGCTATCGTCTGCAAGCAGGGGTGTGCTAAAACATTCACGACCACATGCTGCCCCTATGATATTTCCTGTAATCGCTCCGGTACTATCACTATCACCATCGTGATTTACGGCAAGCCTCAAACAATCTTCCAATGATAGAACCCCTCTATCACGGTACAGAGAGCAGTATATTGCAATAGCCAGTGCTTCGTCGCCCGTCCAGCCTCCGCCAAGCTCTTTAATGTTTGCTTGCTGAGGAGGCGCAACTGAAAGGTCCAATGCCTTTCGGCACAGGTTAGTTATTTCGTTGTTCGTGCATAGCTTCAGTGAAGTGTTGATGGCTGATTCAATGCCCTGGTCATGCAGCAAAAGAGTAATAATAACCGCGAGCACCGCGCTTGCGTGCTGAGCAACGGGATGACCGTGCGTTATGGCTGCATCGGCCACACCTTCGTCATACACGCGTTTTAGGTTTGCGGGCGAAATATCATCTATAAGGTTCCCAAAGAAAATCCCAATTGGGGCTGCCCTCATGACTGTTCCACAACCCTTGCTGTTGTTCTTGGCTGGCTCGGGGAATTGCTCTGAAAGCTCCTGAAGCGCCCCAAGGCACGTATTCCCAGGACTACGACGACCCTGTTTTGTTATGGTGCTCAAGAGTTCTTCGCTACTCCAGGCGTTTTCAAGATTCTCCGAATGACTATTGGCAGACTGCGTACGGAACCAGTCCTTATAAGCCTTACTCGTATAGGTCCAATACGGTGCAAGAATACCTCTTGCTTCTCCGCGCCGATATGCAGTAACGAGACTCTCGGCAGCAAATAATGTCATTTGAGTGTCGTCGGTGATTGCACCCTTTGTGCCGTAGGCCTCATCTAACCATTGGATTCCATTAATGACGGGTGTTGTTGAGCTGCTCTGATCTGCATATTTTTCTAGAATGTCAGCATAACTCATAAACTCAACTGGTGCGCCGAGGGCGTCACCAATGGCACCAAGAAGCAAACAGCCTTGGGCTTTTTCGGTTATGCTCACAGTAGCCTGTTCCATTTATTCGAAGCGACGCCGCCGACTATATAATGCCCAGACAAGCACTTCGATAATGGCGCCAACTACAAAGCCAAGGGCAAACAGCAAGAATAGCACCAGATAGTTATAGCGGAAGCCATAGTGTCGCGCATAGTAGAGGAAAATAACGCTACCAAAGAAGGCAACTATGCCGCCGCCCAGCAGGCCGGAGGGGCGGGCAACCGTTTTGGCGCCAACTTCACTGACTGCATTCACCACGTCGTTATGGACAATCTTGCTAAAGCGACGGGAGTTTTTTGGTAACTTGCGTTGTGTGGCTCGCAAAGTTTGGCGGTATGCTGTGTCTTTAATTTGTTTCTGCGTACCAAGATAAATATCTTGTTGCGGTTCTTCAAGACGATCAGCCTGGTAGTCTTCTTTGCTCTTAGCTTGCTCATTAACGTGCTCATGTAGCTCTTTCACTTGCTCGGCGCTCTTAGCCTGCTGTCTGGCGTGCTCTGCTGCTGCCTGGCGCTGTTTCTCGGCCTTTTGATGATGCTCGTGACTTACCAGGTGCTCGGGTGCTTTATGAGTTTCGTGTGACTTCGGGGCGTGTTCACTCATGCTAAATGTTTCCTGTACTTACATAGTCATGCCGAACAATGTCTAATTCGGTGGCGAAGAGGCGACTGCGGGCAAAGAAGTAGGCAACAGCTGCTGTTATTGCAAAGCCAATCAGCAGGCTCGTGCCGGGCCCGGTGTTCGGTAGTGTAGTGGTTACTATTTCGATACGCTTTGATGGTGGCTGAGGGATATTAATGGTTACGGTGTTGCCATAAACGTTGGTCATTTTACTATCGTAGTGCCCAGGATCAGAAGTGGCTGTCGGCGTGGTAGGTATCGGGTTCTTGATTCGAACAGTAAAGGTTTTACTTATGGTGCTTTTGGGCTTTAGATCTTGTGGTGGCCAACTGATTATGTTGTTTTTATCGAGCGTGCCGCCACTAAGGTCTACGACATCGGCATAGTCAAGCACGTCACTAATGTTTTCCGTCACAACATACTTAGCAATCTTGGCGTTGCCTTTATTTGTAACGGTAAGTTTGTATTCAATGACGTCGCCTGCCTTCACCGTACTGCCATTTGCATCGGCCAGACCAGTCGTAATGTTACGGGCCGTCTTGCTCAGCTCAAGACAGGAGGTTTTGTCCTCCTTGGTCTGAGATTGCTCACATGGTTTGCACGATGGACTATTCTCGGGTATGGATTTGTTGTACTGACACGGCGGGAAACATAATGGTGAGTTGATTGGCAAGTCTCCCTTGCCCGGTACTTTACAGGGGTTAAAGCATTGCGGTGAGTTGGCTGGGTACTGCGTTTTCCCAGGGATGGGGCAGGGGTTAAAGCATTGCGGTGAATTCTTTGGTAAGTCTTGTTTACCTGGTACGGGGCACGGGTCATAACACTGCGGATCAGCAGCATAGATCCCAGGCTTATAGGCGCACGGTGGTTGCGGTGTCGGTAAACCAATAAAGACTAAGTTGCCACAGTCGAATAGCAGGAAGAATGTTACGCCGTACTTGGTGTGACCTTGCAGGGCGCGGTAGGGATTAGGGCCCCAGCTATTTAAATAACGGAACCACATCGGATTGGTAGCCGCCCCTGGGACGGTTACGGGTGTTTCGCCAGCCTTGCCATATGCTAGGCGCCCCATTGAAAAGAGATTGCCGCCATAGGAGTTTGGGCTGAGGCTAATTTCACTAGATTGAGCGATATCATCACAGGAGATACCGTAGTAGTGCAAAATGGTGCCATAATCTTGATTTGTGGCCATACACCGCAGCACTGCCTCATCCCTTGATCGGAAACCACCTGCAATGAGGTCATTGTTTGGGCTTGCTTGCAGCGAGCCTTGGGGCGGGACAATGACCGCAAAAAACTGCACCATCATGGTGAGCACAATGAACACTAAACCAACTCGGCGGACGGCGGCTTCTTTACGCATCCGCCTCATATAAAAACTGACCTGATTTATCAGGCTTGGGTTAAAAGGCAGGTTGCTGAGCAGTTTTTTAAACATTTTTGTATCTTTGTTTATATATAACGTTCATGCTTATTGAACCATAAAAGTATGTGTTCAAACAAGGGCTTTTAGTTGTTTTTAGACTGATTTTTGCCTATACTAGTGGATAAGTGGTGGCGAAGTCCCCATTAAACCTGTTTACTGGGGCTTAACGTACTAATAAATAGAGAGAGGGTTCTACTAGCGTGGCTAAACAAAAAGACTACGATTCTGCTCAAATTCAGGTCCTCGAAGGCCTGGAGCCAGTTCGCAAGCGTCCTGGTATGTACATTGGTGGTACTGGTGTCGAAGGCATGCATCACCTCATATGGGAAATTGTTGATAATGGCATCGACGAGGCCTTGGCTGGTCATGCCACAACGGTTTCGGTCAAACTCTTGGCCGATGGCGGTGTGCAGGTAACCGACGATGGTCGCGGTATTCCGACCGACGTTCACCCAAAAACAGGTAAAAGCACTGTTGAAACGGTCTTAACTGTTCTGCATGCTGGTGGTAAGTTTGGCGGCGGTGGCTATAAGGTCTCTGGTGGTCTGCACGGTGTTGGTTCGAGTGTGGTAAATGCACTATCGACTCGGCTGAAGATTCGGGTGTTTCGTGATGGCAAAATCTTTGAGCAAGAATACGAGCGCGGTGTGCCACAGTATGATCTTAAGGTAACTGGCAAGACCGACCAGCAGGGCACCGAAATAACGTTCTGGCCCGATGACACCATTTTTGAAACGGTAAAAGTAAACTACGATACGGTGCTTGATCGTTTGCGTCACGCTGCTTACCTAACTAAGGGTATTCGTACAGAGCTTGAAGACGAGCGTACTGGCGAGCGTTATAGTTTTTACTTTGAAGGTGGTATCCAGAGCTACGTCAAACACCTCAACCACGGCAAAGATGTGGTGGATGAGGATGTTTTTTATGTCGACAAGACCGTTAAGGATGTACAGGTAGAAATTGCCTTGCAATACGCCGATGTGTACAGTGAAAACATCAAGGCGTTTGCCAACAATGTGTTTAACCCCGATGGTGGCACGCACATTACTGGTTTCCGGGCGGCATTAACCCGTGTTATTAACGACTATGCCCGCAAGAATGGCCTATTGAAAGACAAAGAAGAAAACCTGAGCGGGGAAGATACGCGTGAGGGTTTGACGGCTGTTATTTTGGTTAAGCTACCTGATCCACAGTTTGAGGGCCAGACCAAGAACAAGCTTGGCAACCCCGAGGTTCGCGGCTACGTAGAAACAGTCCTTGGTGAGTATCTAAACTATTACCTCGAAGAGCACCCAGGGATTGCGAAGAAGGTGGTTGGCAAAGCTTTGCTGGCCGCTCGTGCTCGCAAGGCTGCTCGCGCTGCCCGTGAGAATATCTTGCGAAAAGGTGTACTCGACGGAGCTAGCATGCCCGGTAAGCTGGCAGACTGTTCCAGCAAAGACCCCAACAGTTCAGAACTGTACTTAGTTGAGGGTGACTCTGCTGGTGGCTCTGCCAAGTCTGGTCGCGACAGCAAGACACAGGCCATTTTGCCACTACGCGGTAAGGTGTTAAACGTTGAGCGCGCGCGTCTCGACAAGATGCTTGCCAACAACGAAATTCTGAGCCTTATTAAAGCCATGGGCGTTGGTATCGAAGATTCTTTTGATATTAACGGCCTCCGTTACGCCCGTATCATTATCATGACCGATGCCGATGTTGACGGTAGCCACATTAGTACGCTGCTCATGACCTTCTTCTTCCGTTATATGAAAGAAGTTGTCGACGGTGGCCATGTGTATTTGGCCAAACCGCCACTGTTTGAGCTGGTAAAACCTGGGCGCAAATCGAGCGTATTTATTTATGATGAATCAGAGCTCGAAACCGTGCTCGATAAGCAGATCGAGAAGCGCAAAGCCGAAGGTATTAAAGTCGATGAAAACAGTGAGCGCTTTAAGCAAGCTGGTTTTATTGAGCAGAAGCGCTACAAGGGTTTGGGTGAAATGGATGCTGAACAGCTGTTTGAGACCACTATGAACCCCGAGAAGCGGGTATTGGTGCAGGTGAAGGTGGAAGACGCCGAAAAGGCCGACGCGATCTTTAACAAGCTCATGGGCACCGAGGTAGAATTGCGCAAAAACTTCATTCAAGCAAATGCAAAATTCGTAAAGGACTTGGATATTTAAGATGGCAGACGACAACACTCCGAACGAACCAATAAATGAAGAACCGATCATTGAAGCAAACGAAGAACCACGAGAAGTGAATCAGGATAGCCAGACGGCCGTGGAGATTCTTGATAACCTTGACCACTCGCGTTTAGTTGAGCGTCGGACGGTTGAGAACGTCATGGAAGATAGCTACTTGCGCTACTCCATGAGCGTAATCATTGACCGCGCCTTGCCTGATGTACGTGACGGCATGAAGCCCGTTCACCGCCGTATTTTGTACTCTATGAACGAAGATGGCCTGCGCAGCGGTGCGCGCCACCGCAAGAGTGCTAACGTGGTCGGTGCCGTGATGGGTAAGTATCACCCGCATGGTGACTCATCAATTTATGACGCTATGGTGCGTATGGCACAAGATTGGGCAATGCGTTATCCGCTCATTAACGGGCAGGGTAACTTTGGCTCAATGGACGGTGATCCACCAGCTGCCATGCGTTATACCGAAGCTAAAATGGCCCGCTTGGCCGATGAAACTTTGAGTGACATCGACAAAGACACGGTAGATTTTCGTGATAACTACGACGGTACCACACAGGAGCCAACCGTGCTGCCCGCTAAGCTACCTAACTTGCTTTTAAATGGCCAGCTCGGTATTGCGGTCGGTATGGCCACCAATATCCCACCACATAACCTCACAGAGCTCATAGACGCTGAAATTCATACCATTGATCATCCAGATGCAAGCCTCGACGATCTGTTGCAGTTTGTAAAAGGCCCTGACTTCCCAACAGGCGGTATTATTTATGGCCAAGAGTCGATCCGCACGGCATATGCCACTGGTCGTGGTGGCGTGGTAACTCGTGGTGTTGCCGAAGTGGTTGAAGGTGCCAAGGGTCGCAACCAAATTGTTATTACTGAGATTCCATTTAGCTTGAACAAAGAGAGTCTGGTGCTGAAGATCGCTGATCTGGTGCGCGACAAGAAGCTTACGGGCATTAGTGACCTGCGCGATGAAACGGCACGTGGCCAGGTGCGCATTGTGATTGATCTGAAAAAAGACGCCTACCCGAAGAAGCTCTTGAACCAGCTGTACAAGCTAACACCTTTGCAGACGACGTTCCACTTCAACATGATGGCGCTGGTAGACGGTATTCAGCCGCGCGTGCTGGGCTTGCAAGACATAATTGGCGAGCACATTAAGCACCGTCAGGTGGTGGTTCGCCGCCGCACGGAATTTGAGCTTCGAAAAGCCAAAGATCGAGCCCACATCTTAGAAGGTCTTAAGATAGCCCTGGACCATATCGATGAAGTAATTACAACAATCCGTAATAGCGACACAACAGAAGAGGCTGCCGCTAATTTGATCAAGCGATTCAAACTGTCCGAAATCCAAGCCCGAGCCATTCTGGCTATGCAACTGCGTGCTTTGGCAGGATTGGAACGCCAAAAGGTTGAAGACGAGCTTGCGGAGCTGCGTAAGCTGATTGAGAAGCTGGAAGGCATCTTGGCCGACGAAAAGAAGATCCTAAAGATCATCAAGGATGAGTTGGCTGAGATTCGCAAGCAATACGGCGATGAGCGTCGTACCAAGGTAGTACCGCAAGAGCTTGGCAAGATGAGTGATGAAGATCTGGTGCCAGATGAACAGGTAGTAGTGACGCTGACGAGCGCTAACTACATTAAGCGCTCGCAAATTGCTGATTACCGCAAGCAAAACCGGGGTGGCAAGGGCAAGCGGGGCATGGCTACCCGTGAAGAAGATGTCATTGAGCACGTGGTTAACGCTAGCACACACGACTTCCTATTGTTCTTTACCAACAAGGGTCGCGTCTTCCGCTTGAAGACCTACGAAGTGCCCGCGGTGGGCTTGAACGCTAAGGGTGTGGCTTTGGTGAACTTGTTGCAGTTGCAACCAGAAGAAACGGTAAGCTCGGTCATTAATGTATCTAAGCAGTCACAGGGCGGCGGGGGTAATCTGTTAATGTGTACCGTTCGCGGTGTGGTTAAGAAGACGCCGTTTGAGCAATATCAGAACGTGCGTCAGTCGGGGCTCATTGCTATTAATCTTGACGATGGTGATGAGCTGAAGTGGATCCGCATGACTACTGGTGATAACGAAGTCGTTATTTCCACCCAGCAAGGTCAGGCGATTCGCTTCCACGAGTCGGATGCGCGCCCGATGGGCCGTGTTTCACGCGGTGTACGTGGTATTCGCCTCCGCACCGGTGACAAGGTGATAGGTATGGACGTGGTTGAAGCCGGTAGTAGCATCTTCGTAATCAGCGAGCTTGGTTATGGCAAGCGTACCAAGATTGACCAGTTCACGCCGCACAAGCGTGGAGGTGTCGGTATCCGCTCGGCCGTGGTGAATAAGAAGACTGGTGATTTGATCGGTGTTAAGACGCTTAGTGGCGACGACACACAAGAGGTCATTCTGATCTCCCAGAATGGCCAAACAATACGGCTAGGCCTTAAGGACACGCCACAGCTTGGTCGTGCAACGCAAGGTGTACGTATCATGCGCCTGAATGAAGACGACCGGGTGGTTTCATTGGCACTTGTTGATAAGGCTGAAGAAGTCGAAGAGGCCGACAACGCCACACTCCCACTCGAGGACTAGAAGCCCCAACAATCCCCGAACTTGCATTTTTGTGATGAATATCATATAAATACTTATATGGAAGATTTTACGCCGCACATCTCTGAGCACATCAATGAGGATGAACAGGCAATTGTTGACGAGGTAATGGACTCCTTGGCAGTGGCGCAAGAACGCCAACGCAATGCTTCAAATCCCGTAACTCGCCTGGCAGCTCGTGCCGCCGTATACTACTATGCTTGGCAGCTCCGTCCATACGATACTGAGTATTAAGATAGTTACTTAGCAGTACCTACCACAAGCGTCTTGTAATTGACAATAAGCTACACTTAGTGTATTATATGTTCATGATAAAAGAAGATTTGCTCGAGAAACATCACGACGCTATCTTTGCGAGTGCTGCAGAGATTTACCGCGCTGATAAGGCTGGGGTTGACCCAGACCCAGTTGCCAGCAGGGTCAATATTCTTCCGCAAAATCTTGGTGGCATGTCTAAGGATGCTCTGTTTGAAGCTCATAAGGCCGAAGCCCAGGTAAATGTTATCGCGCGGGATGTCGGTGCTCTGGCGACGTTGTCTGACATCGCCGACAGGGGTGGCGTGCACGGCCTTATTGCCAAATTTGAGATTGGCGCCAGGCGAGTTATAGAGCGTCCATACACGAGTCAAGCATTGCAGCCGGGCGGCATAGTTGATACTCTCCGCGGTAAAACCGAACAATAGCCTCAAAGGACTGTTGTAAATGCTACTGCTTAATTTGCCAAAAATAGTGTTGACATATCTGTAGCAAACAAGGTAAGATGATCTGAGTCTTTTTGGAGGTCTATTAGATTGTCTCTGAAAAGCGATCGTTAAAAACTTGAGATAGTGCGAACAACGTCAGTTCATATTTTTGAATTGTTTTATTTTAGTAAATTAGTCAGTTTCTGACTGATGCTAAGCGAACAAATTCTACTTTTTTGGAGAGTTTGATCCTGGCTCAGGATGAACGCTGGCGGCGTGCCTAATACATGCAAGTCGAGCGGTAAGGCCCCTTCGGGGGTACACGAGCGGCGGACGGCTGAGTAACACGTAGGAACGTACCCCAAACTGAGGGATAAGCACCAGAAATGGTGTCTAATACCGCATGTGCTCTTCGGAGTAAAGCTACGGCGGTTTGGGAACGGCCTGCGCATGATTAGCTTGTTGGTGAGGTAACGGCTCACCAAGGCGACGATCATTAGCTGGTCTGAGAGGATGATCAGCCAGACTGG
>CAYMZG010000007.1:0-16364 GCA_964394925.1 uncultured Candidatus Saccharibacteria bacterium | reverse complement strand
GCTACCAAGAAAAGAGTCCAAGCAACGCTTGGGCTTTTTTCTTGGTTAATGAGACAAGACGAGAACCTGATGCGTGAGCAGAAAGCGAACCACAGATTCGGCGAAGCGAGGACGCGCACAGGTGCTTGCACCGAGCACGCCGCAGCGAAGGAGGCGAAGCCGATGTTTCCCCCGTGGCTTTAAGCACTTTGACCCCCCGTTCATGGAGTGCTTTCCTATTTATTGCAATTTGCAATTACATGACTTTACCTTTTAAATCTACACATGACTCAACATTTGCCACAAGTAGGTTTAGGTGTAATCATTCTGAATGACAAGGACGAAGTATTGTTAGGCAGAAGAATCGGTAGTCATGCAGAAAAGTGGTCAATACCTGGTGGCAAGCTTGAACTGGGTGAAACTTTTGAGGATGGGGGAACGCGAGAGGTCGAAGAAGAGCACGGCATACGTATTATTTCGCCAGAAGTTATCGCGATAACAAATAATCTTGAAACATATAGGCAAGAAGGTATCCATTTTATATCCGTGATATTGGTTGCCCGAACATTTGAAGGTGAGCCATCTATTTTGGAGCCAAATAAATGTGCAGAAATTGGGTGGTTTAACCCGGCCGAGTTACCACAGCCACACTTTGACGCAAGTAGGCTTGCGATTGAATGTTTCATGCAAGACAAGCCCTATACAGGGATCTCTACCTAGCTAGCAGTTTTAGGTACTAGGCTATATTGAGTAGAATCCCACTGTTCTTCAGTGGAACAAAACAAACTATATAATACACTTGCCAAAAAGAGCATAATGTGCTACAATCTAAATTGAAAAGTAGAAAATAAAAATGAGTACCATCGAAGCCGAAGCACCTAACACCCAAGAGCAGATATTCACTCCCGAGATGATTGAATCCTATGCACGACTACAGTCAAGTATGGAAGCTCGACTCAAGCCGGAGGTTTTTGTTGATCAAGCCGATCTCCAGCGAACAGAATTTTCGGTAGCCGATGGCGTTTCACTATATTTTCGAGGACGAGAGGAACTACCTACTCATGAGCGGGAGGGCAGTGTTGTAACTGCCGTTCTGTCGCAACAAGAGCGCCCACTCCATACCTCGGGGGATGATTTCGGCGAATGGGTAGCAATACAAACTCAGGGCAATCCAACGGCCGACCCTTTTGAGCGTGCTGTTGATGAAGATGCCGAAAGTGTTGTCTTGATTGCACTGGCAACACCCGAGGGGGTTGTCGACACGGCAATTACTCTTTGCGAAAGCGGATTTGTTGCGAGCGATCCAGCCCGTATCGAAGCCTTAAAGAGCCTTAAAGAGCGCATAGCAAAACGTGAGATTGATGACGAAGTCATCAATTATTATGACCAGTTGTATGCCTCTACAACCGTTGGGTTTGAGGATGGTTTGCCAACAGAAAAGGGTAGATTAGAACAGGGTCTGATAGAAGTTGCTCTCATGTTGACAGGCGACAGTGAGGCGAGTGATATTGTGGCAGCAAAAACTGAAATCCGTTCCGCATACGATGCTGCAACGAGCCAGGAAGAAGCCGAACAATATGGTTATGAATCCGACACAATACGACAACCGGGTGAGCAGCTCACTCCGGAGGAACTAGAAATGTTAGCCGAAAAGCACTTGGTTCTAGTACACACGAGTCCTGTTGAACCAATGAGTATTGATCAGTCTGGCACCGGCATGCGAGTTATGCGCCCACGTTCTGAATTTCAAGCACGTTCCAGAGACCAGTACCTCCGATCTACATTGCATTGGTCATTAAACCATCCTGTTGAGTCGCATATGCAGGGTAACTTTAGTGGGCGAGAGTTCACAATTATTGCTCCAATGGAAAAGGTGGCAGAGCTTAACGGTGCGCCGGCAGTTCTGTATGGTGTGGACACCTACTACACCACCAGTCCAAGCGAAGGTATGTTGATCCCAGCTGAAGCAACCATTCTGGATATGCACAACGACCAAGACTCACCAATTATTGAGCAAACAGGCAATACGATCAAAGTTCGTGAAGGCGCGATGAACACCAAAGACCTGCAAGAGCTCACTGCCTTTGTTGCTGCTAACTTCGCCGAACAACTTGCTGATTCCGGAGCTGACATCGAACTTATTATTGATAGATTTCTAGAGCAACTTACCTCAGATAGCCAGATAAGAAATGTGTATGGGGAGCGAAGTATCAAAAGTGATGACGGATTTATGGATGATGTACCATCACGACAAGATTGGCTCAAGCAGGCACGTAGCTTCTATGCCTTTATCAGCCCATACCTAGAAAACGGCGAGCTCCCAGATTACGAAGAGGATTTTAAGAAAGCCGTGCAAAGTGCCTTTCGCGATGCGCTTGCAAACCCAGGACGAATAGAACAATTTCCTGAATTTGCGCCCATTATGACCGAAGCAATTCGAACGACAATTGTTAAGTTAGAGATAGGTAGACAAGGTGGTCGGGTCGTGCGCAGTGACGGCATGAGTGCCTATATTGAAGATCCAACTTTTTCTAATGAGGTTAAGCTCGCAGCCGAGCAGTTAGGGGTGCGCCAGGGTCTGCACCAATATCAGCCCGAACGATCGGTTGAACAGGCTGCCTACGAAGCACTTAATGCTGCGACAACAACACAAATTGTCGACGAGAAGACCCAGGAAGAGTTGGTAGCACAACAGCCGAGTGCCGAAGTTCCAGAAGAGATTAATAAAAACTTCGATTGGAAGCTATACGATAGTGGTATGATTTGGAGCGCCTTAGCACGAGCGCCACAGCAAGTCCGTCGAACGGTAATTGACGCCGGCATGCTAACGTTCGGCACAAAAAGTCCTAAACGAAAACACTTCGACCCCAGAGACCTCAGTAATTGGTAAACATCCTCCTGGTTGTGGCTGAATTGAAGCCAGGTATACTGCCGTATTCATTTTGCTCATGCTTGCATTTTTGTAAATTGCGACTATGATTGCCAAATAAGGAGAAATTCTCATGCGCAGAGGAAAGTTAACCAAACGAGCCATTAAAGCCGGTCAACAAGCTCGGGAGGTTGCAGCTGAAGCCATCGAGGTAGCCCAACAAGCAACTGAGGTGGCAGAAGAAGCAATTGCCCAAAAGAAAGAATACAGCGACACAGTATTAGAAATTGCAAAATTAGCAATGCAACAAACTGATCGTGCTGTGCAGCAAGCTGACCAAGCGCTAAACCTTGCACGACTGTTAAGAATGAAGCTTGAAACAACACCAAACCAAGATGTGTTAAGCGCAGACGAGTTGCGAGCATTTGCTGAGGCTACGCCCCAATGGACCGTTACTGCAGGCATTGCAGACGGGAAGCCAGTTAAGGTATACAAGCGTAATATTAATGAAGAAGAATTAGTGCTCGAAAGGCGTGCTGGTGGTGAGCTGGAGCGTGACACATATCTTAGTCTTGCGGACGTGGAGCATTCAGACTTTTGTTTAGCGAGCATTTTCGACACCTACTCATTTGATGGTGATTACATTAATGGCAGAAACTACCAAATCAGAATCTATTCAGAAGAGCCGGGCCCTATTACTTATGGTGATTTCGTACGAGTTCTAGATGCCGAGGCATATCTTAAGGATGCGGGATATTTACTAACAAATAATGAGCCAGCCTCCGTTTAATTAAACAAGGAGATGCGATGAGAAAAGATTCAGACACAACCAATGCTTGGCCACCAATTGAGGTTGGTACTGGGGTGCAAACTACTGAGCCGAACGAGGCAGTTCTAAGTGACTGGACGCCTGAAGCCATTGCAACACGTCGGTGGGGTGTACCCGGTGTGATTGTTGACTTTCATGATTCGCACGGACTTTCATATGAGGTAGAGCATACACATGATAATTCGGTCGGGCACTATGACCCCTCTGAGCTAGTCGTTACTAAATAAGCACATAGAAAGTATGTATCCTCTTACGGCAGAAGAATACGGGAAGGCGTTAGATAACCTGGTTATCGGTTGTGTTGACGTGGCAGTAATACACGACGGTCAAATTCTACTAGAGAAGAGAAGCGCCAATCCAATAAGGGGAGAATGGTGGATATTGGGTGGCAGAATTAATAAAGGTGAAGAGCTTACGGATACTGCAAGGCGCAAAATTGAACAGGAAATTGGCTTACATGTTGAAGACAAAACTCGTTTCGTTGAGCTAGGAACCTATAATCTACGCTGGCCCACACGTGCGGAACCACTTTCGAACAATGGCTGCCATCATTTGCTTATAGCGCATAAGATCGAGCTGAATGACGCGGAAAAAGCAGTTGTTGACTCGTTCCTTGATAATGCCGAATCGACCATTGAGTGGCATGACATAAAAAAGAGCGAACGTTTTGTGCCAGAAATGAACTCGATTATCGATGACTTGGTCAAATCTCGTTAATTTCCCATACTGTCACAAGTGCATTTACATTCGATCCAAGGATGTTTTTGTTTTGCTCATGCTTGCATAAACCATATTGAACGTAAATACTATGCTGCAAAAGGAGTTAACATGGATAGAATTGAATACAAAACCATTAGATCCTTGCCCGCCGAAGTATTAACTTGGAGAGATCATTACAGTGAATTGGTTGGCAGGCTCGGACAGCTTGGTACTGAAGTAAGTGTTAGCCGAACATTACAGACCAACAAAGATGTTGCTCCACATCAATTCGTGCGAGGAGCTATTCATGAATTTGTATTTCCTCCTCAAAAAACCAAACTGAAACAAGATAAATCGAGACTGATTGATCCAACACCAGGTTACACGCTGCGGCGAGAAGAAGTTACTCGTGAATTTGATGCCGATAAAGCAAAAGGTCATTTAGTTGTTCGTTATGATGACGCAGACACCATGATTACTTTTAGTGTCACAGATGTTATAGGCGAATCTGAACTCTCGGAAGATGTCCTGGCCGCCATCACTCGGACGCAAGACCGAATTCCCGCGTCGACCAACCCTACTCAATAATTGGTGTAGTATTCACGCTGACTCTTGTAATAAACGTCTCGTTACACGAAACTGAGGGTATGGAGATTGTACTACTGGGCCACATGGGGCGTGACGAAGCGTTGGCAGAGCGGCTGAGGGGCCACACGCTGCATGTTATTGGTGAGTGGAAGAATCCGGGGCTCGTTGACAAGGCACATGCAAGTGGCGGTAACTTCGATGTGATCAACAATATAACGAATGTTGAATTGGTAGCCAGTTACGTGCAGGCCGTTGAGCCAGACATGTTCATAACCAATTTTGATGATGCTTTGGCAGCAGGAGTTGTTGATGCTATACGACGACGAGTTGACACCAAACGAATGCCGAATCTGTTAATTCCATGCCCAGATAAATCAGCAGCAAAAGTGGAGTGGGATAAGTTTTATCTACGTGATCTTATTAACGAGATTAACCCGTCATTTAATCCGGTGAACTTTATGGTGGAAACATCCGAGGAAGCTAACGAAGCCATTGCCTACTTTCAGGATCGGGGCATTGAGATGGCCTTAAAGCCTCGCAACCTAACGGGTGGTAAGGGCGTGAAAGTTCAAGGCAAACACTTTGAGTCTTACGAAGAGGCTCGCCTATATGCCCATGAGGTGCTAGGGGCTGCGAACCAATCGGGCCTAGAAGTACAAGAGAAGCTTAATGGGTACGAGTTTACCCTGCAACTCTTTACCGACGGCAAAACCTTAGTTCGGCCACCTGTAACCTACGACTACCCGTACCGCGAAGATGGAGATGTTGGTCCGGGCACAGGCGGCATGGGAACTTTTTCGCTCAAGCCAAACGACGTTTTACCATTCATGGAACCTGAGGATTACGAACAGGCGATCACTCTTATGGAGCAAATCTTGCAGGCCATGAAAGAGCGAGGAGATGACTACAAGGGCATTTTATACCCAACCATTTTTAAAACATCGAAAGGCCTTAAAATTGTTGAGATCAATGCGCGTGGAGGCGATCCAGAATTAATCAACATTCTCGATGTCCTAGACGATAATGTAGATGTCGCGGAAGTTTTGCAGTCCATTGCGACCGGTGAATTATGCGAAGACAGCGTCAGGTTCAAAAAGATGGCAAGTGCGATGCTATATTTGGTCTCGCCAGAGTATGGCTATGGTAAAGGTCCCGTTTATGAGTTTGGAATGGACCCGACTTTGGCTCAGCAATTTGACGCCAAGGTGCGCTTTGCGGCGGCCGAAAAAGTAGGCCCGCGAAGATATAAGACGGTTGGTTCGTCACGCTCCGTAGGTATATCTGCCGTGGCCGAAACACCATGGGCCGCGCGAGAAAAAATCCATGCCTTCATACGAACATGCTTTGACCAGCCACTCGCACTAGACTACCGTGAGGAGGTTGGGAAAGAGGCCTACATAATCGATCTATCCATCTAGACCCTACTCTGCTAAAAACTCACCAAGCTAAAACACCTCATGCCTATGCCCATCTCGTTGTTTGCTACAATGTCGGCATGACACAAAAACAAAGCTACTACGATATATTTGACGAGAATGATGAACCAACAGGCAAAGTAGCAGGCTTTAACGAGGTGTATGCAAAGGGCCTATGGACACATGGTGTGCACATTATTATATACACGCCCGAAAATAAGGTCGTTATGCAGAAGCGTGCATCATCGCTTGTATTTCATCCTAATCAGGTTGAGATATCTGTTGGTGGCGGGGTAGACGCTGGGGAGACGCCAGAACAAGCAATTATCAGGGAAGTAAAGGAAGAACTCGGCCTAACCGTGCCCGCCGCACGCTTGCGGTTCATTGGAAAGAAAAAACATAACCATCATTTAAAAAACCGGATAGATCGCTCGTTTCTGTATAGCTATGCTATTTGTATGTCTGAAGACGAACTACAGATGAAAGCAGATCCTGCAGAAACTAAACTAATATTCCTTATATCGGAAGCAAAGCTTCGCCGTGCCTTGCGGGCTCACCGGATTGCACGAGTCGGTAAGATAACGCCCATGTATGCTTACTGGCGGTACATGTTGGATGGTGCTTTCACGTCACAACAACCCAAGTAACGTTGACCCAGGGTGGCAACAATGAGACGATAGAGCTATTGATTACAAAGGAGTTACTTTATGTTCGCAACAACACTACTTGGCTACACAATTAGCACAGTTTGGGCAGTTATCGTATTGCTTATTTGGATTGGTATCGCTTTTTGGCCAGCTCGTGTAGCGGGTCGTAAGGGGCATAGCTTCCTAGGCTACTTCATATTCAGTATTATTTGCTTCCCACTTGCACTACTGGTTGCTTATCTTGCACCAGATCGACATCGCCTCGTCTAGTCTTCGGCGATTTGATTTTCGGCTTCGCGTCGAGCTCGCCGCGCTTCGGCGTTTTCGACGAGTTTAGTGCCACGTCGTTTCACGATGGTCTGAGCAAAGGTGGCAATAATACCAATGCCAGTGAATATGTAGAATGTTGCGAAGAGCTTACCAAATGGCGTAGTGGGCACAAAGTCGCCGTAACCAACAGTCGTTAGGGTAACGACCGAAAAATAGTATGAGTTTAGGTATGACCACTTTTCAACAAAGTGAAATACTATCGTGCCAATTAATAGGATGGAAACGGTTGCACCACCAAGCAACTGAAAGATGTTTTTTTGTACGAAGTCTTTAGGATTATCCACGGTGACCTTCCTGTTTGCTGAGAATACGGAAAAGCATGAACAAACCGAAAATTCCGTAGCCAATCATGCCAATCCCGAGCACATACTTTAGAAGTGGGAAGCTAATTTGGCCAGTTGAGCGGTAAAAAATATAAATGGCACCCGCCAGCATGCTTGCTAGTGCCGCCCAGGAGCGTTTTGGCTGGCCGGCGTATAAGATAGCACCAATAGCCAGGCCAATGGCCACAACGTATCCAAGCGTCCCGGTCAGATTCCAGTCCACCATAAGAATATACGTGCCAGCCATCAGGCTAACAATGATCGTAAATGACAGTAGCAGGACGCCAGGTTTCTGATGCATATGGTAATAGTAGTATAAAGATTTACCTCTGTAAAGTTGACAGATACCGCACGAAAGTGTAAAGATATGTCCACAATAATCTTAAGGAGGAGTTATGGCTCGATCGCTAACCGCGGAAGAGAAGCAACTGGGTAGTACGCTTAGCCGACTCGCCATTGCACGTGGTGTTATCACCGTGTTGTTTGGTGTGTTCGCTCTAGTATGGCCCCAAATCACTCTGGCAACCCTTGCCATTTTAATAACCTTATGGCTCTTGATCGCTGGTGTTACTGGCGTGATCGCAGCTGTTTTAGATCGTCGTAGCGACGGTCACTGGGTATTCCACCTACTCGTCGGTCTATTGCAGATCGGTGTTGGTGCATACCTGATTCAACGCCCAGGCGTGACGATTGCAACTCTCGTCGCTCTTGTTGCTATCGTTTTGATCGCACAAGGTGTCGTAGATGCAATCTTGGCCTTCGTTGATCGCAAGTCAGCCACTCACGTTGTTATGACGCTGATCGGTGCACTTGTTAGCATCATCGTTGGTGTTCTGATCTGGCGCTATCCAGTGCAAGGCACGTTGGCCTTCCTATGGTTGCTTGGTCTGTTCGCTATCGTGTACGGCACGATTCTCATTACCATGGGTATCGACGTCAACCGCGAAGTCAAAGCGTAAATTACACGCTCGAACAAATAAAAACGGCTCCATTGCAGGAGCCGTTTTTTGATTGTTACAGATATATTATTTCTTGTTTCGCTGAGCCGTCTTCTTTTTGGTGGTCGTCTTCTTAGCAGTAGACTTTGCCGTTGGCTCAACTGCTGCTGCAGCTTTGTTAGCACGTACTTCCTTAGCCTTGGCAGATGTTGCGGCGGCCGTGGAAGTTGCTAAGCCCTTTGCCTTACGAAATACTTCAAAATGAATCAAGATACGCACTAGTAGCAGTAGGCCACCGAGCAAGAAGAAGACCATGCTCTGGTGCTCGAAGGTAGTTAAGAAGGCACTATACAAGTTGCCAACCACCGTACGGCCAGCGTCTGTTTGCAAACCACCAATAACGAGTGGGCGGAAGAGCGGACCAACCATCTGTGCGATTGCACCAACAACCAACAACATTATGCCCTGCATTGTTAGCAGTGTCTTATAACGGTTACGCCACCAGACATATGGCAGAATCATCAGTAGCAGACCGGCAATGAGGGTAATTGGTGACAGCCACAGAATGGCCACGCTGTAGTTATACAAGTTTGGTAAGTTGTCCGACTTTATTACCACGATCTTGTCAGGAATATTTTCAGGGTTAAAGCTTACGTCCTTATTAGAGACTTTGTCTACCGTGCCAACAAATTGTGACAGCATGGTTTTGACGCTTGTGAGGTCGAGGGCAACCTCGGGCTGTGTTTTAGACGTCATGCGTACATTAATGCGCTTCACCAGCTCGGTAAGTGGTTTTTGTAGTTGAGGTGAACCAAGAATACCGTTCACAATATTGGTGGTTGGTTCAGCGAGGAACTTTTTGGCGATCGGGCGATTCTCATAGAGCTTTTCCGACACACCTTCGGCAATCGCTTGCCGACTGTCGGAGCTCAAAATAGAACTGACCGCAATCTGCGAAAACTTCTGTTCATTAAAGATATAACGATTGACCCAGTAACCGGAATTGGCCACAAGCAGGAAAAACCCTGCAAAGATTGTGATGATATATTGCTTTTTCATTTTTTTATTGTAGCATATGACAATCTTTTTAATACAAAGAAAACTATAACTGAGTCGCGCTGGCCATTCGCGGCCTATTTCATAAGGACGGCAAACGCATGGCCCCACGTGTCACGCTTAACGCCGTATTCGATCCAAAGTAGGCATAGTGGCTCGAGCAATTGACTTTTCTCGATGCTGCCTATGTCAATTACATCTTCCCAGCCGAGTTCGACGAGCATGTCACGGACGTGTTGCTTGGCAGACAGGTTATTTCCACACACAAACATAATTGGTATCCCCTCCTTATACTTGGGCTTCACCATGTTGGAGTGACTAATAATATTGAGTGTCTTCACGATGTGACTGTCTGGCAGGCTTTGCTGCACAATCTCACCACCACTCATGGTGTGGCCCACGGCTAGTGTTGGCGGCTCATCATCATGGAATACAAGTGGGTTGGTAACATCGATAACAATCTTACCGGCCACTTCGGGGCGAATTTGGGCAAGTACATCTTCGGCAGCGTGCCATGCGACCGCCAGAATGACAACCTCTCCAAAGGCGGCTGCCTGTGAGGTGTTCCCGAGGAATGCGGTAGTGCTATCTTTTTTGCGCCACGATGCCAACTCGCGCTTCGTTTGATCGCGCGTGCCAAGCATTACTTTGTGGCCCAGTTCCAAAAAACCCTTGCCAAGACTTTGAGCTACGTCGCCAGAACCGATAATACCAATCTTCATATGTTATAGATCTCCTTTTGATATTTTACGATATTTCTTGCTGCGATGACTCTTGGCTTTTTTGGTAACCGATACTTCACTTGATTGAAGCGGCACTTTTGCCGGATCAAGTTTGAAACGCCCGTTATCACTGCGCGAAGCTACACTACTCACAACACCAGCCTTGCGATGTAAATTGGAGTACTTGGATTTGGGACGGGTCATGCGCTCGCCAACGATCACCAACAAACCAATGCCAGCCGCAATGGTACCAAACTCTACAATCAGACTATTAAAGGTGGCATTTAACTTATTGCTGACATCGGCAGTAATGGCTTGCAGGTCTGAACCCACCGCAGCCGGCTGAGATTGAAGTGACCCGGTCAACCGACGTGTCACAAAACTGAATATGAGAGGTGTTAGCACAAGAAACAGGGTGGTACTGAGGATTGTGTAACCAAGCGCTTGCACAGTACGACGCTTATGGTCAGATAACCAAACAATAAACAGCCCGAGCAAGGGAATTAATCCAATTAAAATTGCGGGTGCTGCAAATACAAACGTATATAACGTTGGTGCATAATGCACGCGCTCAACAATCGTCTGCCCGTTCCCGGTCTTTGGTAGGTCGTGAACGGTAAAGCGTTTTTGGGGCAGTATTGCACCATCTTTCTCGAGTGCTGTTTGCAGCTCAGCTTGCGCCGTAGCAAAGTCAAAGTTTTTTGGCTGGCATGTTGCGGTGAACGGGTCGACCTCTGCCGGGGCTTGCAGACAGACCGGCAGACTGGCAAGCCGCCCAAAGGCATAGTTACTTAAGCCCCGAGACAACAAGATCACATTAGGCGAAAAATCGACAACGTAGTCTGGTTGAGGGGTTTTTCCTTTGAGCCAGTTATAGAAGCTGTCAATGACTGTTTGTGTGCTGGCCTGAAGGGCTTGCGGCGGGAAGGCCTTCGTGATAATTTGCTGTACTTTTGGATCGTTCAACGGGATACTACTCAGCGACGCACTTTTTTGGTTAGACAAAATAACCGCTGGTATGAATCGCTGGTAAGCATTGCTGTCAACGAGCGCTTTTTCGATTCGATTTGGTGTGCCAAAAATTACCACACCTACGGCAACAAATAGGGCAACAAAAATGAGGAAACGAAACAGCCAAGCGCTGACCAGTAACACGATGTGTTTTAGCGTGTCCATGCTTATGGCTTATTATGGCACAGCCGTAAGCATTTTGAGACTACATATTTACACTTAACACTTGAGGCAACGAGCCAACATCAAGCTTAGTCACATTAATGTATGTCTTGCCTCCCTTCTTCCAATATATTTCACGGTAGCGGGCTTTTGATAATAGATGCGTGACTGACTCCCGGCTTAAGCCAGCAATATCGGCAATATCCTGATGCGTGAGAGAAGCTTCAATTTCGATAATCGGTTCACCTTTTTTGTTTGCAAGTAACGTCGCTAAATAATACAAAACAAACTCCACTTTTTCGGTGACGTTTGTTTTTTGCAGGTTATATATACGGAACGAGGCATTAACATATGCCTTCGATGTCACATTGCACAGATACTTATATATATGAGGCTGGTTGTCTAATGCACTAATCACGGTTTGCCGAGGTAAGGCATAGACAATTACATCGCCTAAGGCACTATAGCTATAAATCGCTCCCAGTTTAGGGGGTTCGATAAAGAGCCACGACAAAGGGATTATATGATTCTTGCCGAAGATGGCGACCGTCTTGCTGCTGCCGTGCTTATCGCTATTTGTAATTTTGATAAGTCCACTCTGTATGAGCAGGACGTTATCTAGTGTGTCACCTTGGTTTAAGACACTAGCTCCCTTGCTGTATTGGTGCTTCGTGCCCTGTTCAATGAACAGCTGTTTTAAGTGGTCGATAGCCTCCATGCTGTAGACATCATAGCATCTTGTATGCAAATGCCATGACCTGATACTGGTATGTGGCGGGGGTCAAAGACCCCCAACAACCCCCACATGCTTCTTCGAATTGTTAGCGTATACCAAGCTTGGCTGTACAAGCCGGCCATGCGCCCCAACCCTGGCGTGACTGTAAAATCTGCGCCCGAGCTATTTGCTCTTCACGGCTTGCCTCACTCGCGAGCCCGGTGCCACCTACACCGCGCCAGCTACCTGCGCTAAATTGCAACCCACCATAGTAGCCATTACCGGTATTGATGTGCCAGTTACCGCCTGATTCACACTGTGCTAAACGGTCCCAAACACTGCCGTCACTTACTGCAACAGGCGCAACTGATGGTGCTGGGGTGGCGGTGCGTTTTGGCGTGACCGGACGCTGTGCAGTAGGTTGACTCTGCGCAACAGGCGCCGGTGCCGGTGCAGTTCGATCCTGCAACGGTTCGTCGGCAGTTGGTATCCGCAGCTTTTGGCCTGGATAGATCAGGTTTGGATCCTGAATTTCTGTGTTGGCGCTGTACAGCCGTGGATAGGTGGTTTGATTTTCGTCAGCGATTTTTGCCAAGTAATCACCCGGCTTTACCTCGACCATTTTCGGTGCCGTAGGTGCGGGTGTGCTGGTGGATGCCTGAGGATTGCTCGGTGCATCACTGGTTGGTGTTTGAGCGTGTGCGGTTTTATTGCCCACTACTAATAGTACCGAGACTGTTGCCAGTCCGGCCAAAAATGCGTTTACGCGCATTGTACCTCCTTATACCCCCGAACGTTTTGCTACCCTTGAAATCTCACAAAAATAAGGGCCAGACGCGAAGGGGATTATTGCCCGTGTTTTCCACCTCAAAGTGAAAAGACACAAAGGCTATCGTACCGAAGCCAAAAAATATGTCAAGTTATTATCTCGCACGTAACACAAATATGTTCGCATATATACAGGGGTAGATTAGGTAAAGCGGTATGCGTCAAAAATACATGGCAAAAGTGTGGTTATTTTTGCAATGACTTTGGTCTAGTTAGTGGTTAAAATGCGTCGGGCTTTACTCGAAAAATCGTTAAGTGCTTCTAGGACCGGCAGGGACTCGCGCCCAAGTGGCGACAGCAGGTAAACCACCGCACAGTTATCTGTTGCTTCACCACGTCGACTAATCAGATTGGCTTGCTCAAGCTTCTTGAGGCGGCCCGATAATGTTGCAGGGTTGAGATTGTCTATAGCACGCTGTAGCTCGCAAAAGCGCAATGGTCCTGGTTCAAGGGCGTCGATAATACGCAGTGTCCAATAATCACCAAGCAATTTGAGGCTGGCTACGCAGATTTTATTCTTAGAGATTGGATATTCCATATATTTCCTATTGACGGATACATTATAGCACTATATATTTTAAAGTACTATAAAAAACATAGCGAACTAGGAGGGTGGCCGATCACTCATACCTACATGCAGTAACTGAAAGGAATTCTATGGTAAGAGATTATGCAAAGCCCGTTGAGGAGACAGCCCATAAGCGGGCGTCCAAAGCACTTAAGGACAATGGTTTTACGGTGGAAACCGTCGACACGCTGGCCCAAGCAAAAGAACGCGTTGAACAGCTGATTCCAGAGGGGTCTGAAGTATTTACAGCAACTTCGGCTACCTTGAATGACGCTGGCTTGACCGAGGAGCTAAATGAATCTGGCAAATGGGTTTCGGTTCGAGAAAAATTTATGCCACTCTATGGCCAGCCCGATCAAGCAGTAGAAATGCGACGGATTGGCTCGGGTTCAGATTACACGGTCGGAAGCGTACAAGCTGTTACTGAAACAGGTAAAGTGTTGATAGCATCCGCCAGCGGTAGCCAATTGCCAAATTATGTATACGGCGCAACGCAAGTTATTTGGATCGTTGGAACTCAAAAGATTGTTCAGGATGTAGACGATGCAATGGAGCGGCTTGAAACGTATGTACTCCCGCTGGAGGATAAGCGTGCCCAGGCGGCTTACGGTAGCCACTCGGTTATTAGCAAAACATTGCTATATCACAAAGATCCACAGCACCGTATTCGCGTTATTTTTGTTAAAGAAAGCACAGGATTTTAATTATGAAAGCAGCACAGATTAACACATATGGCGCAGCCGATAGCATTACGGTTGTTGATGTCGAACAGCCGAAGCCAAGCGAAGGCCAGGTTCTTGTAAAAGTATCAGCAGCGAGCCTTAATCCGTTCGATACAATGGTGCACGCTGGCTACGTGGCAGCTATGATCCCTGCACTGCCAATCACCCTTGGCGGTGATATGGCGGGCGTTGTGGAGGCGGTTGGCGAGGGCGTAACTGAGTTTGCAGTTGGCGATGAGGTATATGGCTCTGCTAATGCCGTAAGCGGCGCCAGCGGCGCGCTGGCCGAGTATGCCCTGACAACCAGCGAGCAACTGGCCAAGAAGCCGAGTGTAGTCAGTTTTGACGTTGCAGCGGCGAGTGTATTAGTCGGTGTGAGCACCCTTCAGGCAATTGATGAGCATGGCAAGCTTCAGGCTGGCCAGAGAGTGTTGATTCTTGGCGGTGGCGGTGGCATTGGTAGCCTGGCCGTGCAGTTAGCCAAACATCGTGGAGCCTTTGTGGCAACTACCGTCAGTTCCAAAGATATTGACTACGTTACGTCACTTGGTGCTGATGAAGTTATTGACTACAAAGACGTCGACGCTACTGCTCGCTTACAGGGGTTTGATGTATTATTCGATACCACGACTGGCGAAGGCCTTGAGGCAGCGCTGGCAGCTCTTAACCCCGGCGGTATAGCCGTAGCCATGCTTGGATCAGTCGATGCGGCAGTTTCCGAAGCACGTAAAGTTACTGTCATCACGCAAGGCACTCAAATTACCACTGAACGGCTTAATCGACTGGCAGCGCTACTTAACGAAAAGGTATTAGTTCCACGTATAGCTCAAACTTTTTCACTCAACGATGTTGTGGCTGCCTTTGAGGCTCGTGAAGGGGGTGCGGCCGGCAAAATTGTGGTGACGATCCCGTAAAGGCTTCTTTACGCGTGCTCAACACATATAAAAACTCCCGCTGTTAGGCGGGAGTTTTTACTACGAAACCGTAGAATTTACCAGCTGCGGCTGTTGCCACCACCGTTGAAGTCGCGACGAGGGCGATCTTCTTTCGGACGAGCTTCGTTAACCGTAATGCTACGGCCACCAAAGTCGCTGCCGTTCATAGCCTTCTCGGCTGCTTTACCTTCGTCATCGTTCTCGAACTCGACGAAGCCAAAACCCTTACTGCGGCCAGTGTCGCGGTCAGTGATGACCTTGGCGCTCGCAACAGTACCATGAGCAGAAAAAGCCTCAGCTAATTCGTCATCGTTGGTTGAAAATGGCAAACCACCTACAAATAATTTGTACATGTGATTACTCCTTTGTTATTAATGACCAGGTACGACCCCTTATTGTCTCGGCTAACTGTCCTGATCGCTTAGTAACTAAGGAACAAACTAACGTCTTACTCGAACAACAGATAAGAACCTGCAAACGTAGTGTAGCAAACTATGGTTATTTATCAAACAAAATGGTATAGAATATTGACAAATTGGCAAAAATCTGTATAATTAACACCGTTGATGCATCAAAACAAACATCATCAAAATAAGTAGTTAGAAAGGGAAATACCGTTGAGCCTAATCGCCTTAAACGGTGAGTTCGCGTATGAATTAATACCAACCACCAACCATGAATTACTGCAAATAGACGCTCTGTTATCTGAGCTTTAAAAAGTACACATAATCGGTTGCAGAATCGATCACACAAGCAACACAAACACATATAAAGAAAAGCTAGATATGTTAATACAAGACATTACGCCTCGGCGTAAGTCGCGTACAGACACGAGACTACGGCGCACCCGCACCAGACGTCTCATTCTGATAAGCGGCTAACCAAGAGCCCTCCATCGGCGAGGGCTCTTTTCTGTTTGACTCCTCTGTGGTATAGTTTGTCTCTGTTGCGGCGGGGTAGCTCAGTTGGTTAGAGCGCAGGACTCATAAGCCTGAGGTCGCGAGTTCAAATCTCGCCCCCGCTACCAA
>CAYMZG010000006.1:0-82609 GCA_964394925.1 uncultured Candidatus Saccharibacteria bacterium | reverse complement strand
ATATGGATCACATTTTTGGAGATTGACTTTGAGTCCGCGGGCTTTTAAGAGGTTGCCAATTGAGGCGGCGGTGATACCTTTTCCGAGGCCGGAAAGCACGCCCCCTGTAACAAAAATAAACTTGGTCTGGCTCTTCGCCACCTTGGCATCTTCCCCTTTATTAAACCCACTTGTTACTGTAGATAGTACGCTAGTCTGGCAAGTGTGGCAATATCTTTTTGGTAAAGATTAGTAGACGAACACTTTTGATGTATTGGCTTTGACGGCCGATAGGCCAAGGCTATAGCCAAGGTGCTGTTCAATAAGCCGTAAGTCCTCGATGTCTTTCGGTCGGCGAATGGCTTTTTTTGAACCAATAACATCGTCTAGCGACAGACATGGCACAAAGCCTACGCGCTCAGTTGTCAGCCAACAATTCTCAAATACTAACGGGTACCACCCGTCACCAAGCGACCGCGTAGCACTAACCGGTAGATGGTGCGGCGAAACATGCAGCTCAAGTGTTGTGTTTGTTGCGCCCATGTAGCGTGCACGCGCCGGCGGATTTTTGGTTTGAACTTCCGATCGTGTGGCTAATACATTGTAAGCTTCTTGGGACACCAGGATATCGACATCTTCGGTAGTTTGCTTAATACCACGAAGCACCATATTGGCACCACCTACAACAATGTAGTGATCTTCGGGCAACCCGATTTCATAGAGCGCCTCATGTACAGCCTCAACGCCACGCTGAGGTAAGGCTTCTTGGGGTGATCGTGCTAAATAGCTTGGCGCGTACATACCACCATACTATGTCTAATCTCATATATTGCAAGCATGAGCGTGAACAGAATTTACTGCAGGCTTTGTCGAGCTGCGTCGAGCTGCGGATCACGCTGCGCCTTGGCATCATCGTCGGACAGTTTTACTTCGGTGTCAGGCTTAATACCCTCTTTGTTGATGTTCACACCGGCTGGGGTGTACCACTTCGCAATGGTAACTTTCAGTACGCTGCCATCACCAAGTTGTTCAATCTGTTGCACGCTACCCTTGCCAAAGCTTTTTACGCCCAGCAACTTGGCCACACCATTGTCCTTCAGGGCACCTGCGGTAATCTCACTCGCACTCGCACTACCTTCATTAATAAGCACTACGGTTGGCATGCCCTTTAAGACAGGATCCCCTTGTGCTCGATAGGTACGGACCACCAAACCATCGCGCTTTTCTTGAAGAATTGTCTTGCCTGGTTCAAGCCAGAGACTACTTACACCAACAGCTGCGTCAAGCAGACCGCCTGGGTCGCCACGTACATCCAGAACCATACCCTTTGCACCCTGCGCTTTGAGGTCATTGGCTGCCTTGGTGGTAAGCGCAACGGTATCTTCGCCAAAGCGTGAAATCTTAATGTAGCCAACTTTGCCATCAAGCATTTTACTGGTTACACTCGGGAGGGTGATGGTTTCACGTACAATGTCGAAATCTAAGGCCTGGCTCTTGTCGCGTATTACCTTAATCTTCACGTGCGTTCCAGCATCACCGCGGATCTTGCTCACAGCGTCGTCAATGGTGAGGCCACTAGTTGGCTTGCCATCAACCTCAGCAATGATATCTTTTGGCTTGATGCCAGCTTTCTCGGCTGGGTAGCCGGCAATCGGTGAAATCACAATAATATTGCCCTGATCGTCTTTGCTCAGTTCGGCACCAATGCCCGTAAATGTACCCGTTAACTGATTATTGAAGTTTTTGGCGGCGTCTTTATTCATGTACTCGGTGTATGGGTCGCCAGCGGCAGATGCCAGGCCCGCCTTCATGCCATCGAGCAACTTGTTTACATCGAGTTGACCGTCGTAGTCACGCTTTAGTGTGTCGTAGAGCTTCTCAACAGACGAGTAGTCCAGATTGGCCGGGGCATTACTTTGCACACTTTTACGGAAGAGTTGGTTATCGTTGAGAACAATTCGGCCACTGCCCAAACCGAAACCGGCAATAAAGATAACTCCGGCACCCACTGCTATTACGGCCGTCTTCCAGACAGTGCTCTTTGTTTTGACTGGCTCTGACTGTTTTGACGCCGGCTTATTGGCCCGCGTTGGCGCTTGTTGGTTTTGTGGCTGCACAAAGACTCCCCTCGTTAGTGTACGTACTATATTTACCCATCATTATACAACAGACTATATGGCGTTAGGCTGACAAATAGCTGAGATGTACATGTGCCCCTGTGCAGGCTGGCTGCTAGGGTTCAGGAAGCCGCCAAAAGAACAATTGTTCTTGGCTTCCTTCCGGCAATATAAGCCGAGCCCCTAGCAGCCAGCCTGCACAGGGGCACATGCTTACTTAAAGTAGATGTATGTCAGACCGGCGCCGTTAATAGTCATTTCGCTGTAGTGACCGGCGAGATCGTAGTTCATTTGACTGACACGAATGTAACCATTGGAGTACACCTGCTCTACCCACATGGCGTGGCCATAATAACCAGCCATTGAAATGGCAACTGATTGCGCACGTGGTGTACTACCAGTCGGGATGCCATCGGCTTGGGCGCTAGCTGGCCACTGATTGGCATTACCATGACCACCCCAGTACGGCATGTGGCCATAGGTTTGGTAGACCTTCCAGGCAGCGTAGCTCACACACTCACGGTTATACATACCCCAGGGATCAACCAGGCTATCTTGTGCTGCGGCATACAAGTAATTTGGATAGCCACCATGGCCAGGGTCACCAGCCTCAGCCGAACCACCGAGCTTGCGGTTTGCGGCGGCCTGCTGAGCGCGTAGTGCAGCAATTTGTGCACTGTTATTCTTGATTTGTGCATTGTAGGAATTTTGCTGATCGACGTTCATAGTCAACAAGCGATTCTGTTCAGCTTGGTTGGCACCGAGTTGGTTGTTCATGTCCTGCTGGTTAGCAAGCAGTTGCTCAACTTGTAGCTTTTGGTCCTTGAGTTGAACCTTTAGGGCATTAATTTTGTCGAGCGTTGTCTTGATCTTATCTTGTACCGCGGTGCGGTACTGTTGCTTGTCTAGAAACTCACTTAGGTCTTTACTGCTGGCGAGCATCTCAAGTGTGCTGATCTCGCCTTCGACATACATGGTCTTAATGTTCTCGCCCAGTAGCTTCTTTTGCTTGGCAAGCTCAGCCTCGGCCACGTTAATCTGATTCTGTAAGTCATCACGTTTCGCTTCATTCGCCTTGATCTGAGCCTGAATGGCAACAATCTGTTGCTGCAGCTTGTTTATAGCATCTTGGTAGCTCTCGGCCTGGGCCTGTAATTGATCGACGGCGGCCTGTTTATTGCTTGAGTCGCTTTGAATTTGCTTGATTTGCTCGTCGAACTGATCAGCTCGCACCATGGGCACTACTACCCCACCAATAGCAAAGACGGCAATGGCAGTTAGGGCCATGAATCGTACTCGGTAGTGTTGGAGCTTTGTTTTCATTGTTTGTTTGACGTTAATTGTCGTATGTATAATATCACGCTTAAGCTTATTTTTCAATCTGTAGGTTACCCCCACTTACTCGTTATTGAAATTGAAGAGATTGTTTATTTGCTTGTCTTGAATTTGAGATACCGCCGAGTCGCGATCAATGAAGAAGCGGCACCTATTAGTATACCAACAAAGAGCTGGCCGGCAAGAATCAGCCAGAAGTGACTATTAAAGTAATCGCTGGCATATTTGATGTCGAGCAAGCCCAGGCTACTGGCATCAAAGGCGTTGGATGAAATAGTGAATAACAGATTACAAAGAGCGATTGAGACAACTGCCGCCACAATACCGTACATAACCGTCTCAACAATAAATGGCCCACGAATATAGCTGGTGCTAGCACCGAGCAAGCGCATAATTTGCAGTTCATCACGTCGGTTAAAGATTGCCATACGGATGGTGTTGAAGATAATCAGAATTGAGACGGTGGCAAAAATGACCACTCCAACGATACCAGCTTCGCGCATAAATTTGGTCGCCTTGGTAATTTTATCGAGGGCTGTTTTGCGGTCGCCCGAATACGAGGTTTTGTCGGACTGCAGGGCTTGAATGTCAGTTTTTTCCAGATACGACTGAATGTCCTGAATTTTGTTCGGGTCTTTTGGACGAATAATAATGGTAGCTGGGATGGGGTTGTCGGTTTGTGAAATAGCTAGTAGCAAATCGAGGTTATTCTGATTCTGCTTCTTATAATTTTCCAGCGCATCATCCTTACTGAGGTACTTCACTTCTTTGACGTTTTCCATACCATTCAGATCTGTTATTAGCTGATTCTTTTGATCTTCAGTCACACTGTCTTTCAAATATACCGAAATAGTAATTTTGTCGGTGATCTGCGCGATCGTATTCGAAAAGGTGGCATTCGCAATGACCGAGAACAGAATGATGCTAAGTGTAATAACCATCACTGCAATGGCTGCAATGGCGAGCGTGGCATTACGCACAAAGTTCTGTGCGCCTGCCTTAATGATACGACCGAGGGTAATAAGGCGATGCTTCATGGTTTACTGCCTTGGTTGTGGGCGTTGAATTTGACCTCGCTGTGCCGTTTGCCGTGCCTGCCCTAGGCTCGCATGTGTCTGCTGCGCTGACACAGCCTGCCCCGCTTGCCCCGATGCATGGTACTCTGCATTGGCTCGATCACTCACAATACGACCATCGTTAATAGTAATCACCCGCCGTTTGAGCTTATTCACAATTTCTTGGTTGTGAGTTGTTAGTAGAACTGTTGTACCATAGTGGTTAATTTTCTCGAGAATCTTAATAATTTCCCAGGCGTATTTGGGGTCAAGATTGCCCGTTGGCTCATCGGCAATCAGAATTTTTGGTTGGCGCACAATGGCACGAGCAATCGCCACACGCTGACGCTCACCACCAGACAGCTCCATAGGCATACGCTTTTCTTTACCTTTCAGACCAACAATTTCGAGTACCCTTGGTACGGTGTGCTTAATCTCGTTATTGCCATAACCAACAATTTCAAGCGCAAAAGCCACATTCTCGAACACATTTTTGTTTGGCAAAAGCTTAAAGTCTTGGAACACCACGCCAATCTTGCGGCGAAGTAGCGGAATGTCTCGGTCCTTGAGCTTATCGTAATCAATCCCACCAATAACGATTTTGCCACTGGTCGGGCGCTCTTCCCTAGTCAGCAGCTTTAGGAGCGTAGACTTACCAGCACCACTCGTACCAATAATCACTACGAATTCTTTCGGCTCAATATGCAAACTAATGCGGTCAAGCGCCGTGTTACTGCGGTTATAGACTTTGGTTACCCTGTCGAGAAGAATCATTCACGATCTAGTATACCATTTATGTTTACAACGCCCAGCACGTTACGAAGTCGGCCCTAACTGGCACTTACTTCGCTTGTCAGATAGGCTTTAATAAACGGCCGCAAGTTACCATCAAGCACTGCTTCGGCGTCCGTTTCTACGTGATTTGTACGAAGGTCTTTAACCTGTTTATACGGGTGTAGTACATACGAGCGTATTTGATTTCCCCAAGCAGCTTGCTCATTTGGCCCCTTAAGATCTGCGAGGTTTTCGAGGTGTTGTTCAAGTTGGAGCTGAGCGAGCTTGGAGCGCAGTATGGTCATAGCTGTTTCTTTATTCTGGAGTTGTGAACGTTCGTTTTGAATTGCCACCACAATGCCCGTTGGCAGGTGCGTAACACGAACGGCTGAGTCGGTGGTGTTAACCGACTGGCCACCATGCCCACCGCTTCTGTACACATCTACCTTAAGGTCTTTTTCATCAATTTGCACATCGTCGGGTTGGTCAATTTTGGGCATTACTTCTACCTTGGCAAAGCTGGTTTGGCGTAAATTATCGGCGTTAAATGGGCTCAACCGCACAAGCCTATGTACGCCATGCTCACCTTTTAGATTACCGAATGCAAACGGGCCATTAACTTCAAACGTGACGCTTTTTATGCCTGCTTCTTCCCCACTCGATTGCTCAACTGTCGTAACCGAAAACTTTTGTTGTTCGGCATAACGCACATACATGCGTAGGAGCATCTGCGCCCAATCCTGCGCGTCGGTCCCACCCGCACCGGCATGAATACTCACAATCGCGTCGTGATCATCATATGGCCCGTCAAACATGAGCTGTGTTTTGAGACTTTCAAAAGAAGCTTGGACTGTTTCGAGCTGATGGGTTAAATCATCCTGGAGGCTATCGTCATGTAGTGCCGATAGTTCTTGTATATCCTTAACGCTTGCTTGCAACTGGCGCCAGGGTTGAATACGTCCCTCGAGAGTCGATTGTTCCTTCATGAGGTTTTGCGCGCGTGCTTGATCAGACCATAACTGCGGGTCGGCCGTTTGTTTCTGTACTTCGGCTAGCCGCGTTTCGAGCTGCTCAAGATCGAGCTTCTTGAGTGCCTGCTCAATCGCAGCCGATAGTTCTTCGGCCTGTTTTACAAGGTTTTCCATTCCTGTCATTATACCGTACAGCCAACAATTACAGTCCCACAATTAACGAAAATATCAATGAATTGACATATAATCCTTACTATGCTATTATAGGTACATTATTGAATATAGAAAAGGAGATAAATAATGACTCAAAGCGTAAAATTTGGACCAGATTCTCACGAAGAACACGTGCAGCTTGGTGATGACCTATTCTTAATAGATGAAAGTAACAGCTACTCTGTTCGCAACGTTGAACCGAACAGACTGATCGGCAACGACAATATTCATCCTGAAAACTTGGCGTACCAAGTAGAGAATAGCCATCATTCTGTTGATGCGCACGACCGTGGAACTCACTATACTGAACAACGTCATGATATGGATTATAGTGAACCCAATTATCCAGTAAGTACTAGTGAATTTAGCCAAACCACTGAAAAAGAGTTTAAGAGCGGGAAACGAATTAGCACTGCTGTTCATTCACAAGGAAAGTACGGATATATTAAGAGTAAGGATGGATTTATATCTCCAAGCTATGGCGAAGAAAAAATTATTCGCCACGCAACCCGAACAATATCTCATCCGGATGGTACGACCGAAACTCGAACATATACCGGATCTAAAGCAGAGCGCATGGAAAGGGCTGCCCAAAGGCTGTCTGGTATTTATGCCAAGCGTCGCCAAGAGGCTCGTGATGAGCACAAAAAAGCTGCTTAGGCATTTACGAATCGTTTAGATTTAGTAACTCTAATCCCACAAGGGTTTGATGATCTCAGTCAGCTGCGTACGCAGGGCTGTTGGTGCTGTACCAAGGAAGCCAATTCCCCACTGCGCATTGGTAAAGAAAGCATTTGAGATATCTTCGATTTGTTCGCGTGTAATAGCACGGATGCGGGCTGGCACGGCGTAGTAGTCATCGATGTAATCATCGAAGAAGTAGCGTCCACTATAGCCTGCGGCTGTTCCAGAAACGGTTTGACCTGAGCGCTGGAAACGGCCAAGCAAATATTGTTGCGCAGCAGCGATGTCAACATTGGTCATGTCGCCTGCTCGCACGGCGGCAATTTCTTTTGCAATAATGGCAAACAGCGCCGGTGCGTTTTCTACTGAAACCTGTGTGCCAAACCACCAATTGCTGGCGCATTTGGTTTGTAGATAGTTGGAGCTCATACCGTACACCAAGCCTTTTTCGCGCGCTTCGCCCAAAATACGGGAGTGTAACGTTTCGGTCAACATAGTATTAACCAGTCCAAGCGCATCTGATTCCACTTCTGTTAAACGACGATTTATGAATGTATCGAGATAGAAGTGAATGTTCTCGACGGTTCGATTTTGTATGTAGAGTGGTTCCTTTAAGCCAACCGGGACTTCATTGGGCATAGCAATGCGCTTGTCGCCTTTTGGCAGTTCGATCGTTTCCAAAAACTCAGTGAGTTTGGCTTCGCGCGCGGGCGTTATTTTGCCGGCGATCACAAAGCGCATGTTCTTGGTAAAGTGCGTTTTGGCATAGTGATCGCGCAGGTCTTGCACGGTCACATTCTTCATGCGCTTTAAGCGCTCTTGGTCGGTTAGCACGTGGTAGCCATAGGCTTGTCGCAGCGCCAAGCTCAAATGCCTAAAGTGATTGTTAGAGCGCCCAGTCATTTCCTCTTTCACATTGCCGTATTCGGCTTTGAATTCGTCTTCCAAGAAGAGTGGCTTAGAGATTGCTGTTAGCAGTAATTCAGTGATGCGTTCCCATTCAAAATCCGCGCACTCGGCTTCGTACGTTACGTCGTAGCTGCCGGTGCTGGCATTGTTATAGGCACCGTTTTTTTCAAACTCTGCTTGAAAAGCACGGGCTTTGGGGATCAGCTCATTCGCACCGAGCAGCAAATGTTCCATAAGATGGGCTGTTTCCCACTTTTCGGGGTCACACAAAAAATCGCCGGCACGGAAATTTATTTCAAAGCCCATCACGGTGGCGTCGGGCACATGTATGAGCAGGCCCTTCGCACCGTTTTTGAGTTTTACCTCAGAGACGGTGTGCTTCATACGTTATTTGCGCTTTCGATTCTTGGCTTTAGTCTTACGTTGACGTTCTTGCTTGCGAGCTTTTTTAAGCTTGTCGTGACTCTTCTTTTTAGCTGCCTGCTCCGTGGCTAACGGCACAAAGTCAGTCTCTTCAAACTCTTCGGCGTCGATGATCTTGTCGGCATTATCGACTGAGTTTCGAGCGGCTTTGGTTAGCTCGGTTTCTACGGCACGCTCCACGTCGACTGGCTCGGCACTAAATAACGCGCGAACGACTTCGTGGCGAAGCGTCTGTTGCATTTGATCGAACATAATTTGTGCCTGGCGACGGTACTCAACCAACGGGTCACGCTGACCAACGCTGATCCAGTGAATCCCCTCGCGCATGTGGTCCATGCTTTCGAGGTGTTGCATCCATAAGTTATCCAGAATTTGCAGATAGATGTCGCGCTCAACCTTACGCATAATGTCTTCGCCAAAGGCGGCTTCGCGGCCTTCGTACAGTTCTTGTGCTTCTGTTAACAACACTTTACCAAACTCATTGGTATCAGCATCGAACAAGCGATCGAGCGTTTCGTCGTCGAATGGGAAACTCTCTTTCACAACGTTTTCGAACTGGTCAGACATGAGCATTGGTGAGTTTGCCAAAGCCTTAGCTTCGTCTTCGATAAACGCTTTAATGCGCTTTTTAATGTCGGCCTGCATAAGGATTTCGCGACGCATAATGTAGGTTGCCTTACGGTGACGGTTCATGACGTCGTCGTACTGCACCACTGTCTTTCGAGTGTCAAAGTTAAAACCTTCCACCTTCTTCTGGGCACCTTCGAGGCTTTTGCTAATAACGCGGTTCTCGATTGGTGTTTCGTCGTCTACACCGAGGCGATCCATGATACCAGCAATGCGTTCACCGCCGAAAATACGCATCAGATCGTCTTCGGTGCTTACAAAGAACTGGGTTACACCGGGGTCGCCTTGGCGACCAGAACGACCACGTAGCTGGTTGTCAATACGACGTGATTCATGACGCTCCGAACCAAGCACGAACAAACCGCCAGCCTTCTTAGCATCGTCATCGAGCACAATGTCCGTACCACGACCAGCAATGTTCGTGGCAAGTGTTACCGCGCCTTTTTGTCCGGCTTTTTCAACAATGGCAGCTTCTTTTTCGTTGTTCTTGGCGTTTAAAATCTGGTGTGGAATCTTGGCTTTCTTCAACAGATTACTCAGAGATTCGTTCTTTTCGATGGAAACGGTACCGATAAGTACTGGCTGACCCTTGTGGTGTAACGCCGCAACTTCACGGGCAATGGCTTTAAACTTGCCACCCTCTGTGCGATAAATACGGTCTGGGCGATCATCACGAGCTACCGGGCGATTCGATGGGATCACGACGACATCGAGCTTATACACCTGGTGAAATTCCTCTTCTTCGGTCTCGGCCGTACCGGTCATACCAGCTAGTTTTTCATACAAACGGAAGTAGTTTTGGAATGAAATGGTAGCCAGTGTCATGGACTCTTCCTGTACTTCTACACCCTCTTTGGCCTCAATCGCCTGGTGCAAACCTTCGTTATAGCGACGACCCTTCAGCAAACGACCCGTGAAGTCGTCAACAATCACCACTTCGCCGTCTTTGGTTACCACGTAATCTTTGTCTCGGTGGAATAAGGCCTGCGCCTTCAGGGCTTGGTCGAGGTGATAAATAGTACGAATATTATCAGTTGAGTACAGGTGATCAATACCAAGAATCTTCTCGACTTTCTTAATGCCTTCATCGGTGAGCGTGGCGGCTTTGCGCTTTTCATCGACTTCGTAGTGATCTTCTTTGTTGAGTTGGCGCACGACTTTTGAAAACTGTGCATAGGCCGTACCGCTCGTTACGCTGGGCGCACTAATAATAAGCGGCGTACGAGCTTCGTCGATGAGAATAGAGTCAACTTCGTCGACAATTGCGTAGTGCAGTTCACGCTGACGTAGCTGATCAACTTCACGAACCATGTTGTCGCGCAAATAGTCAAAACCAAATTCATTGTTGGTGCCATACGTAATATCGGCAGCATAAGCCTCTTGGCGCGTACATGGCTTGAGTTTTTGCATGCGAGGATCAGCATGATTTTTGTTTTTAAAATTCTTGTCAAAAATGAACGACTCGTCGGCGATGATAACCGCAGTTGTAAGCCCCAGAAAATCGTAGACTTGACCCATCCAACCAGCGTCACGCTGTGCCAGATAGTCGTTAACCGTCACCACGTGCACACCCTTGCCTGTGAGCGCATTCAAATACACAGGCGCCGTGGCTACCAAGGTTTTACCTTCACCAGTCTTCATTTCGGCAACTTTACCCTCGTGCAGTACCATGCCACCGATCAACTGTACGTCGAAGTGGCGCTGCCCAAGCGTGCGACGTGCACCCTCACGCACCACCGCAAAGGCGTCCGGCAAGATTTTGTCGAGCGTTTCTTTCTTTAATCGGTCTTTTAGTTTGTCGGTCTGCTCCTGTAGTTTTTTGTCGTTCATTTTTTTGTATTTGGCTTCGAGTTCATTAATGTCACGAACGCGACGGCGCATACGACGCAATGTTTTTGCTTGTGGATCCCCTAAAACACGTTTAAAAACCTTGTTCACCTACTTCATCCTCTCTGTAGATTTTCTGCCTGTACGACAATATGGTGAAATTATACCCTATCAGAGGTCGTTTGTCCTACGTAAAATTAGCGACATTTCGCCATCATACCAAGGTTATTCTGAAGCAAGCCACGTGAAGTACGCTTCTTCGCCCTGTGCGGTAATTTCATATAATGGTGGTTCTGATGAACATTTTCTAATAAAATCACCAAGTTCATACTGCGCCAACCAGACTGACATCCATTGGTCTTTATCATCACCTTCTAAACACCAATTTCGTACCTGTGTGGAAATCGCTTCAACTACCTCAACAGGCATACCCTCAAAAATTCCACCTGGAGTTAATGCTGGCACTTCTGCCATCATCAATGATCCAAGCAATGCAAAGGTTTTTGATGCCTGCGCAACTGGTTCTGCCAAGGGGTAAGCCTCACTCATACCTCTCATGATACTTGCAACGCTTCAGATTGCAAGCATAGGCATATTGAGCTACTAAGGAATGCTATCGAGCGGGATCATGTTTGAAGCGCTTCAGAATGTGGCGCTTCAGGCCGCGGTTGCTATGTAGGTCTTTGTACTTTTTCAGCTGATTTTTGAGCTTAACTTCAACAATGTCGACGGCTGCAAACATATTTACGGTTGCCTCTTTAATGGCAATGGTTTCTTGCGGAAGATGCATGACTACTTCACACTGGCATTCTTTTTTGCCCTTCAGACTGCGTTCTTTCAGAAAGACTTCGGCATGGGCAGATTCACGCACTTGGCGCGACATGTAACGATCGAGTTTACCGATCTTTTTTGTAACGTAGGCCTTTAGTTTGGGGTCAAGATAAAGGTGTACTCCATTGACTTCTAGTTTGCTGATCATAAGACCTCCCTTCCGCCAAGATATGGCTTTAATACATCTGGGACACGAACGTTACCGTCGGAATCCTGGTAATTCTCGATGATCGCAATCATTGGGCGCTCAGAGAAAACAGTTGCATCGTTAGTTTGAGCTAGCTCAACAGAACCATCATTTCGCCTTACGCGCGTTTTCATGGCTCGTGTTTGATAATCACCAATATGGTCAGCCGTATGTGTTTCACGGTAGGTATTCTGTCCAGGAAGCCATGCCTCAATATCAACCCCCTTGGCGTTAGGTCTGCCAATATCAGCGGTGCACTTTTCGAGTACTCGATATGGTAAGCCAAGTTGTTGCATGACATATTCTTGGATAGCTACTTGGAAGAGATGTTCATCCAGCGATGTTTCGGCGGTCGTAAAACTTTCCATCTCTAACTTGTTAAACTGATGGAGGCGGAAGAAACCCTCGGTGTCTTTGCCGTATGTCCCTGCCTCACGCCTAAACGCGGTTGTATAACCAACAAATCGAATTGGTAGCTCATCTTCAGGCAGTATCTCATCTAAATACATTGGCGCTATAGTGTGCTCGGCACTCGCGTTCATCCAAAGATCATCGTCTTCAAACTTATAGGTTTGTTCTTCCTTATTAAGTCTTCCTGTGGCCTCAAAAACTTCTTTCTTGGCAACTGCAGGCGGGATGACTGGAGTAAAAGGTTTGGCACTTACTTTGAGTTTGTTGTCATCAATTATCTTTTGTAAGATTTCGGAATTGCTAAGAATATCCATGCCGAACTGCCACAGAGCCATTTCTAAACGAACGAGGTCACCCTTTAAGTACACGAATCGGGCACCGGCTATCTTGGTAGCACGTTCTTTATCTAGCCAGCCTTTTGCCTCGGCAATCTCTGCATGATTCTTGATCTTAAAATCAAAAGTAGTTGGTTCTCCGACTAGTTTTGCAACAACATTATCGTCTTCCGTGTCACCTACGGGCACACTATCTAGTGGCATATTGGGAATTGTTTTTAGTAAGGCAATGTAACTACTTTCGATCGGCTCGAGCAACGCCTCGGCTTCGGCCACCTGCTGCTTTACTTCGCGACCACGCTCAATCTGCTCTTTCGAGGGGTTGCCACCCTTCAATGATTCGGCGATTTGGTTGCGTTCGGCGCGCAAGGCTTCGATTTTACCAAGCAGCGTGCGTCGCTCTTCGTCGAGCTTGAGCAAGTCAGCAATAGATACGTCGTAGCCTTTTTGCCTACTTTTGGTTTGTACGAGCTCGGGATTTTCTCTGATGAACTGAATATCTAACATACTTCTATTATAACTTACCTGTCACTACTTAGGCTATGTAACTGAGTCGGGCATATTATTTACTGTTGAGTAACTCACGTACCTGGTCGTTATTCATGAATAGTCTCGCATCAATACCAACTGATTGAGCTGTGTTCACTTTAGGCAGGCTGTCATCAAAAAAGATAACATCGATTGGCTTCAAATCGGGGTGACTATTTTGCAATTGCTTCAACATAAGTTCAAAAAACTTTGGATCGGTTTTAGTAACACCAAGTTCAGCCGACACAAAATAGTCTGTAAACAAGTCTTTAAACATGATTGTTTTCATATAATAGGCTCGATGTTTTTCTTGATCGGTTGCGATATAGCACTCGAATCCCTTTTCTTTCAGCTCACTTATAATTGCTAATAGTGCACCGTTTCGCACATCTTCGGTTTTGAACCAAAAGTCTAGCAGCTCTTCAGGACTACCCTCCCACTGCCATAACTCTGGATGACTAGTGACGTGTTCTTTTAGATCCTCCTTGCCGGTGACGATCGACTGCCATTCAAGCCGAAAAAAATCTCTAAAAGGCTGCACGTCTATGCCACGGGAACGGGCATACACAATGCTAAATACTTCCTCGGGCAATGTTAATACACCATCCGCATCAAAAATAACAACTTTCAATACTAGGCCTTTCTCGTATGCAGGGCTTTTAGTGTTAATTCGGTTCGACTGCGGGCATACGCACAAAAATCGCACTCGCCACCCATGGCGGCAACACCGACTGCTGGCATGTCGCCTTCCATGGTTTCTTTCATTTTTTTAAGGGTTGGCTCAACCCATGCGTCATTGCCCGAGTATGGGATAAGTTTAGTACGAAACTCGAGATGATCATTAAAACCATCGAGATCCATGCGAGCGTTAGTGTACACAAAGTAACCCGTATCACTGACTGTAAAACCATTTTGGCGCAGTAGCCACTGATAGGTTTCCATCTGCCGCTTATAGCTAATCTGCCACTCGCTGTTTATGTCGACTTCTTTGTCTTTGGAGGTGGCTTTGTAGTCGACTACGATCAGCTCACCGTCATCGTTCACCCATACGTCATCAATCGCTCCAAAGACATGTAAGTTGGTTGGCTTATGCAGCGTGGTTACACCAGTAAAATTATGGCGCCACTCGTCGAGTGACTCATGTTGATACGGCACTGCTTTTACCTGATTATCGGCCATAATCGGGTGCGGTGTACCAGCGGCACGATGCACGTCGAACTCTTTTTTAAACAGCTCATCAATGGCTTTATTGATGTTAAATGGTGGACCTGATGGCCGGGTAATCTTAAGGCGCACGTCGAGCCAGAAACAACGTGGACACTGCATAAATAACTCAATCTTGCTGCGCGACACTTTAAAAGGTGTTTGTTGGCCAGGTTTGTACGGCTGGCTTCGTTCCCTCCAGTAATTTCCCATAGGTTTCTATTGTAGCAGCTTTGGAGAAGTCACAAGCCGCTTATTTATTCGGGAATATACGTGCTAGTAGCAGAGTGACCACGACAATGAGTACGCAACATAATGCAAACATAACATAGAAACGCCAGACTCCCCTCGTGCCCGTGTGATTCTTAGTATAGGTATCGTATTCATCCCAACTCTTCTGATACAGAACTTCGGCATGACTGCCAGCCGACTGAGCCACCTGCTGAAGTGCATTAGCTCGATGAACAATTTCTTTAGCTAACAGAATCGTGGCCGCAGTGTAATTAGCTAAGTTCACATTTCCAGAGTATGGAGTCACTAGGAAGAGCTTGTCGTCAATTATTTCTACATGCTGATCTTGATTATTATTCAACAATACTTGCATGACATCTGGCGTTATAACACTCAGGGCATTTACTTGATCATTCTTGTGATGATACAACGTAAAATGCTTACTAAACTCACCTTCTAACGCTTCGCCCTCGATTGTATCTCGGTTGTCAAACATCGTACTTGATCGCAAACTCTTTAATAGAAGGTGCGGCATGACTGACGGTAGCCTAACGGTGATGATCATGCACGTCAGACCGTCTGACATAAACATGCAATCAAGATCTTCAATAGCACCACGAACCACGTACTCGTAGTAATCCAAGATCGGGTTGCCAGGTATTACCGTTGGGAAATAGGTGTTTGTGTCATCTTTGGCTGCCCCTGAAAGATACTCCCAACCATTTACTTTGGCGAAGTTCTGCCAGGCACGTTTTTTAGTATTGAGTCGGTGAATCAGTGCCGATATCGTACCGGCGACAACTATTGAACCAATGACTGCACCGAGTGGACCCGCCACGATATACAACGCCACTACAGAACCGAGAAACAGTACACCAATCAAGGCTCGTAACTCACCAGTTGATATATGCAATGGTGACTTTTTAGCCCACGTACGTGCCCAAGCCTCTTGCTCTTGGGCTAGTGGCTGGATATTTATATCTGTTATTTTCATGTTTGCTCGTACTATTACATGTTACTTATATAGGAGATTGCCTGCAGGCATGCCGTCTCGGCGCGCAGCGTGAAGTCGTGGAGATGAATCGCGGACATATTACAAGTCTTGAACAATTCCTTCTCACTATCCGACCAACCACCCTCTGGCCCAATTAAGACCCCTACTCGATCGGCTTCTGCTGGTTGATCTGCGCCACCCTGCTCACATATATACAGCGCTACCTTGTCTTTGAGTTCTTCAATAGCTGTTTGAACATGCATCGGTTCACGTACCGTTGGAATGTCGCTGCGGCCACATTGTTCGGCAGCTTCGATGATGATTTTTTCGGCTCGTTCAATGTTAAAACCGGTCTTTTCACTCCTATCAGCGAGCAACGGCAAAAAATGGCTCACGCCCAGCTCAGTCCCCTTCTGCAGTACCCAGTCGTTTTTGTCTTTTTTAAGAAGTGACCACAACAGGTAGATGTCTTTTTGGGGCAGTACTCGCTCGCGATCAGTTATATAAAGCACATGCGCTTCATCGCTGGTTAGCTCTTCGAGTCGATACAGACGGTCGTCGTCTTTGCCGTCGAATAAAATAACCTGTTGGCCCGGCTTAAAGCGCAGAACATTGCGCCACTGGTGGATCAGCCGCTGATCGTGAATCCATAGATCATGTTTGAGGTCAGTCTCTGGGAGATAAAATCGGTGAAGTTTCATGTTTATTGTTTCCTGTCGTCATACTACGGCACTACGAGCGGCGGCGCAACACGGCCAAGCTCTCTGTATGGGGCGTTCGCGGGAAAAAGTTGTATGCCCGCAGCGACGCAAGTTCGTATACATCTTGCAAACGCGCAATATCACGAGCTTGCGTAATTGGATTACAACTGAGATATACAATGCTTGCCGGCTGTACTTCATGAAGTTTTTCAGCAACTTTGGCGTGCAGCCCTGCCCGCGGCGGATCAACGATAAGTGTGCCTTCGGTGGGCAAATGTTCCAGTGCTTCTTCGGCAGTCGCCTCGATGATTCTTTTCTCGTTTTGACCAAGATTTTCACGTAGTTTTGCTACGTTTGCCGAGTCACTTTCTACAAACGCTTCTGCCTGTAGCGGAATGCCAATTGTCCCGACTCCGCAGTAAAAATCAGTAACGGGTCGTTCGGTTATGTGGGCTTTAATTTCTTTCAAAGCACGTTCAAAAATAGGTATATTCACCTGGAAGAACGAACGCACATCATAGGTAATCTTCTTGCCGAGAATTTGTTCACTCAGTGTGGCGCTGCCGTACTCATGTAGCGTTTTGGTATATACACTTGCTGGACTCTTGGGGTTTGAGAAAAATACCACAATGCCCTTCAGGTTGCCCGTCACCAAATCATGTAAAACAGCTAAATCAGGAAATGCTTCATCTTTTACATATAATGCTGCCACCGTGTCACCTGCCATATTACAACGAAGCACGACGGTTTTAAGCTGACTGCCTCGAATGTTGGCCGTGTTCAGCGCAGTACAAATAGCATTGGCAGCTGTGTCAATCTCGGGGCGCGCAATACTACTACCTGTAATAATTCGCTTACCATGACTAGCTCGGTGAAATAGCGCTAGATGCAACCCATCGTCGTCGCCCCAAAAGCTATACTCCATCTTATTGCGGTAATGCCACTGGTTTTTGTCTGTGATGCATTCAAGTTTATCTGCAATGTCGGCCGTCAGGTTCACGCCCTCACGCTGAAACGTTTCGAGTAAAATTGATGCTTTGGCAGCTTGTTCAGCCTCGAACGTCATCATTTGCCACGGACTGGTGCTCAAATATGCTTCGTCGCGTGGCGCTTGTCGCTCTGTTGAAGCTTCAATGATGTCGGTTGCGATGCCTTCGGCAAACGAGTGCTTGCTTTTACGCAGCTCAACAGTGACCCTTTCACCCGGTAGTGCGTTCCAGGCTAATACTTTCCGACCATCGCCAAGCACACCAAGCGCCTGCCCGCCGTGAACGAGTTTTTCAATCTTTACGTGTTCGGTGGCCATTTACTTCTTGAAACCAAGAACCAACAGCAGCACGAAGGTAACTTTTGAAAGTATGCCGTATACAAGGTAGCGTTGCTCGCTTACATCGTAGTCGTTCTTGCGATCAATGTAAGCGCGTTGCGCTGAGACCATACCAAAACCACATAGCAGTGTTGTAATGTAGATGCCGTAGACCGCCCAGCTATTATGCGTCATTCCCCAGATTGATGTACCTAGTGCGTAAACCAAAATGAGAAGCCATGGCAACGCATTGGCAAACATGCCAATGGTAAAGGCCCCGCGGTACGAACGTGTAGCACCAGCATTTTGCTTTTCGGCCATTAAACCAAGAGCCGCTGAGAGCCAAACAAAACCACCAATAAGAACGAGTGTCATGATGTCTTGCACGCCGCTCAGAAGCGCGATAGTTGCCACAATTAAACTGCCAATAACTGCCGTATCAATCCAACGCCACTTCATAACTTTACTATCTAAAGCAGCTTCGTACTTCTTGCGTGCACGAGTTGCGGCTAGCAGCGGTACGAGGCTCGAGAGCACTAATATTCCTACTACAATCCAGCGTAGTTCAACATCCCACACCGCATGTACTGCTGGAGCTAATCCCCCAGTCAGTGGGTTAGTGGTCAGCAGACCAGTTAAGAATTGGTAGCTCGTGGTGTTCATGAGTAAGCCGGCTGCAACAGCGCCAAGCAAACCGAATAGCGCACTTGTCAGGTTTAAGCGTCGTAGAACCGTTTTACGGTCAGCTGGTTTTTTGGTGCTTTTTTTAGAAACATTAGCTTTAGCATTCTTAGCGGTACTAGTCTTTTCTGCTGCAGCAGTTTTTGCTACTGGCTTCTTGGCTGTGGTCGCCTTTTTGCTCGTGGTAGCCTTAGTTGTTTTAGCTGCGCTTGTTGTTTTCTTAGCAGTTGGTTTTTTTGCAGTCTTTGATGTTGCCTTGGAGGATTTCTTAGTTGTAGCCATGGGTCACACTATACCACACCTTGTCTCTATTACGTCTCAAGGAGGTATATACTACTACATATACACGTACTTACTCGGTTCTTAAGGCTTCGATTGGATCAAGCTTAGCTGCGCGTCGTGCCGGCAACAGACCTGCCACAAGTGCCACGAGCATGAGAATCAAAATGAGTACAATGATCTGTGGCAACTTAAATTGCAGTAGATTTTGATCGCCTAATTGAAGTTTTTTAGTGATCCAAGGGTTAAGCGCGGTACCCAGGCCAAAAGCGATAAGCGAACCGAGTAAACCACCGATGAAACCAATCCAGGCCGCCTCAAATCTAAACAATCGACCAACTTCTCGTTTGCGCATGCCGAGCGCCTTCATGAGGCCAATTTCGCGCGTGCGTTGCAGCACACTAATGTACATGGTGTTAATTACGCCAAAGATTGAGGCAATAACGGCAATCAAACCAAACGCCACCACGATTCCCTGTAATACTTTTAGAATGTTCGTTAAGAACTTCTGCGTGTCTTCTACGCTCTGTGCCGTGAAGCCCTGCTTCTTGAGTTCATTTTGTACTGCCAACAGCGTGGCTTTGTCGGAGCCATTCTTAACTCGTACGTATACATATGGATACTTACGGTAATCACTCGTGTTCTGAGTGCTAATATCGAGCAAACGACCAGCGGCAGTGTCACTTACGTAGAGATTTAATTCGGTACCAGGCTGCGAGGTGGTTGGCTTTTTGGTCACACCCGATATTTTGAACTCTTCACTATAAAGTGAGTTGTTTACTACCGACTGGAGCTGTTGCTCGTTGGGTGTTCCCTGTCCCTGACGAATAAGGTCTTGCAGGGCAGCCGTGTCGAGACCCTTACGAACCGCTATAGTAATGTTTTTCCCAACAGCGTCTTGCGAACTAGTAAAACCAAGTAATGGAACATAGGCTTCAGCTAGTAGCACTGTTTTATCGGGGAATGGACGGATAATTACGCCGGCATCGAGTTCTGGTTTTTGAGCCGGCGAAAACGGAGAAACCGAGGCAACAAACTTCTTTTGGCCAGGCCTGGTAATGTAGGCCAAATTCACTGGCTGAGCTAAGCGAACCGATTCAACACCTTGCATGTTCTTAAGCTTAGTAAGGTCGTCCTCTGTTAAACGCTTGATCTGAGCAGCTGCACCTTGAGCCGTACCAAAAGTAGGGTCATACTCTTGTGGTTTACTATTCCCATTATTTGCGAATACGTCGTCGCGGGCCACAATCAGCTCGGCTGGATCAAAATTGTCCTTAATAATTTTGTTCACAAACGCTTGTGTACCATTACTGGCAGCGAGCGTTAAGGTAAGTGTAAACGCGCCGACGGCGATGGCCAGCGCCGTTAAAATAGTACGCGCTTTAGAAGAACGAATATTGCGCCCACTGCGACGAATGCTGTCTATAATTTTCATGCGGCTGCCTTTCGCTTGCTGGATGTGGGGGTTTTCTTAGCGGCTGCTTTAGTGCTTGCCTTCACCGACGCGCTTGGCTTATTGGTCGAAGCCGACGCGGTATCAACAATCTTCACAATTTTACCATCACGTAAACTAATTTGGATCTGGCAACGCGCGGCGAGTTCGGGGTCATGCGTAACAATACAGAGTGTTGCTCCAAGACTCTTGTTAAGGCCAAATAACAGCTTAATGATCAGATCACCAGTGTTACTGTCGAGATTGCCGGTTGGCTCGTCGGCAAAGATAAGTTTTGGTTTGTTTACAATGGCGCGTGCGATCGCTAGGCGCTGTTTTTGGCCACCGCTTAGATCTTTGGCCTTGCTGTTAATTTTGTCGGCCAAATCAACTGCTTCGAGTGCCTCAGTCACTTGCCTGCGGCGGCGCGAAAAAGCCACTTCCGAGATTTCAAGAGGCAAAGCCACGTTTTGGTAACATGTCTGATTAGCCTCAACGAAGAACGACTGAAAAATAAAACTCATTTCCTTAGCCCGAAAGCGATCCATGGCTTTTTTCTTGAGTTCACTAAGCACGCGCCCATTAATAACTATTTCGCCGTCGCTCGGGCGGTCTAAGCCGCTCATAACATGCATGAGGGTTGATTTGCCCGAGCCACTCTTGCCAATAATGGCCACCGTAGCGCCGTCAGGAATCTTAAAACTTATGTCCTTAAGTGCGGTAAAGGTGTTCTCTTTTTTGCCATACACCTTCGATAGATTTTTCACCTCAATCATAGGTATATTTTAACAAACTTCAGCAACTTGAGCGCTATGCAAATTGAAGTATTATTTACCGAGTTTGAGATTGGGGTAAATGGCTTTGGTAGTTTCGTCGACTTCGGAGCGAAGCTGTGGGAACGGTACGCCTTCACGTGCTGTTACCCCTTCAAACACCCAAAAAACGCGCTCACTAAAGCCCCAACCGCAGGTTGGCGGCATACCGTATTCGAGCATTTCAACGTAGTCAATGTCGAGCATCATGGCTTCGTCATCACCGGCGTCACGCATGGCTTGTTGTTCAACAAAACGATTGAGCTGATCAATAGGGTCATTTAGCTCGCTGTAGCCGTTGCCAAGTTCCGTACCCGCAATCACCGGCTGAAAACGCTGCACGGTTTGTGGATTGGCCTGGTTCACTTTGGCCAGCGGGCTAACAAAAAGCGGCGTGTTAACTAACCAAACGGGGCCGGCTATATCTTTACGTATATTTTTCCAGAGCTTATCAATGCCACGAGCTTTGTTGTCGGCCTTCTCTACTTCGAGCTTATTGTCGGCCAAAGCCTTTTTAACTTCTTCGAGTGTGCAGCCAAACACATCAATACCATAACGATCTTTAATGGCCTGTGAGTAATCCAGCTCTTCCCAGTCTTTGGCAAGATCAATATCGAACTGGCCAATCTTGAACTGCAACGTACCAAATGTTTGTTCAATAATGCTGCGGTACATATCAGTCATAAAGCGCATACCATCTTGCCAGTTCCAGTACGCTGCGTACCATTCCATGGCCACGTGCTCAGGCAAATGCTCATCAGTGTAGTTCTCGTTCCGAAAGCGTGGACCAATGTCGTAGACTTTTTCGTAGCCGCCACCAATTAGCCGCTTAAGCGGTAATTCCTGGCTAATGCGGAGGAAGAAATCTTGGTCGAGGGCATCCATGTGTGTGACAAATGGGTTGGCATCGGCGCCACCGGTGGTGTGCTCAAGCACTGGTATGCTCATGTCGACAAAGCCATGCTCGTCGAGATACTTACGTGTGGCCTGCCAGAAACGACTGCGGCGCAAGAAACGGTCATACACATCTTTATTTACAGTTGTATCAATGTAGCGTCGTCGTAAGCGCTCTTCTTTGTTCGTAAAACCATTGTGGTCAGTTGGGATTGGCCGCAAGCTCTTTGTGAGCAAGCGAATGCTTTGGGTGTCGATAGATATTTCGCCCGTTTGCGTTTTTATAATCGGGCCGTGAGCTTCAAGAAAATCACCAAGATCTAGGAGTCCGAGGTTATCAAAACCAAGCTGACTGTTAGCGGCGTCGAGTGGCGCCAGTGTGTCATGCTTTAGGAACAGCTGGATTTCACCGCTGGCATCACGAATAACCACAAAGGCAATTTTGCCAAACTTGCGAATACTTTTAATACGACCAACCACGGTTGCTTCTTGCCCTTCCAGATCACTGAAGCCAGCAATAATATCACCGATCTGGTGCGTTCGATGTGCTTCGGCAGGATACGGGTTGATACCAAGCTCTTTGAGCGCGTCTAGTTTTTTAATCCGCTCGTCGCGAAAGTCTTTTAGTGTAGCCATATGGGGGCTAGTATACCCCAGTTTTGCTATCTGTTACAGCCTTTTTGGCACGAGTGATAAACTATGAAATCTGGACCACTTTGTAAGTAGTCGTATCAACTGGTGTAACGATCTCCACGTCGTCACCGACTTTTTTACCAAGCAGTGCTCGCCCGATTGGTGATTCGTCGCTGATCTTGCCGTTTAGGGGATCGGCCTCAACCGTACCAACAACTTGGAATTCTCGCGTGTCTTGGCTCTTAAGCGTTACCTTACTGCCAATTTGTACTACACTGCCCGTCTTTGGCTTGGTAATGATCTCCACATTCTGCAAAATGTGCTCAAGCTCAGAAATACGATTTTCAACCTTTTCTTGCTCTTGACGAGCGGTTTGATACTCAGCGTTTTCGGCGAGATCACCAAACTCACGCGCAGTTTTAATCCGTTCAGCAATTGGACCACGTTCGGCAATCAACGCATCACGCTCTGCTTCTAGTTCAGCCACACCCTCTTTGGTCAGTAAAAAAGCTTTTTTCATGGTTCAGTCCTTTATCTGCGTTAGTCCCATGCCCTCTTGGTCCAATGGATTATAACAACTCACAAAAGTTGTGCCAACTTTTCTATGATTTGCTCCTGTGACAAGAGCTTTGTTTCGTCTTCTGCACGATTTTTTATCTCGTAGTTACTGTTCTCGAGTGTCTTTTCGCTCACTACCACGCGATACGGCATGCCTAAAAGTTCTGCATCGGCGAACTTTTCACCTGGTCGCGCATCACGATCATCATACAAAACAGTTATGCCTTTTTTCTGTAATAATTCATACAGATCGTCGGCGGCAGCGGTAACTTTGTCACTGCTCCCAACCGTGGCCAAGTACACCTTATACGGTGCTATGTTAACAGGCCACACCAGGCCCTTGTCGTCAGAAAAACGCTCTACAATGACACCCATCAGCCGAGTTATGCCGATACCGTACGAACCAAGTATCACTGGCTTGGTCTGGCCGTCATCATCAACAAAATGTAGACCCAGTTGTTCTGATTTGGTACCACCGAAACTGAAGATATTGCCCACTTCAGCCGTTTTAACCTCTTCGAGCTCAGAGCGCTCAAGACCGAGATCGGCCAATACATCATCGGTGAGCACTTCTTCGTTAATTGCCAGTTTCTTTTTGCGGCTCAGATACACAATGTCTTCACCGGCATCCGTAATGGTCTGGAACTCGTGGCTGAACTGTGTAAAGGCCCCGCCAGACGCGAACGTAAGAAACGTTGCATCTCCCAGCCCAACACGCTCAAAAATGCGCAGATAGGCTTCGATTACCTGATCATAAAATTTCTGGTGTGCCTCTTCGCTCACAGAGTATGAATACATGTCTTTCATCACGAATTCACGACCGCGCATAATCCCACTTTTGGCGCGTAACTCATTTCGTAGCTTGGTTTGAAATTGGTACACATACGCAGGCATATCACGATAACTACTAATGAACGTCCGCATCATGTCGGTAATCGGCTCTTCGTGCGACCAGCCAAAGCCAACATCACTACCGTTAGCCAGTTTTGACTTAAACCAAACGTCTACATTCTCATCGCTCCAGCGATCGGTTTTTTCCCACAGTTCCTTGCGTTGAATCGAGGTCATAATGAGCTCTTGGCCGCCAACAGCGTTCATTTCTTCCCGAACAATATTCTTGATGTTTTCAAGAACCGTGAGACCGAGCGGCAGATAGGCGTACACTCCTGCCATTTCTTTATGAATATAGCCCGCTTTTATAAGGAGCTGAGCGTTTTTAGAGACCTCATCGGCGGGAACGTTTTTTCGTGTCTTGGTAAATAATTGTGATCTTCGCATGCCTGTATTCTACCTGATGTAGCTAAAGATGTTATACAGAACCACGAAGGCCACGCCGTTTTTGATCATATGCACACCTATACCGGGCCACAGGCTACCGGTTTTTTCACGCAAGAAACACAGTACGATCGACAAGATGAAGGTGTCGATGCCGGCCACCCAAAGTAGCCCGCCACCGCCACCTTCACCGAGGTGAGCCATGGCAAATAACAAACTGGTAATAATTGCTGCTGGTAAGAACACAAATTTAGTTCGAAGCCCTTTGAACAAGAAGCCGCGCACCACGATCTCCTCCGTGATTGGTGGCAGAATAACCAGGCTGATAAACACTGGCAATAAACTAATACCAGAGGTAGAGTTGCTAAAGCCGAGCTCCTGCTTTTGGTCGAGGTTAAGACCAGGAATGACCGCTTTAGCAATCATGATCGAAGCAATATAGATTATGAAGTAAAGGGCGTAAGCACCCAGTGTGTAACTAATGAACGCCCATTTGGGCTTATTGAGACCAAGGCTCTTGAAGGTTACCTTTCGCACTTTCATGAACTTATAAAGAATACCGAGTGTTAGTGCCTCTGCCAGGGAAATGTAGCCGAAGGTAACCCAAGGGTTTTGCAGCCAGGTGTCTTCGCGAGCTTTGGCCCAATGATTAAGCGATGGGATGGCATAGATTACTAAACCGGCCAAGATTTGCGCCGAGAAATACACAAACAGCGTAATAAGAATTGTTTTCCATGGTCCATACATGCCCTCGGGCTTGGTCTTCGGTTGCTGCCCTGCCGTATGAGTCGGTACGTTTTGCTCAGACTTCGTTGGCGCGTTGTCGGATGACATTAAAAGAACCTTTTTATATCAACAATTGAAATAAGAACCATAAGTAATAGAAGAACGGCGAAGCCGGTGCCATGTATTCGATCTTCGGTTTTTTTAGTGAGAGGCTTCTTCATGCCACGATACAGTAGCGTCACAAAGAGCCGTCCACCATCGAGAGCTGGAATTGGCAGAATGTTCATAATTGCCAAGGTCAGCGAAATAATTGCCACAATAAACAGAGTCATGGCCACGCCCTCATGAGCACCGGCCTTGAGGATGTAGAACACCCCAATTGGGCCGCTCACTTGTTCGGTTGTCTGCGCTTGGCCCGCTTTGCGCTCAGTGGTATTACCACTCACGAGCCCAATAAAAGCCTTGCCAATTCCAGCTAAAATCGAACCTAGGCCTTTTAGTGTTAGTACCGTAAATTGCTTTATCTGAACAGCAGCCGCAATTGGCGCACTCCATGTACTGCGAACCACTACGTAACCACTCGACTCAGGCACGACTCCAAGGTATCCCGTATTCTTACCCTTGGCAGCGTTAGCCTGCACCTCTTCACTCGAGAGTATTCGCGCAGTCGTGGTGTATAGTTTGCCATCGCGTTCATATTGCATTGTGAGTGGCTTACCGGCGTTAGCATGTGTGATATTTGAGAACGGACATGCAGTACTTACCCGAGTTAACGACTGCTCTGAGCTGCCTGTTTTTAGAATATTGTCACCCTTTTGCAGGCCGGCCTGCTGAGCTGGTGAGCCAGCTTCAACTTGGTCAACCCGCAGTGCACGACTATCACGAAGTACATGCGTATCTGACGGAACAGTGTATTGCCCACACACTAGGAGTGGTGTGCCCATAATGTTCACCACAACCAGCAAGATATAGGCAATAAATAGGTTCATGGCAACACCTGCCACCATAATTTTTACCTTGGTACTAAGTGGTGCCGCGCCAAAACTGCCTTTTGAGGTATCGGCGTCATTCTCTCCCTTTAGTCGTACGAAACCGCCTAACGGTAAGGCATTAAGGGTAAAGTCCCAGTTGCCTTTGGTCTTCCTGCCCCATAAACGCGGTGGAAAACCGATCCCAAACTCTTCTACCGTAACGCCACCACGCTTAGCCATAATAAAGTGGCCAAACTCATGTGCGACAACCAAGCCAATAAATAACAGCAGCCCACCGATTAATAGAATAATTGCCATTAAACCCCGAATCTCCGTTCCCGGTCAGCATAGGCTTGTAGGGCTTGGTCAAAATCAGCTGCCGTGAAGGCGGGCCACATTTTGTCTGAAAAATAGAGTTCTGCATAGGCTGCGCGCCATAGCATAAAGCCACTCAAGCGTTGCTCCCCTGATGTTCGTATTACAAGATCCAAGTTTGGCACCTGCGGCTGATATAACGCTGAACTAAGACTTTGTGTTGTCAGTTCTTGGCCGTTTTCAATGACTGCCTGGGCAGCATCAACGATCTCTTGCTGACCGCCGTAGTTAAAGCACAGCGCCAGCGTGCCGTTGGTGTTGTCTTTGGTCTTTTCTTCGGCTCGCTTGATGGCGCTAATCACCTTACTGCGCAAGCCATCGCGTCGCCCTAAAATAACGAGCCGAATCCCTCGCTCCTGAAATTCATCAAGGTATTGTTCAACTGCCTTTAAAACCAGCTGCATGAGATAGCCCACCTCTTCTTCAGTGCGCTCCCAATTTTCTTGCGAAAACACGTAGGCTGACACGTTTTGAACACCGCGCTCAAAGGCATGAAAAGCAATATCTTTAAAGACCGTTGAACCTCGGCGATGACCCTCTAGCGTTGGGAGCCCCTGTTGTTTAGCCCAACGTCGATTACCATCGAGGATGAGGCCCACGTGTTGGGGTAAAGATGCATCAGACATGTGAAGTTATTATAGCGGACCCGTCGCCTAAACGGTCATGATTTCTCGTTCTTTTACCTTGGCAGCTGCCTCGATCTCGGTCTTGGCCTTATTCATAGCCTCGTCAACTTGCTTCTCGAGCCGTTTGGCATCGTCTTCGCCAATGTCTTTGTCTTTCTTGGCCTCACCAATAGTATCCATAGCATCGTGACGAACATTTCGGAGCGAAATCATAGCATCTTCTACCTTGCCACTCACTACTTTTACGTATTCCCTGCGGCGCTCTTCGTTGAGTGGTGGAATGGGCACACGAACCACACGTCCATCGTCCATGGGGTTCATGCCCAGGCTTGGATTGTTACGAATAGCGTTCGCAATCGCTTGCAGATTGGTTGGATCAAAAGGAGTGATCTGTAAAAGTTGTGCCTCAGGGGCTGACACCTGGGCAAGCTGAATGAGCGGCATGGGCTGACCATAGGCTTCAACGGTTAGGCCGTCGAGCATGCTCGGGTGTGCACGACCGGTGCGAACTTTTTTGAGTTCTTCTTCAAAATGGGCAACCGCACCTTGGAATTTACTGCTGGCTTCTGAAACAACTTGCTGAGGACTCATGATTACTCCTGTTATATGTCACTATTTTAGCACGTTTCGAGGTGGGGCGGCTGTTTGCTTTTAGACTGTTCGGGATCGATCAAACCAGCACATAGCCCCTGTCTATTTCTACTAAGGCACCTGAAAATTTCAACAACTTGTTCGTTGTCAAAACCAGAATCATAGAGCTGGTCACCGACATCGAGATGCCCTTTTAGCATACTCCGAATCGCAACCCGCGCGGTTATGAGAACTGCTGGATTACTGCATACCGTTGGAACTTCGCAAGCATCACAAAACTGAGGCCCACACTCTTGTTTTACTGGCATATTAGAAATTACTCGACTTCGCCTAATGCCATGCGCGTAAAGCGGCGCACAACGATGTTTTCGCCAAGTTTAGCGATGTGTACTTTAACGTAATCAGATACAGTTTGGTCAGGATTCTTAACAAATGGCTGATCCATTAAACATAGTTCGGCAAAATATTTGTTCAACATACCTTCGGCAATATTGTCGATCATCTTTTCTGGCTTGCCGTCGGCCTTGGCCTTCTCGACAAACTCTGCCTTCTTAGCCTCACGAACTTCAGCAGGAATGTTCTCTGCTGCAACAAACTCGGGGCTGGTAGCAGCAATGTGCATCGCAATGTCTTTAACAAGACCCTGGAACTCGTCGGTCTTAGCAACGAATTCAGTTTCACAGTTAACCTCTACAAGCACACCAATACGATTGTCGTGGTTGTAGTTGCCTACAATGCCTTCGCGAGCTTCACGCTCACCGCGCTTTTCAGCCTTGGTCAGCCCCTTCTTACGCATCGCTTCAAGTGCTTTGTCGAAGTCACCCTTGGCTTCTACAAGGGCGTTCTTGGCGTCGGTCAAGCCAGCACCGCTCAAGTCCTTCAAACGCTTAATATCTTCAATTGAAATATCTGCCATCAGTTTTTCTCCTTATTGTTCGTCTTTGTCGGGTGTTGGGGCGGTCTTTTCGGCCTTCTTGGCGTATTTTGCCTTGCCGGCCTCTACTGCCATTTCAACGTAATCAGCAATCAGCTGGATAGTCTTGATGGCGTCGTCGTTGGCAGGCACGGGATAGGTAACCTGTGTTGGATCAGTGTTGGTATCAACGATGGCCACAACAGGAATATTGAGCTTATTAGCTTCGCGAACAGCGTTGATGTCATGGATGATGTCTGTTACAAAAACTGCACCAGGGCGAGCAGCCAGGTTTTTGATACCACCGTACAGGTGGTTCATCTCGTCGATTTCTTCTTGGTAGCGCTGTACTTCGAGCTTGTTGTACTTGGCAGCCAAGGCGCCAGATTCCATCTTGCCTTCGAGGTCTTTGAGGTACTTAACGCGACCGCCAATAGTGTTACGGTTGGTCATCATGCCACCCAACCAACGCTCTACAACGTATGGCTGGCCGGTCTTTTCAGCCAAGTTCTTTACAATGTCGTGCGCCTGGCGCTTGGTACCAACCATGAGCACTTGCTTGCCTTCTGCAGCAGTGTCCTCGAGGAACTTCAGAGCTACTTCGAGCTGTTCGACCGTTTTAGTAAGGTCAATAATGTGCGTGCCGTTACGCTTACTATGAATAAACTGCGCCATCTTGGGGTGCCAGCGACTAGTCTTGTGACCAAAGTGGGCACCAGCCTCTAATAGTTTTTTAATATCTACATCTACAGCCATGCTGCATGTCCTTTCTTTCGATTCTTCATCTTTGTCATCGGAGCCTTAGCTGCCCTGCACGGGTGAAGCCAAGGAGAATCTGTCCCGAGACTGCATTAATTGTTACTCGATGATTCTAACAGATGAGCTTCCCTGTTGCAAGCTGGTTGTCGGTTTTGTCAGCTTGGTTTTTTTAACTTGGCTTATTGTAATGTGACGAGTCGAGGTCTTGGATAGTTCATTTTGGAAGGTGTGAAAAAATGTGTATGCCGTACGCACGCCGTTATAACTCCGTGTGCACAACGTTATAACAAATTGACCGAGCCTCTTTTAGGGTGCGTAGAGCTACTGAAGCGATGTAAGGCATCAACGCAGCCAATATCGCAAGCCCAAAAAGAGCAACACAGGAGTCTTGACCGAAGTGTAACAGAGGTGTATACTGACTCGGTTATATAAAGCTGACTGCAGTATGGCTCGCTGCTAACCAGCTTCAATCACTAAGGCAGCCAAAGGAATTATCAATGAAGAAAGATTTGCATCCTAGCACCTACCGCCCAGTAGTTTTCCAGGATCTCAACAACGGCACCACGTTTTTGACACGTTCAACCGTTGCTACCGAAGAAACCATCAAACTTGATGGTAAAGAGTATCCTCTCGTAAAAGTACATATTTCATCAGCTTCTCACCCCTTCTTTACGGGTCAAGAGAAGATGATCGACATCGAAGGTCGCGTTGACAAGTTTAAGGCTAGACAAGAAGCTGCCAAGGCTCGTGCCGAAGCGCAAAAGAAGGCTGCTCAAAAGAAGAGCGCGGGCTCCAAGAAACCTGCCGACGCTGCTGACGTCCAAAAAATGGGCCGTTAGCTCAGTTAGCCAGTACAATCTCCGGTCAATAACCTGGCCGGAGATTTTTATTACGTTATACTTTTTATTGAAACACTTTGTTGAATCATTTAGGACCACAAATGGAAGCCAAAGAACAAGCCTATCGAGATGAACTCGCCGAGCAGCAAGCTAAGCTGCAAGACCCGGCTATCTTTAGTGATCCCGCGTACCCGAAACTTGCAAAGCGGCTCAAAGAAGTTGAGGAAGTCGTTGGTTTATTCGATAACCTGGCCAGAATCAAGCAGCAAGAAAAAGAAGCCCTAGAGCTGGTAGAAGCCGGAGGTGAACTCGGTGATATGGCCAAGGAAGAGCTCAGTGAACTTGGCGCCCAAAAGCTCGCCGCCGAGCAGGCTCTCACCCTCGCCCTCACGCCAAAAGATCCCAACGACGAAAAAGACGTTATTATAGAAATCCGCGCGGCTGCCGGTGGTGACGAGGCCAGTTTGTTTGCCGGTGAGCTGTACCGCATGTATATCCGTTGGTGTGAGACGCATAGTTACAAAGCTGAACTGATGAGCGAAAGCCCTTCTGAGGCTGGCGGTTTTAAAGAGGTTATTTTTGCAGTCCATGGCGTAGATGCTTATAAGTACTTAAAGTTTGAGGCCGGTGTGCACCGTGTGCAACGTGTGCCTGTTACCGAATCACAGGGCCGCATCCACACGTCAACCGTTACGGTTGCTATCATGCCCGAAGCCGAGGAAACCGACATTGAGATTAAAGAATCAGACTTGCGCGTAGATGTGTTCCGCTCAGGTGGCCACGGCGGCCAGTCAGTTAATACCACCGACTCGGCAGTGCGCATTACTCACCTGCCAACCGGCCTCGTAGTGGCCAACCAAGACGAAAAGTCACAGATCAAAAATAAGGCCAAGGCGCTGAGCGTTCTCCGCTCCCGATTACTGCAAATCAAGATCGAAGAAGAGCAGAAAGAGTTGTCGGACGCGCGCAAAAAACTCATTGGCTCAGGCGACCGTTCCGAGAAGATCCGAACCTACAACTTCCCTCAAGATCGCATTACCGACCACCGCATTGGTTACAGTCGTAGCAACATTCCTGGCGCTTTGAGTGGTGACATCGACGATATTATCGAGCATTTGCACGCAGCTGAACATGAGTTACTGAGCCAGGAATAAATATGCGAGTCTTGGTTACTGGCCGTGTTGGTTCCGGCAAAACTACGGTGAGTAAAGAGCTAAACAGACGTGGGTATACCGCCTTCGATAGTGATGATGTGCCTGGGCTATCTGCCTGGACAGACAGTAACGGTAATAAGAAACACTTTGCCGACAATTCATATATAGATCTAAGTGAGTATGATTGGCTCTGGGACAAACACGTACTTCAGAATCTCATAAAGCAACACGAGGATATATTCATCTGTGGTGGCGCTCATAATGACCTATCATTTGATGACCTATTTGATGCGCACTTTGTGCTTGATGTTGAGCCTACTGTACAAATTCAACGAATCTTGAATCGGGAAGATAATGATTATGCAAAAGACCCAAGGATGCACCAACAAGTCATAGATAATCAACGCGAACACCTAGCTAAGGCTGTGAAGATGGGCCATAAAGTTGTCGACGCAAATAAACCAATTTCCGAGGTTGTTGATTATATGCTTCGTCAACTTCAGTGACCACTCTAACCAACATGTTGATATGGGGAGAGTTTACGCCGTTGGCGCTTCGCTCTGCTTTTGGGCAGCGACTTCCTGAAGGAATGCTTCGAGTTCGGTGGCTTTTCTTTCGAGCTCTGATGGATCATGTTCTGTCGCTTTAGACAGCCCCACCTCAAGATTAGCTTGGCTTATAATTGCAACGTCGTGAGTATCACCATCCTGTGCAGTAACCCGAACGACATAGTTAAGATCACTATTCCAATCAATTTCTTCGGATTTGGGATTTTCCTCGGCGACTTGTTTCACGACTGTCACATCTACACCGCCAGGGACATCATGTAGTGACATGCGCACGGGCGGCGGAACCATCTCAGAAATTCGTATTTCATCAGTTTTTTCGCTGTCTTCAACACTTTGGTCTTCGAACTGTTCCTGCGATATGGTGGCATTTTGATCAACATTCAAAGCTTCAAACACCGTTTCAGCTTGCTGAAACAAGCGAGCCCTCATTTCGGCTTCTGTTTCTTTGGGAACTGTTGAAGTAACCTCTAGGCCTGGAACGCCCTGTAGAAAACTGTATTGTGTATTTTCTGCCATTTTTATTTTTACCTTTTATTTTGTTAACTAAATCCGATTATAGCATAAGCATTAATAAATTACAAGCTCGAAGATTCAACTATGTGCTTGCTATACTTTAAATATATGGATGTTCAAGCATTTATTTCGGATGCAATGCGACTGCTCTCAAGTGCTGGCATAGCCACAGCTCGGCTGGACTGTTTGGTATTGCTCGAAGACGTATTGCACACCGATCGTACTCAACTACTGGCGCACCAAGACCAAAGGCTTACGGGTGAACAAATTAAAACTCTGCAAGCTGCGATCGATCGACGTGCTAAGCATGAGCCCCTCGCTTACATCAGGGGTAAAAGTGAGTTTTACGGGCATGTGTTCAAGGTGTCTCCCGACACACTCGAACCACGCCCAGAGACTGAAACGTTGGTCACCATGTTCTTGGATTGGTACAACAAAACAGGCCAAAACAAGCTGCGGGTTGTTGATGTTGGTACCGGATCGGGAGCGATTGCAATTAGTGTTTCGCTGGCGGCACCTGTCACAGAAGTGCATGGAACCGATTCGAGCTCGGCGGCACTTAAGATTGCTCATCAAAATGCTAAGTCATTACAGACCGAGGTCATATTTCATGAAGGTGATTTAATACATCCCTTGCCCCCTTCGATAGATCAACCAACTGTTCTGCTCTGCAACTTGCCCTATGTACCAGATGGTCATGCAATTAACCAAGCCGCAACACACGAGCCGGCTATAGCTATCTTTGGCGGACCTGATGGGCTTGATCTGTACCGAAAGCTGTTCAAGCAGATCGAACAGCATAACAAAGCCGACCGACCGATTGCTATCTTTACTGAGTCATTGCCCTTTCAGCACCACGGGCTGGCAGCCATTGCCCGTCAATATGGCTATGTTCAGGAAGAACGAGAGGACTTTATTCAGCGCTTCGCAGCAGTTTAGTTGGTGGGAGCTGCTTCGAGCTTAACTTTAATCGTTTGCTCTTTACCGTCGCGAACCACAGTGAGTGTCACTTCGTCACCGACGGCCTTGCGACCAATCAGCGAAGTAAGACTATTGTTTTCGTCGACTGGAGTACCATCAATCTTGGTAATGATGTCCTTCTCTTTTAGGCCAGCTTTTTCGGCAGGGCTACCAGGCTGAATCGCAGGCAAGCTGCCACGGCTTGGCACAATGTAAGCACCGCGCTTGGTATTGAGGTTGTACTGATAGGCGTAATCGTCGGTCAAGTTAACGTAGCGCAGACCCAAGTATGGTCGCTGAAGCTTGCCCTTTGTAAGTACGCTGGTGACCAGGCCCTTAACATCATTGATTGGGATAGCGAAGCCAATGTTTTGCGCTCCACTGCCAGCGACGGCGGTATTAACACCAATTACTTCGCCGTTAATATTAACCAGGGGGCCACCAGAGTTACCTTGGTTAATGGCGGCGTCGGTCTGGAACAGGTTCTGAAGGGTTTCAGTAGAGCCAACACCCGATGAATCGCCTGCTTCGACACTACGCCCATAGCCCGAAATAATGCCCGAGGTAACGGTGTTTTGGAATTGTCCAAGGGCATTACCAATAGCTACCACTTGGTCGCCAACCTGCATCTTGGCAGAGTCACCGAGTTTGGCTTTGGTAAGCTTATGGCCCTTAGTGTCTTTGACCTTCAGAAATGCCACATCAAGTGGATCACTATCGGCAGTCCGGCCAATGACATCGACCTTATCGAGCTGTGTGCCATCAGAGAGCGTTATGCTCACTGAGCTAGTACCGGCTGGTACCACGTGACGGTTTGTAAGGATATAGCCATCGTCGCTAATAATGATGCCTGTACCGGCACTCTGCTGGGTACCACTACTTCCTCCAAAGCCAAAGAAATCAAATGATTGTTGCGCCTGGCTAGTGACGTTTACCGACACCACGCTTGGCCCTACGTTCTTGGCAATAGCGTTTACGAGCTGGCTCTCATTAATAGCAGTACGTTGATCAGCCTTGCTGATGGTTGTGTTGGTGGAACTATTAGATGAACTGCTTCGGTTAACAGCAACGTAGCCACCGCCAAAACCTGCGGCAGCACAAATAATTACCAACAAGGCAATACTGGCAGCCTTCTGCTTTGAACTATCTTTAATCGAACTTGGTTTTACATTTGCTACTGGGTTCTTCATTGTGTTATTTTCTTCCATCCTTCCCTCATATAAAACGACACATATCTGATAAAAGGCTTAAGAAGCCCTGTCTCTAAATAGTTTTACTGCCCCACTCCGACAGAAGCAATACAACCATCACGACCATGACCATAACGAAGATGATTTCACGTTGATACAACTTGTTTAAGCGATCAGTTTCATGCAAGAAATACAGGCTGCCGAGACCAAAACCAATTACGGTTAGTAACAGTCCCGGCTGAGCAAGTACGCCATAAAACAGTAGCCAGTGTACGTTCACCCAGGTTAATGCGGCCGCAAAATAACCCCAGGTATATGAGTACAGTGGCGTATATGGCTCTTCGAAACTAGTAAAGAAGTGTCGAGCCGCTAGGTAGCAAATGGCCCACGCTCCGAGCATGAGTAGGATGATTGGTGCAGTCTGCCACGCCAGGAACATAGCTACGAGCGCATAGGTCTGTCCTACCAGTGCCTGCAAAGACACTTTGAGCACACTACGCCCTGGTTTGAGATAAATCTGCCAGAGCGTGTACATAATTGCCCAGAACAACTGAAGACTGCCGCTGTGTGAGTGGACCATGAATACCACCGTGGAAAGCCCAACCAGCACATCGATGGCATTAGCGCGTATGATTGCGGGCCAGAAACGTGGCCGCACCGTAAAGATACGCCACTTGGTAATTAAGATGATAGCTACTGCCAGTTGTACAAAATTCGAGCGTACAAATATTAGCACTAACAGTGGTATGAGTGCACTTAACAGAATGTGAAAAACATGCGCAAAACCTCGTGTAGGTTTAAGTTTTCCAACAATACGGGCAGTCATATTTCGTGTTTCACCTCGGGCGGCCCCTGCTTAATACAGAAACCGGATTAATTGGTTGCGTCTTGCCCAAGTATTATAACAAAGTCTGCGTTTCCGGGGTTCTGAATATTGCTGTCTGGCAGTGAGCCAACTGACCCTACCCCAAAGCGTTGCTCAAGATAGTGCTTGGTGTATTTCTTTTGACCACTTCGCAGATCTACGATGACAGTCTTCTGATACCCCTTTGTTGGGGCGTCCGCAACACTAACCACATTGTAGCCAAACGATTTAAGCTCAGTCGCTTTTTTGGTTGCAAGCCCAGTAGAATTGGTGCCATTCACCACGGCAATGGTGGCGTTTTCATTAGCCAGATAGCCATCTTTGAGCTTGTTGCGCACATAATTTTGGACTTCGCTGAAGTCAGTCAGCCCAGCCTTGGGGCGTACAATTGAAAGCCCATTATACATACCTGTTACCAAATAATCATTGGGTGGATCTGCCAAGCCAACCGAGGCGATACTGCCAGAATCGATAGTTTTGGCAATGTCATACAACCGCTTCAATTCATTAACCGACGACATGTTGGTCTGAACATGATTACCGAAGTTATCAATGAGTTGTGACATTTTGAGTGGATTCGAGAACGTACCCAGTGACAAAACTTTTTCTTTAAGAGCCACGAGCATCATGCGTTGGCGCTCTGAACGGTCAAAGTCGCCACGGGCGCTCGTATGTCGAGAGCGTGAGTAGAATAATGCCCGCTGACCATCGAAGTGCTGCATGCCTTGCTTCACGTCAAGAATGTATGGTTTGCCACGAGACTCGTCATACATGCGTTCGTAAACGGTGTTTGCCGAGTCAATGTTCACATCAAGTCCACCGACGGTGTTAATGGCTTGCTCGAAACCTGCGAAGTCAACCATCACATGGTAGTGAATTGGTATACCAATATCTTCTTGAATTTCTTTCTCGATCGCCGTAAAGCCGGCGTTTTCAGCATCTTGCTTGCTGGCCTTCTTGGCAAGTGCGGCATACTTGGCATTGGCAAAGACCGCATTGATCTTGGTACCGCCGTAGCCTTCTGGCGTAACCCAAAGGTCGCGAGGAATACTTAGCAGTGCGGCCTGCTTCTGAACAGGGTCAATGCTGGCAATCAGGATCGTATCTGTTAGATCGGGCCCTTCATGACCTTCACCACCACGGCCAAGCAGCAAAATATTCACACGTCCGTCACCCTCGCCTCGCAAACGACTTGGATCAACGTTATCTTCCAGCGCTGCAGCGCCTTGTGAACCGCCCTTAAAGATCTTGTGCAAGCTCAGGTAGCCTTTGCCGAAGAGGAAGCCACCAATTGCCAGTACCATCACCAGAAATACTGCGAAGGATCGAAGAATTACCTTCTTCTTGCTGCGCTGCTTTTTTGGCTTAGCAGCGGCGGGCGGCAATGATAAATCTATCTGGCCATCTGGACCGCGACGCGGTTGGCGGCCTTTAGCACTGGGCTGTAGTTGATTTCGGGGCGTTTCACTGGAAGACATAAGGGGTTGTTGTGACGCGTTAAAACCGTCACTTCCTTTAAAATTCTGCAACGAATTGCTTGATTTAAACTGAGAGGATTGAATTACGGGCCGTTGGTTTATGGATTTTGGTGGGCCAGTCGGGCGGCGCGAGCCGCTGAAGCCATCCATGGGGTTATGATTCTTTTTAGCTTTTCTTTGGAAATTATCCATACAACTTTCTTAGAAATTACTATCTAGTATACCGCTTATGAGATGCTGACGAAAGGTTGCACATAGGCTCATAAGCTTGGACAAAAACTAAGCTAATGCGTATAGTGTTTGTGGTCATGCAACAAGATTCCAGTATACCAGGAAGCCAGCCCGAAGCAACCGAAGTCGAGCCAATTGTGCCTCGAAAAAAATCGAACGGCGCGTGGCGAAGTGTGCTGTCGACGGTTGCAATTTTCATTGCCGCTCCGCTGATTGCCCTGTTCCTCATAGCCTTTATTTTTCAATCATACGAAGTTGATGGCCCCAGCATGGAGACCACACTTCAAAACCACGATCGTCTGATTGTATGGAAAGTCCCCCGCACTCTAGCGCGCGTAACTGGTCATGACTATATTCCAAATCGGGGCGACGTTATTGTGTTTGTAAAACACGGCCTATCTGACATTTACGGAAACACCGACAAGCAACTCATTAAACGAGTGCTTGGGCTGCCAGGTGACCGAGTCGTCGTTGCTAACGGCAAGATTACTATTTATAACAAAGAGCACCCTGACGGCTTTAACCCCGATCTCAATCATGACTGGTCAGGCAACATAGCCGCTGTTACGACTGGTGATATCGATATGGTGGTGCCCGAAGGTCAGGTGTTCGTATTTGGTGATAATCGCACCAACTCACTCGATTCACGCGCCCCACAGGTTGGCACCGTGCCCGCTAAAGATATCATCGGCAAACTCTCCTTGCGCATCTTCCCCGTCAACACCTTCAAAAGCTTCATCGGCTAGACTTCGTTCGGCAGTCACGACATCACACTTTTATCTCGAGGGTACGGGAAGCCGCCAAAAGAACAATTGTTCTTGGCTTTCCTTGTTGACTATAGCAAAACCCCTCTCAATAAAAGTGTGATGTCGTGACTGCGCACGCATGTTAGGGTTCGAGCTTTTTGTAGAGGTCTTTGAGTTCGTCGTCACTCTTGAAGTGTATTTCCAGGCGGCCACCCTTGGCGGTGTGATGAATAGTAACTTTGCTGCCAAGGTAGCCGGAGAGCTTTTTGGTCTGCGGCGTTTCCCGCACCGTACGCTGTTTGACTACAGTAGTGGTTTTAAGACCTTCTTTGTGAGCGGTCACGAATTGCTCAGCCTGCCGAACGGACCACGCCTGCCCTTCAATGAGCTGGAGCAAGCGTGCTTGAGCTTCGGGCTGGTCTTTAAGCGCAAGAATGGCGCGGGCATGGCCTTCGCTAATGCGGCCATCTTGCAATGCATCTTGGACTTTTTCGGGCAGTTGAAGCAAGCGTGACAAATTACTCACCGTTGAGATTGCTTTGCCAAGCTTATCGGCAATTTGCTGGTAACTCATGTTGAACTGCGTGTGCAGATGTTCAATCGAGACGGCTTGTTCAAGTGCCGACAAATCAACGCGCTGCACGTTCTCTATGAGCGCCATCTCGAGGCGGTCCTGCTCTTTCTTTTCACGAACAATGGCAGGGATCGTCTTTAGGCCGGCTACTTGTGAGGCGCGCCAACGCCGTTCACCAGCAATAATTTCATAGCCCTTACCCGCTGGCGCAACAATAATTGGCTGTAGCACACCATGTTGTTTTATAGAGGCCGCAAGGTCCTGAATAGCCTGTTCGTCGAAATGTTTTCGCGGCTGCCCAGGATTCGGTTTAATGTCGGAAATGAACACATTTTGTATTCGTTCGTCACTACTCAAAAGTATGGTTTTATCAAAATCACTTGGCAGGAGGCTTTCGAGGCCACGGCCAAGATGGTTGTTAGCTTTCGACACGGCCAATCACCTCCTTCGTAAACTGTTTATAGGCACGGGCGCCCTTGGACCACTTATCGTGTTCAGACACCGGCACGCCGTAACTTGGCGCCTCGGCTACCTTAACATTACGTGGTATCTGCGTCTTAAACACACTGTCGCCAAAGTACTTGTGTAGTTCAGCAACTACCTGCTCTGCCAATGAGGTACGTCCATCGAACATGGTTACCAGCACGCCGAGCAGGTTTAGGCCAGGATTCATGGTCTGGCGTACCTTTTGGAACACTTCCATGAGCTGACCCAGCCCTTCCAGTGCATAGTATTCCGCCTGGACAGGTACCAGCAGCCAGTCAGCTGCAACCAGCGCATTAATAGTGAGTAAGCTTAAGGCTGGTGGACAGTCTATAAGTATGTAATCGAATTGCAGGTTATGTATAGCCTCACGCAGGCGCACTTCACGGCCTTGTTGATCAATTAAATCGGTTTCGGCAGCAGCGAGGTTGGTGTTAGCAGGTAGCACGTATACACCTTCAACCTCGGACTGCACAATACCCTGCTCTACTTTATTGAGCTGTAGGAGTACCTGGTAGGTTGTAACGTCGGCGGCTTTATTCAGCCCAAGACCACTGGTGGCATTGCCCTGTGGATCTGCATCAACAATCAGCACCGACTTGCCGGCTTTGGCAAGATACGACGCCAGGTTGATGGTCGTGGTGGTTTTGCCCACGCCACCCTTCTGATTCAATACCGCAATGATATGAGCCATTTTGTTTTGATACCCCTTTGCTATGCCAAAAGCGTATCACGAAATAGCTATCACTACCAGTGTTGACTCGTGTTAATCGATGCGACGCGCGAGCATAATTGCGCCCGAGTTAAGCGTTGATGTACGTCCAGCTGCTGGCGCAGCGTTACCACAACGGAAGCTTACTGTTCCATTTGCGGTAACCACAAAGCGATAGGTCATCTGAATTGGTCTTACAACACCATCACCGTTATTCACCGTTAACGTACCTGCTTGCGTGGTAGTTGAAGCTGCGGCCGTTGGTGCTCGGTTGGTAATAGCACCTGCATTCGAGTAATGGACGCCTTGGCTGTATGACTGCCCGGTACCCCAGGTACCTGCAGTCATAAGATCACATGCAATGTCACCGGTGGCATTGTTGGCAGAGGTAGTACCATTTACAGTAACTTCCCAGGTCTCGCCTGCAGTAGCTGTGAACGAGAAGCCGGTCACAGCTGTTAAGCCACCATTTGTGACAGTAAAGGCTGAAGATAGTGTGGCCGAGAAGTCGGCACCAGTGAGACAATCTTTCCAAGCAGTACCTTCTGCGCAGCGGAACTTGCTATCACTTGTGCGGTAGTACATCGCTCCAGCTACAGCACCTGGATCACTGGTCGTAGATGAGCTGTCTAGTACAAAGAGTACCGTAGTTGCGTCGGCTGCACCAACAGTAATCTGGTTGCCAGAGGTATCAACATCGAAGTATGAGACACCTGATGTGTTCGTAACCTTCAGGGCATTACCATTTGTGCTGTTAATAGTTAGAGCACCCGTGTTATCGACCGTAAAGCGACTCGTACCGTTCAACTGGAAGTCGGCGAAGTTACCACTTGCAAAGGTGCCCGAGCCAGATGCCATATTAATAAGGAGTCCTGTGCCCGTGTAGGCCGATGTACTTTGCGTGAGACTTACGAGAGCCTGGCTGGTAGCAGCAGTGTTAGTCATGGCCAAGTTGCCTGCTGCGCCCGTTTGTGCAATGTTCATGGCTGTGGCAGCCGTGCCAGTAGTACCATTAACCGTTAATGATGAGGTGCTGTTGGCATTTGTTGAAATGGTCGTTGCACCATTCAAACCTACGTTACCACTACCCGTAGCAAACGTACCAGTGCCACTCATAGCAAAGTTACCAGATGTCTGACCAAAGCCTGCAATGTTTTGCAGAGCAGCGCCGTTAGTAAGCACTGATGTGCCGGCAACCTGCAGACCGCCATCGCTCAAGTTCAAGTTAGCAGCTCCCGTGCCCGAGTTATTAATAACAAGCGTGGTTGCACCTGTGTCATTTAGATCAATCGTAAATGATCCTGTGGCAGTACGTTGCATGGTGGTGTCATTCGCCGCAATGACCAACTTGTTCGAAGCTGAATCAAGCGTAAGGTCGCCTGTACCGCCAGAACCGATCGTAAGACCAGCGGTTGCGGTGATGTTTGTACCAACGCCGGTTATTGAGCCAGCACCGCTAATACCACCGCTGTTGTTATTCAGGCCACCACTGATTGATGCACCATTAGCACTTACGGTTAAGCCACTGCCTGCAGTAATGGTGCCGTCGGCGGTGAGATTTAAGTTGCCTGCACCAGTGTTAGTAAACGCGAATGTAGTGTTTGCTGTGTCAACCAAGTTGAAGGTGGTTGTACCTGCAGCAGTACGTGTAATGGTATTAAGACCTGCGCCAAGCGTTAAGCCTGTGCCATTTAAGGTTGTGGTTGTGCTGGCATTGCCAAGCACTAAGCTGGTTGCATTTGTGTTACCTATATTAATGAGTGCTGTACCCGCGCCAGTCTTAGTACCCGTATCGAGTGTGATAGTGCCAGCACTCAAGTTGGCACCCGTTGATGCATCACCTGACTTAATAGTAATGGCACCCGTATTGGCTGCAGCTGAGTTGGCCGTATTAATATTGAGTGCGCCAGCAGTTGTAAGGAGAGGTGTAGTAACGCTCGTGCCGAAGCTAACAGCCGCAGCTGTATCAAGCGCGCTACAGGTGCCGCCAGCACCAAGAGTAACAGTGTTGCCACCACCAGTAAGGTTGCCAGTACCCGAAGCACAAACGAGGCCAGTGTCGCCACGGACGGCCGAAGTGCTGGTTGATCCGTAGTTGACCCCTATGCCAATGCTTCCTGCGCCATTAGTTATGGTTAGGCCCCCGTCATTTGTAAGACTACTGAGCGTAAAGCCGCTGCCGTTACCTATGAGTAGTTGACCATTTGTAGCACCTGAGCCATTTACGCCCGTACCGCCTCGAGCGGTGCTCAACGTACCGCTAGTAATAACGTTTGCGTTCAAGCTAACACCGTTGGTGTTGTCACCAGTTACATTCTGCAATGCACCACCGTTAGCAATACGCTGAGTACCTGCGGTGTACAGGCCACCATCTGTTAGGTTGAGATTCGCTACACCTGTACCAGAGTTGTTAAGGGTAAGTGTTGTTGAGCCGGTGTCATTTAGATCAAATGTCAGGCTACCAGCTGCCGTACGCTGCAAGGTCGTAATGTTTGTGGTTGCCGTGCCACCCGTACCCGTGTTCAATACTAAGCTACCTGAGCCATTTGGTACTAGGGTGAGGTTGCCATTGCTGCCTGTTGTAATGGTGCCGGCGCCGCCGAAGGTAAATTGCGTGCTTGAGATGCTGTTGCCGTTGATTGAGCTGGTACCCGTGATACTGAGACCACCACTGCTGGTAATCTGACCGGCCCCGGCATCAAGACCGTTCACCGTTGCCAGACCAGAAGCGTTCAAGGTAGTGATATTACTCAATGCACCTGAGTTAATGACTAACCCATTAATGGTGTTACCGGTTGTTGCGCCCGAAATCGCGCCGGCTGAGGTGATGCCGCCTGTTCCAGTTGTTGAAATATTACCACTCGTAGTAAAGTTATCGCCGCTATTCGATGGAGATAATGTTGTACCACTACGTGACAGATAACCAGAGGTGCCGCTAGTTGGTGCCGTCACGCTACCGGTGAATTGCACATTACCACTAATGGTCGTTGTGGTGCTCGCATTGCCCAGATTCAAGGTTGTTGCCGAACCGCCAATGTTTAACGTGGTAACACCTGAATTCAAAAGATCGAAGCTCGTAAGTGACGTTGTTATGCTGTCCTCGTTGTAGTAAGTCGTGCCGTTACCGGTCGCGATACCTGAGATGAAATAACCGCGGCCAAAGCGATTTGCCAGAGGCTGGCTTGTGTTACTGCCACCAAGCTCTGGTACATGATACTCAACAACTACTGAACCATTCGCCCATGTGAGAGCCGGTGTAATGGTGAGCGTGTTGGTGCCAATATCAATTGCAGTAATCTTGGCGTAACACACATTCACGCCGGTCGTACAGTTGGTTGAGCTTACCTGCACGTAGTTACCAACGTCAAAGTTAGTAACACTTGCCAGTACCAGGCTGGTACTATTTGTACCTGCACCGCTGGCAGTTGATGAACCATTGAGTGCCTGCATGGTACCCGTAATATCTCCACTGCTACTTATGCTGAGTGCATTACTGCTACCAATAGTGAGACCACCGCTAACCGAACCATTGCCCGTAACTGCTAGGCCGCCACTGCTTACGGTAAGTGCGCCATTAGTAGTTACACCACCCTGGAAGGTTGCCAGGCCACTTGTCGCAAGGCTCAAGACTTGTGTGCCATTTGTGATAAAGTTGAGTGCGTTATTGTCGGTAGTACCAAGCACTGCCGTTGCGCCAAAAGCATTGCCACTTTGTGCAAATGGCTGACCAGCACCACCAGAACCAATCGTTCGGTACGCATTTACGTAGCTACCGGCATACACAATGGTGTTCGAAGCATTAAGCGTAAATTGCGCCCATCGCAAGCGAACAACTCCCGGCGTTGCACCATTCTTTACTGAACCGGTAATCTCATATAGGTCAACGGCACCGTTGCCCGGTATGCTAACCGATGTAACCCCGCAGCCATACTGACCGTCAGACGTCGCACCCTCGGGGTCGCTAAATGATACAAAACAGGTTGCGCCAGCGGGAGCGCTGACAGCGAAGCGCAAGTCTGGCACCGTACCCGAGTTTGCCTGAACAACAAAACGATATGTCCACTCTTCGTTAGCGCCAATGTTAAATGCTAGTTCGTCATCATCCTGAAGAGCAATAGAGTTGTTCACAGTTTCGTTGGTTTGCTTAACAAGATTAACGTAATTGCTACTTATGCCACTGCCGCCACCGCCGCCACCGGATGTAAGTGACTTCCAAGTAGCCCCGTCGAAGCCCTCGAAGTCAAGGCCTGTCCAACGAATTGTACCGGCAGTGGTACTTGTGCTATTACCAAGCGTAAGTCCACCGTTTGAGGTGATATCACCATTACTGTTCACGCGCAGCACATCGGTACCATTATTTTGTACTTTGAACTCGCCCGTTGAACCACTTTGTATATCAACGATAAAGTTACTGTCGATACTCGTATTTGCCAAGCTTACGGTGAGATCCTTGTTGTTGGCAGTGAGAATTGAAGCGTTGATTGAGTTGTCATAGGCGTCTTGCAGATCGAACACATTACCGCCACCGCCACCGCCACCGCCCGTGTAATCAACACCCCAGTAAACCGTAAAGTCGTTGGTTCCGGTTGGCAGAAAGCCCGCACTTGTGTCGAAGGCGATGCCGATCGTATCACCCGCATTAAACGTGACCACACCCGAGTTAAGGGTGCCGGCTGTTTGGCGGTTGTTCGTAGAATCCATCGTACACATAGCCGAGCCAACCGACACACCATTTACGCGCCACCGAACACTCAGCGTTCCCGCCGTGATGGCTGCGGTGTTTTTGACCATACAGCTGCGGAAGCTACCGTTAGCCGGAGCGGTGAAGCCTGTTACTCCGGCTGTGTTCGAAACTGCCGTAGCACTTGTAAAAATCATTGTTTCTACAACTGCTCCCGTTTGGTTTGAAGCCACGTTTTGCAAGCCGCTTACAAAGTTGGCAGAAGTGTTTGCCGAGGCACCACTAATACAATCTGTCCAGCCACCATTTTCGTAACAGCGGAATTTACCCATGAAGGAGTTGTAGTACATAGCACCGTTACTGCCGGTTGGATCACCAGCATTACTCTTGGTGTCGAGAACGAGTAGCGAACCAGTTGTATCAACGGTGCCCAGGGTAATATTGCCAGCAGTATCGAGGAGCATTCGCTGACTACCGTTGGTTACGAATGATAGCGAGTTATTGTCTTGTGTACCGAGGGTAGCTGCAGCCCCAAAGCTATTACCCCCGTTAGTGTAGGCGTTCGCTGGTGCACAACCACCAAAGCTCAGTACACCACTGCCGTTTGTCTTGAGACACTCTAGGTTATTACCGTAACTTGTTGGAAGTGTAAATGTGAGGTTGCCAGACTGGGCACCACTCTGAAGTGTAAGGGTATTACCTGCTCCATCATGCAAGCTCAACTTTCCTTGCTGGCTCGCCGTGCCAACCGTCAACTGACCACCCTTGAAGGTGCCGTTGCCGTCGAAGCTAGCCGAGCCTGTGCTGGTTACATCGCCGGTCTTGGCGACGGTGAACACATCCGAACCATTCCCTTGAAGCTGTGCCAACAAACCACTACCCTGCTGGTTAATTCGTAGAGCAGCCAGGGCGGTGTTGACTGCTTGTACTGAGCTTGGCGCAAGTTGTGCCAGGTCGTTGGCGGTCAGCGTGCCGCTACCGTTGGTGAGTTTATCGGCCTGACCAGAGCGAAAAGCGTATGGCACGGCGGTAAGCTTGAGGCGTGGGCTCATTTCGCCGTCGCCGTTCACGTTCATGGTCAACCAGTGTTCCTGGCTCCAGTCGATGCTACTGCCGAATGGTGTCACACTACCGAGGTGAACACTGAGGTAGCCGCTCTTCACCGTCATGCTGCCCTGTGTTTCGGTCCACTCGTTGGTGCCACCGCTGGCGGCATCGTAGAGCTTGAACTGCACCGAGTAGCTGTTGCCATCAGGCACGATGCCGCCAGAAGCGTTCATCAAACGAGCCTGGAAGTTCAGCTCACTACTGCCCGCTGCGTACGCGCGTGTGCTCACGCCCGCGTATGTGCCTACGCGTGCACCTGCGCGCGTATAAGAAATAACAGCGAGGCTGACCAAAACCAAAAACAGTCCCAACCCTACCCGCTGTAGAGCTCGGACTATTCCTGGTTTACGACGCGTACGTCGCAAAATGTCAATCGGTCGCCTGGTTTTAGACACTTGGTGTGAGGACCTTTATTTTTGATTTTTGTGTTGTTTTTTTGGCAAGCAGCGCAGGTTCTTCTTGGTACCGGATAAAGAAGTTCCCCGTTTTGCTCCTGATCTATTTTTGTTTTTGGCTCGTGCGTCTCATGGGTTTTGCCCCTGTTCTTAGCGTGAGTTGTTTTTGTTTTTTAACAGATCATTAACAGTTTATCGCGGAGGGCTTATGCTTGTAAAGTGTTTTTACCCCTGTTTTGTGTACTTATTGTGGATAAGTGGTCGCAATCCGTTTTGGTATGTTTTTTGCCGAGTCGTAAGTTCGCGTCTCCCTGCAAACCAAAATGCCGTCTCTGTTAACTGGTATTATATGGCTAGCTTTATAATATTAGTAATACTATGGCACGAGTCGAGTGATATAGTCTGACCATTGATCTTTGTCGATTTTAGCCTGTGATTGAACAAATACAAGCAAGCCGTTTTTAGTAAAAATTACCGTCTGGGGGCCTTTGATGCTCGTTCCCATGTAAGCTTTAGGGTTAGATGCGTTAATTACCTCTGTTAAGTAGAGATCTTTGGCCATTTTTTCTAGCTCACTATCAGTGTTAGTTTTTAGTTTCTCGGGCAATGGCTGTTCAGTCACCGTCAGGTCAGTAATGCCTATTTTGTCAGTAAAGGTGTAGATTGGACGATTTTGACCATCAACAGCTGTTTTATGTGCTGATGTCTCACTCTCACTACCGTTAGGCAATAGTGGCTTAAAGTCAATTGTTACAGTTTGTTTTCCAAGCACATCTTTTGTGTCAGCTGCTGGATTGTTCTTAGTATCACCAAAGAGTACAAAGCTACCCAAAACCGCCACCAGTACAACCACCAATGCCGAGGCGCCAATAATACGTTGTTTACGACTTAGTGAGGCGTATTTGCTCTTTACTTGTTGCCTTGCAGTCGTTGGTACGACCCGACGATAACCGTTTACAATATGTTTCTTAATTGGTCCGAGGTTAATGTGCGGTAACGTAAGATTGAGGGATACGTTGACGCTCTTTGTGCCTTCTTTGGTTACTGGTTGAGTTGAAGTAGTAGTGGGCACTTGCGATTGGGTGTTGCGTGGTGATGCTCCGTGTGCACTATATCTCTGATTGTATTGATTCGGCCTCGTATTTGCTGTGCGCATGTTATTGCGCGCCTCATGTATTGTTGCATTTACAGATGGTTGTTGTGCTGCAGCCTGAGCCTGTTGGGCCTTTAATGTCGCCTGAAATTGAGCCTCTTTAAGCTGCTTACGCTGAGCTCGTGACAATTTGGCGCTGAGCTTACCATTTTGTTTACTTAGCAAATTAGCCCAGTCCGGGTCATCAAGCCAAAAATCGTTCCCCTTACCACTCATAATACGAACTCATTATACGCTATCATCATGGGAGTGGGCAGTTGTAGTTAGGATCACCAGAGACTGCACTTCCTCTTCGACATGGCGTATCAAGAGGTTGCAGCTCACCACCCGTGAAGGTTGCACCGTGCCTTAAGCGCTTGCTTGGATCAGCTGTGAAGAAGAGCGAAAGGTCGTATAGAGTCGGACCACGATTAACATCTTCTGGATAACCAAAGGTTTGTGAAGCATCAATTGTAAGGAAGAAGTAGTAATAACGTGCACAGTTAATGTTACCGCCTTCAACGCTGTATGTTTCAGAACTGCCAATTGTTCTTGATGTATCTACCGTAATACTCGTGGTGCTGTTAACGCTCACAATGTTTGCTGTGGTGCCATCTTTGTAGGTGATAATACCCCCGGTGTAATCACTCGTCCAGCTCGTACCCGAACCCGTTACAGCCGTACCTGACTGCGTTATGCTACCCGTTGTATAGTAGGAGCCGTTTCTCGGAGTGTATGAATTAACGTTTCCAAGTGTGGTATTGCCGAAGTTAACATCACGCCCCCACGTTGTCATGGTGGTCATGGTCGCGCTGGTGCCGCAGTCTTCACTTGGCGACACAGCACTGTCAATGTCGTGCATGCTACGATAGCGAGCTTGCCACCGTGCACCAATTGAGTTGTCCAGACCGTTTGCCAACCATGCCGTTGGAAATACATCGGTGTCGGTGTCGATCATGCGTGAATACTTCGCGAGCTGGGGTTGTGATTTCAAAACACCGTATTGGTGCTTGCCGTATGCAACTGAGTACGTTTGAGCACTACCAATGGTCTTACTAACAGAAACAACCATGGACGTACTACTAATTACTCGTACAACTGTTGCTGTAGAAGCATCGAGATACGTGATCGTAGCGCCGACAAGATCATCACTCCACGAGGCACCAGCTGTTCCTGTAAGTGTGTTACCGGACTGTGTAATATTACCCGTTGAATAGGCACCAGTAAGTGGATAGGTACAGCCACCTCCGAAGATGTACATTTTACCCCCATAATACGATAGTGCTGCTCCATAACGCCCACCAGCGTAACGGACGTTTGTTTCGTACCACTCGCCAACGCCTGTTGGGTTGTTGCCAGTAGCAATAGTGGTGTTAGCGCTGACTGGTGCTACTAATGTATTGGGCACACAAGAGGTGCTTGCAGATCGCCCACCAACCACGTACATATAGCCATTGGCAGCAAATACCTCAGCTTGGGCAATCGAACTAGGTAGGCTCGTACTCAACACCCACGAATCAATGGTACCATCGCTGTTAATCTGAGAGTATTGCACGTCGTTCATATAATTACCTGAACTATCTATACCGCCAACCGTATACAGGTTGTTGGCGTACGCCGTAACGGCTACACCATAACGAGATTGTGATAGGGTATCAGCATCAGAAGTCCAACTATCTGCGGCAATTCCCCCACTGCTTGTTAGGGTTGGCGAATAATAAACGGTGTTAGTGGCAACTGGCGTTCCACTTCCATCAAGGCCGCCAAGCACGTATATACGGTCATTCCATACCGCCACTCCAAACTTGGAGCGTGCCTGGGCTGCCTGGCTAGCCGTATCGCCTATACCTCCACTCGCTTGAGACCAGTTGCCAGAAATATCACCAGAAGAGGCTGGTTTTACATAATACACCGTGGATTGCGTGGCGGTTGCAGTGCTAGTTTGGCCACCTAGATAGTACAGATAGCCCTGAACTGCCACGAGTTTGCCCCAGGCTCGTAATTGTCCACCTGAGCCCGTGTCGCCAATTCCCTTAGTAGCGGCTGACCATGATGTGAGTGAGCCATCATTTCCATTTATAGAAGCGTACTGCACACTTGCGGTTGCCGTTGTACAGTCAGTAGTACTCGTACAGCCACCCGCAACATATACTTTACCGTTTAACACGGCAGAGCTTGCCCCCCATCTATTCGTGTCAGTTGTGAAATCATTGTTTATATTGGTGAAAGATGATGCCGTGCCGCTATCATTGTTATATATCTGGAATGTTTGGATAGTATTCGTTCTTCTATTACAGCTTCCCGGGGCCGCACCGTTGATACAACCCCCAATGACATAGGCATAGGAATTCGAGATCGGCACCGTAAGCCCCCAGCGCTGGTTAATAGTAACTGTGGAGCTACTCCATGAGCCCCAGCTCCCATCACTCACATTTAGCTTGGCGAATTCGATATCAGCAAGAACACCGGTCGTGCCCTCGAAGCCACCGACTACATAAATATAGCCGTTATAACCAAAGCCAGCTCCACGTCTACGCCCTGTTGATAGTTGGTGGCTTGAGTCTTCGGTCCAAGTACTACCAGAGATAGCCACCACATTGTTGCTGCTATCAAACTTAGCATACCGAGTCATTTTAAGGTCGGTACCGAATGTGCCTGGGGCAAGTCCACCAATCAGGTAAATGTAGTTAGCATATACCGCACCAGCCATGGCCCCCAACCCAGCACTACTTGTCGGGTTACCGTCAGTACCAGTAACGGTACCTATTTGTAGTTGTGTGCCGTTAGCTGTTTTACTGCACGCACTTGGTACACCAGTAGTAGAGATCAGGCACTTATAAACGCCGTCCGTGTAGTTTGAACAACCAACTGTACCGTCTGTACATCCTCCAAAGATATACAAATTACCCGGGCTCGTACCTGCCGAAGCAGGGTTAGCACGGGCATATGCGTAAGCATAGGTTACGTCTTCAGCACCAATTGTAGTCAAGTCGACGTTGCTCCAAGCGGCAATACTACCGTCATTATTTACAGAGGTGTAATAAATTCTAGTGTCGGTGTTAAAACCACCAACAATGTACATACGCCCATTAAAGGTAGCTGTTGCGCCAGCTGCCAAGCCAACCGGCAAGGACGTTGAGCTCACGCAGTATGAATCAGTGTAGCTCCCGGAGCATGAAGATGGTTTCTGTAGTGTCCCATCGCTACTAATTGCCTGGTATGTAATACCTGTAGAAACGGTGGTGCATGCTTCATTTGTACAGCCGCCCATAATATATAGAAAGCCGTTCATGATAACTGCTTCGTTCAGTACGTTACCAACTGAAGCACTTGGCATGTTGCAGCTGTATGGCGAGCCGCCACTGCATGGCGCCGTACCACTTGCTACAGAGGTTGCCACCGTACTTGCTTCACCATCCTGATTCACTAATCCATAGCTTGAAGAACCCGCAGGCGCATCACAACCGCCCGTACTGGTGTTTTGGCTGATGCAACCGCCGAATCTGAATAGTGACCCTTGCCATGCCGTCATGGTGTAGCCAACACGTTTATTATAGAGCCCGATGATTGTGTTGAACGATCCAAGGCTTCCATCGGCATTAATACTTGCTAGCTGCATATCAGTCGCTCCAGCAGTACAGTAGCCACTACCATTCATAGTGCTACAGCCACCGCCTACATAGATATATGCCCCCCAAATGGTACTGAAACTACCACCTCCTCCTGTCACCCTACCAGAAGTGGCAATAGAGCTGGTGTTAACCCAAGTATTCATGGTGCCATCGCTATTAAGCTTGGCATAGTCAACCGTCTGCAACGTTGAACCGCCAAAACTCGTACTGCCACCGAGTACATATATTGTGTCGTTATATACTTGGGCCGTTAACCCATAACGGTTAGAAAGTAGCGCTGACATACCGGTTGATGTCCATGTAGAGAATGTGCCCATCGGTTTTATATCTGCGTATTGTACGGTGTCTGAACTTACGACCGTTCCGGGCGCTGTTCCGGTGAGGCCACCCATGATATACATACGATTGTTGTATGCCACTGCTGCAAATTGGCTGCGTGCCGCCGATAGCGCCGTGTCGCTATACCAGTAATCGGGGGTTCCTCCTGTGGGGTGCCATTTCTGCGGCTCACCGTTAGCACCTAGTTTTGCAATATAAACGGTCGACTGAGGAGTATTGCTGGAGTTTGAACCACCGATTACATATAGGTAGCCGTTATAAGCAACCATAGAGAAACCATACAAAGCTGCTGGCAGATTGTATGCGCTATTCGTACACCAACCGCTACACGCACCGTTACCCGGGTTAGTTGCCTCGATTGCACCCGTTGAGTCGTTAATATGCGCCCAGTAAACCGTTTGCACCACACTCGTAGAGCCCGACCAGCTAATGACAATTACCCCCGGATTACCCGCAGTTCCATCAGCGGTCGCCGCTCCAGCGGCGCCACCCGTACCACCAGCTACTGGACCATAACTTCTATCTGCATCGCCACTGTTACCTGGGGATGTCGTAGAGCCGGCTGTAGGTGTCGCACCCGTGAGACCACCAGTATAGGCTACGCCACCGCCACCGCCACCGCCGGCGTTGCCATTTGCACTTGTTGGCGCACCACCGCCACCACCGCCGTAGTAGCCGCCACCACCGCCACCACCACCGGCGTAAGTAGTAGTACCTGTAACAGTATTAGCTGAGCCACCGTCAGCACCACCGCCAATACCACCAGCCACACCACTACCATCAGCCCCTTGAGCACCACGTCCATCAGCCCCTTCACCACCCACAAGTGTGCCACCAGCTGTACCAGTATTGCTCCCTGCTGTACCCGCTGTGCCACCGCCACCGCTTGTTGCGCCACCGCCACCACCGCCATTTCCAACTGTTCCACCGGCAGTCGCACTTGTTGCGTTACCGCCCGGCGCCCCGGCGCCACCAGCTGTTGCGTTACGTGCGCCGCCACCACCACCGCCACCTGGCGCCACTGCCAATGCTGTTGAACTACGATAAATACTACTGTAGCCACCGCCACCGCCACCGCCACCAGCATCGTTACCCGCGCCATCATAGCGGCCGCCAGCACCACCGCCACCAATGTTCAGTGTGAGCGTCTCTCCAGCCGTTACAGCAAGTGTGCCCGTTACGTAGCCGGAGCCACCGCCAGCACCGCCAGCACCTGATGCGGCGCCACCACCGCCACCACCGCCACCACCCCACAGTTTTACCGTCACTGACGATACACCACTTGGCACTACGAATGAACTGGCACCCTTGTCGGTATACGTCTTTTTAAGTTCTTTCTTGCCGCCTGCGATATATACATAACCACCCGCCATCGCAGTTCCCTGTCCCCATAGCGCTTCAGGGAGACCCAAAGCATTTGTCCAATCATTAATTCGGGCACCGGTTGTTCTGCTTTTTTGAATAAGATCATTACTTACATCAAAGTCGGCGTTTGTTTCATTATTACCCTTCATGAGCTGGGCGGCACTTGCAATATAGACAGTCGGGTCAATTGTAAGTGGGTAGGTCGCATTGGCCATACCTTCGCTCACGATAGTAAGCGTACTATCTGTTAATTCGAAGTGGGCTTTTACCGTTGTTGATTCTTTCTTGTAGCCGTCTAATACTAGCGGCTTAGGAATAACAGATATAAGATCTGACTTTTGCCCATTTTTACGGGCTTTTTCCAGCAGCTCCCTGTCTTGATCAGTCGATGTTGCCACATTGCCAAGTAGGGCCGATGAAACGCCATAAATACCGACTGATCCATCGGATTCTAAACGGGCCTCCAAGCCATTTGGTAGTTCCATCTTATAGGAGAATCGTGCGGTGTCTCCCTTATAACTATCAAGTACAATGTCTTCTTTTATGCTGGCTGTTCGGGCCGTATACACCAGATAACCATCTTGGTTGGCGAGTCGATAGAGAATTTGGTTTTGGTCTTGTTTACCTTTTAGCATGGTAAACTGCGGTGTCATTTTAATCGTTAATTGATTAGCTGGATCGGTCACGCTCATACCCTTCATGGGGTCTTCGCTAAAGCTGGCCGTGACGCGAGCTTCACCAGTCCCTGCTTTATCACTATCCGGGTTTACCTTGCCTGTGTATCCAGAGTTATATGCAAAGCTAGCCTCTTTGGCATTAAATTTTACAAGTTCAGCTAAGTGGGGATTCCCCGCTGGGAGCAAAGCTTTCGCTTGCGGAGACATCTTATATGGCTTCTTGTCGAGGATGGGCTGAATAACGGTGCCGAGAATAGAAATCACCAAGAGCAAGCAGACTACCGCGCTGTAGGCACGAATAAAGCGGCTCTTCTTCAGGTGTCGGAAGAATGAGGTATGCTTGAGGCTTTTCTTCCGCAACTTAGTCGAAGCAGTTCCACCGATTGAACGCATAAGCCAGTAGGTTTTATGGGAGTTTCGCAAACTAACAATACCGTTACTGTGGCTGGGGCTTGGCATGGTCGAGGTCGATGAAGCTGAATCCCGGGCTTGATTAAGGGGGCGTGCAGAAGCAGCACGCGGCGTTTCAGCCGCCCGAAATGACCCTCTTTGACTGCGCATTTTTATGTCATCCATCCCTATAAGCGTGGGCTTTCTATGTTACCTACTTCTCAAGTGTAGATTATAGATGCTTTAACCATAAGCCGCAAGGGGTGACTAAGGAGTTTGGGCTCTGCCCATGACGAAGGTACCTAGACCACCATATTAGACATTAAACAGGAAAGCATCATTCATGGTTTTCTTGGCGTAATTCACGCGGCGCTTGCGACGTGGTTTTTGAGCAAGCCGAGCATGATTATTTTGGACAATTTCGGGAACGACCAAGATGTCGGTCGTGGCCGCCTTGCGAGAACGGCCCGACCGAGCTTCTTTTATTTGATGGTTTTGGTTGTTATTTTTCATGTATTTTTACCTATTTTTGTTTTGAGGTTGATTTTGATTTTTTGTGTATTGGAAGATTGTTTGATTTTTATCTTCCCTCTCCCTGGATCAATTAATACAGTTCGAGGACGAGGTGAGTGTGGAGTTAAGCTTGGGGGTCGTATAGTCATTGTCTGCATCATTATTGACCCTTCGTTGTGAAGCTTAAGGTACTTGCGTAGGCATTGGCGCCACTGTTAGCCTTCATGTTGATCTTGAAGATCACGAAGGAACTAGCAGAGCTGGTATTGAAGCTACAACCTCCCGTACCAGTAGCCTCGTTGCCATTAATGCCAACAGTTTGCCAGGTATTATTCGATGTCGTAACAGTCGTTTCGGTACCACACTGCTGCACCGTGCCACTTTGGTTCTTAAACATTTCGTACGTGACAGCCGCATTGGTCGTGTTGTCGACGCGACCTGTTAACTGGACGGTGTTGTCTGAAGCAAAGCTCTTAAAGGTAGATGGTAGTTGGTAGGTTACGTAAATACTGTAGGTTTGCTGCGTTGCCTGAGGTGAGGTCCACTTGTAGTAGTTACGTGCATCACCAGACGTTGTACAGATGCTTGTGTTAACCGATAGGACGCCGGATTGGTTAGCACAGAAGTCAGCCGTCATGGTACCCACGCCCGACCCGTTAAGTACAGCACCAGCGTACTCAGGGTTGAGGTTCACAATATTGTCAGGCGCAGCACCACAAGCACCCCAACCGCTCGTACCATAACACTGGATGCTGTTAGTAGCCGTGTCAAAGTACATTGAGCCTAGGTAAGCGTCGTTGTTGGCAGCAATTGGTGCACCGGCCGATCGATCAAGCGTGAACAAAGTGATTGGACCACCGTTGTTAGCACCACCGATTTGTACGTTGTTAGCTGTGTTAGTATTAAGCGTTATGGTGAGGGCATCAACGAAGAAGCTGGTGTTAGAGGTGTTAAGAATGTAGAAGCGTGGAGCGCTGGCGGCCGTGTTATTTGTGGTAAAAATACAGCTTACAAGAGTGTATGACGACGTACCGACCGTAGCAGTATTCAGGTCGTTACAGTTACGAACGGTCGTGCCGCCATCTGGTGAGTAGTAGACGCTTGAGTTAGTAAGCGTAACACTGCCACTGTTACCTTTTACGTAGAAGGATGCGCGGTATTGTACGCCCGTAGCACTCACGGTTGGGGTAATACCATTTGTACCCATAAAGTTGTAGACACCACGGTTAGTCGCACCGGTGGTTACGCTCACTGCGCCACTGGTGTCGTAAATGTTCGTGCTGTCGAGAGTAACTGAGCCACCAGATGCTACCCAGTTAGGGCTAAGCGCACTGTCGACGCTACCGTCAGCGGCGTGGTTAACACTAGCGTTAACGGTTACGCTCAAGTTATCTACGTAGAAGGTGCGAGCCGTAGAGTCGTTCTGACGAATGAAGATAGCGTTTGAAGAAGTTGCACCAGATGGAGCAATAAAGTCACAAGTTACACGAGTCCACGTACTTTGGTTGGTGGTAATGGTGTTGGTGTAAATGCTGTAGTTCTGGCTTGTAACAGTCTGACTAAAGGCAGCGCTCGTGGTAAGAGTTGTAGAGTTAGTGTAGCCCGTAATGTATGCTGACTGGCCGTTAGCAAAGACAATAACCGAACCGACCATTGAAGCCGTAAAGTTGCTACCCGTGATAGTAGTGGTAGTCTGGCTACCGGCCGTACCAGTTAAGGTTGGTGTGCCGAAGAAACATGAGCGAACTTGACCAGCGGTTGCCGTGCCGTTAGCTGAGTAAACTGCTTCGAGAGCGGTAAAGTTAGCACTACCCTTTACGGTGAATGATACCGTGTAGCGCAAGCCGGCAGTCATAGTAGTGCTTAATTGGTTAGAAAGACCGTGATATTGCGTGCCAGTCGTAGTAACCGCAGCAGCTGCCTGACCAGTGGTGTAGGTGCCAGATGTTGTAGTTCGTGAACAGGTACCACCAGCAGGTGCAGTAGTCCAAGTGCTGGCCGGGAAGCCACTCGTACAGCTTGAAGTACCTGATGTTTCGCCACCACCGTTGGTAGCATACTCGGTTGCGTTATTATTCACGCTAAACAAGTTACCACCGATAGAAGTCTGAACTTCAAGCAAACCACCAGTGATAGGCGTAGTGGCGTTGTTACGGATCGTCAAACCATCGGCGTTTCCACCAGGGGCATTTAGAATCAGCTCAGCACCACCAGCACTCGAAACCGTGTTATTGTAGGCAGCCTGAAGGTCAGTTGAGCTTGAGGCACCGGCGGCGGTCCAGTCCGTACCGTTCCAAATAAGTGTAGCTGTGCTGTTAGCCTTCATCGTAATGTCGATTGGTGTGCGAGCCGAGTTCAGTCGCAAGGTGAAGTCGTTACTACCACTACGCGCGGTTACATAGAGAATGCGACCAATCACATTCTGGCCTGGGTCACTAAGCGTTGCAATGACGCCAGATACTGAAGCGGTAATTGGCAGGGTGCTGTAGATGTTCTGGTTACCGGCAGTAATGGCCTGGACACCAGTTGAGCTGATAGTTTGAACAGGTGCGGTACTGAACGCCGTTGATGACAGATTAACCAAACCTTGGTAGCCTGAGTTTACGGCTGCACCACCGGTGATAGTTACATCACCACCGTTAGCGTTACCCGTAGTGCCTGCTGCCGCACCACCCTGAAGGGTCAGTGTGCCACCAGCCACACCGGTTGCACCTGAGCCCGCAGCACCAGCAACAACGGTCAATCCTGAACCAGCTACGTTGCTGGTTCGAGTCTGGACAGTGAAGGTTCGTGTACCTGTTATTTCAGAGAATTGTGCCTGGCCAGTGTTGAGGTTTACGTAACCGGTTGCGCCAGCCGATAGCGTAACTGAGTTAGCTGTGTTGGCTGTACTACCAATGGAAACTGTCTGGGTGCTTGTGCCACTCGATGTATTAGCAATGTTGACCGTTGAAGACTTGGTTGATGAACCGACTGTACCGATGTTAAGTGCGGCCGAAGTATCTCCAAAGTAGCCTGCCAAAATGTTTACAGCACCACCGGCCAAACCAGTACCGCCCTGGATTGTCACTGCACCACCAGTTGTTACACCGACAGCCGTACCACCAGTGATAGTAACCGCACCACCATTACCCGAAGTAGTAGCCGCACCACCGCTTAAGCTCAAAGCACCACCGGCGCCAGATGTTGAACCGCCCGCACCACCAGTAATGGTGATTGCGCCACCGGCGCCTGTAGCGCTACCCGCACCAGCCTGAACAGTAAGTGCACCACCAGCATTGGCGTTAGAGCCACCACCAGCACCAGTGTTTATTGTCAGGGTAGAGCCGGCCGTACCAGTTCCAGTTGTGGAGCCAGCGCCAGAAGCGATACTTACGGTTCCTCCGGTTGAGCTTGCGTTGGCTGCAGCCGCACCACCAGTAATTGATACATTACCGCCTGCACCGCTACCACTTGCAGCACCACCCTGAAGTGTCAATGCGCCACCAGCTGTATTGCCACCACCAGCAGCACCACCGGCAACAGTAGTAGCACCACCGGCACCGCTTGTGCCACCGGCACCACCCTGAAGTGTCAATGCGCCACCAGTACCAGAAGTGCTACCAGCTGCAGCCTTAACCGTTAATGCACCACCAGCCGTAGCAGCCGTGGTAGAATCTGCAATCTGTAGTGTGTGAGCAGACTCTTTTGTGAAGTAGATGTTTGTGCCAACCTCTAGGTTATCATCGGTCTTAAGCGTATTGGCTGCAGAACGGTAAAGATTGGTATCTTTGCTTTGACCAAACACAATGCCACCAGCTTCGTCAGTTGAGTCATTATTGTTATTTATCCAGACTGCATTTGTCTTGGCATCTCCCACTACTAGACCATAATTTGTTCCAGACCCGGCGGTCATATCTGCTATTAAAAGTCCATAATTAGTAGCTCCAACTGTTTGAGCTTGTATCCAAGCGCCAACATTTGTGGTTATTGCACCGCCCCCAGAATTTACTGCTGACGGAACAAATAATCCAATACCATTAGTAATCGTTCCTGAGCCTAGATTTTGGACTTGACCCACAACTCCAGCAGCCCACGTCATGTTACCATTAGAGGCATTAATGGCTGAGCCAGTAGCTCCGTATCCATACGTTATAGCCCCACTTGACATATTTGTTACTGCCCCCGTAGATCCAAAAGCGTAGGTTGTTGTTGCAGTGCTACTGTTTGACACTACATTAACTGAGCCATATATAAATCCTGTGTAATTACTAGAGCCTTGCAGTGTAACAGTATTGTAAGTACCAGTAATATCAGCACTGGATGCCGATGCTGGGTTTGAAGTAATGCTGTTATCTATACCACGCAGAGTTCCACTTGTATTTGTATAGGTTTCATCAATTGATACAACTTCATTAGAGGTAATACTTGCACCCGAACCAACTGCCAACTGGCTACCTATGTCTGTATCGAGTGTAACATTTAAGTTGTCATCTGTTTTCAAAGTATCTGCAGCTGAGCGGTAGAGGTTGGTGTCGCGTGATGAACCGAAGGCAATGCCAGCTGCCGCAGTAGTATTATTAGCATTACTACTGAGCCATAATGTCTGAGTATCGGCGGCACCGACTGCGATACCATAATCATTAGTTCCGGCTGTTTGAGCTTGAACGTTTATGCCGTAGTTATCGGTAATTGACCCAGCGCCTGAATCTACTGCGCTAGCAATATCAACGCCATAGTTAGTCGTAATATTTCCAGTTGAAGTCAGTTCATTTAGTACATACAGACCTTTGTTGTTTGTAATATTACCGCTACCTGCGTTATAAGCATGGGCTGCCAGCCCATTGTTCGTTACGATCGAACCTCCGCTGCTAAGATGAGATTCACCATATACCCCGGCGGCATTCGTAACGGTTGCTGCACCCCAGTTATCGAACCTGCCATAGTCACCAACACCTAACGTGACTGTTCCGCCACCATTGAGATAATTAACATTTCCGTAATTGTACGCCCCATAAAGTAGCGCTAAGTCGCCGTCACCTTGGTGTGTAGCTTGATTTCGTGCTCCCAATAGCAGAGTAGCGCTTTGTGCATTACCGTCAGTGGTGAGAGCCTCATTCCAGTTCGCATAAATTCCTGCGGTCGAAGCCGACCCAGGATTACTCGTAATAACATTACTTATGCCGATACTATCGCCACTCGTATTGGTGAACGTTTCATCGACTGATATTACTTCCCGGGTTTGTATACTTGACGTTGAACCTACTGCCAATTGGCTACCTACCGTAACGTCTTGTGTTGCCGTTACATTCCCCCCATCAGCAATCGTGAAGACGGCCGTGCCATTATCTTGGGCTTCGAAGATGTTACCTGTACTGGTTGAGTTGTTTACTACGAGGGCTTTAGAGCTTCCACCGCTCAGACCGGTGATAGTAGTAGTACCTGTGATGCCAATAGTACTAGCTGACTGTAGCGCTATAGCGCCTGCTGCAGAGTTACCAATGGTGACAGCACCAGTTGAAGTGCCGGTGTTGATGTTGGTGGCAAAGTTGCTTGAAGCATTGATGCTGGTGGTAGCACCTGAGATGGTGGCGCCAGCTTGGCCGGTGAGCAATTGGGCAACAGTAAGAGCACCATTAACAGTTGTAGTTGTACCAGCAATACCAGCCGAGATACTGCCATCACCATTTACTTGCAAAGCAGTGCTGCCGCCATTGTTTGTGGTTACCTTCAAGCCATACTGACTCGAACTCGACGACTGTACGTCGATAAGCACGCCATTTGCTGAGCTATTAGTAGCATCGAGGGTAGCCAGGTTGCCGGTACCTGCCCCACCGACGTTCAAGACAGCACCAGTTGCAGAAGCATAGCTTTGTTGCAGCTCAAGAATGTTGCTGTTGTCAGTACAGCTACCAAGAGTCTGGGTACAGTTGCTGCTGAAGTTAGCAACATCACCCGTGATGTTAATAACACCACTGGCATTGTTCACTGTTTCTGCACGAGTAAGCTTCAAGTAGTTACCGGAATCTGCACGGGTAGCAGCCGCGGTCAATGTTCGCGATGGGTCAACATTAATGTATGCACCCGAGAAGTCGGCTGTAATGCCAGAAGCAGAACCAGATATGTTCAGAGCCTTACCGCTCGTTAGGCCGTTAGCGGTCGTGTTGAACAAGATACCGTTACCACTCGTCAGCGCACCACCAAGGTTAATGGCGCTACCTGTTGTTGTGGCAGTATTGCTTATGCCGATACCGGTCGTGATTCCACCCAAGAGGATGCCACGAACGTTAGCGCCAGCTACACCCGTGATGTTTATAGCCGCGCCAGTGGCAGTAGTGTTCGAGTTCGTAATGTTTAATGCGTATGCGCCGGCGGCAGTTGAGCTCTGTACAATGTTAGCAACTGGGCCAGTTGAATCTACATCGGCATTGTTTAGCTCTAGTAAGTTAGCGCTGTTGGTAAATGAAGCATCGTTTGCCTGACTAATAGTGAGGACATCTGTTGTTCTATTGCCCCCCGCCAAAGAACTCTGAATAGCGAGATCCTTATTATTAGCCTGAGCAAAGGTTACGTTACCACCAGGAGTAACCGTTAAGCCACTTGATGCACCAATGTTCAGAGCGGTAGCGGCGCCAAAGGCATTAACTGTTGTAGCAGTTGTGTTAAGCAAATTAAAGGTTGTTTGGTTCGTCGTAATGTCGCCACCGTTAACTGCCAGGTCCGCTGCCAAAGTTACATTCCCCCCATCAGCAATCGTGAAGACAGCCGAGCCATTATCTTGAGCAACAAAGATGTTACCTGTTGATGTTGAGTTATTAACAGTAAGTGCATCACCGCTTGTGAGTCCGGTAATAGTAGTGGTACCCGTTAAACCAACGGTTGAAGCAGACTGTATAGCTATAGCCCCGGCACTTGCATTGCCAATGGTAGTAGTACCCGAACCACTGGTGTTGATACTGGTGTTACCTGTAATCGTAGTCGTGCCATTGATACCAACCGTGTCATTGCTGTCGCCTACGGTGATGGTATCGGCATCAGCGTTAGAGCCAATGGTGATGGTGTCACAGGCTGCTGAGTTACATATAGATACCGCTGTAGCAGTACTGTTACCAATACTCAGAGTGCCAGCACTAGCTACATCAACACTTGGTGTGAGCACTGATGTGTCAGCGTAGAGCGTACGCCAGCTGTTAGCTGCAGAACCAAGGTCGAGGGTGTTGTCAGTGCCTGGGTTGAGAGCCAGATTCACTGCTACGGTACCAGAGAGGTTGCTGAGTTGTTGGTTGGCACCACCGCCGCTGGTTGCGGTAGTACCGACCGTACGCCAGCGACTGTTAGTGCTGTCGTAGACAAGGCTGAGTGAGCTACCAGCAGGAATGGTGATGTCTGCACCAGTACCGGTAGTGATGCGGTTAGCTGCCGTAGAGCTTGCGCTCTCGTTAGAGATGGTTACCACAAGACTAGCGTCGGCATTTACAAGGGTGAGTTGTTGACCATCACGACCAGCTGCAATACCTGTGATGGTTTGGGCTGCACCTGATGTATCCAGGATGTACAGTGAAGCAGTTGAGATAGCAACGTTGTTGGCTGAACCGGCCGTGGTATAGGTGGTACCCGCCTTGGTAGCTAGCGAGACCGTAGCTGCAACGTCAGTGTTACCTTGGAGGGTGACCGTACCCGTACCGGAGGTGAAGGTGCCAGAGCCAGATAGTGACAAGTTAGTGCCAACAACTAAGCTATCATCAGTCTTCAAAGTATCAGCAGCTGAACGGTAGAGGTTGGTATCTCGTGAAGCACCGAAGGCAATGCCTGCTGCTGCAGTAGTGTTGTCGGCATTACCGCTTAGCCATAGTGTCTGAGTGTCGGCTGCGTCGATGCGAGCACCATAGTCACTAGTGCCGGCGGTTTGTGCCTGGATCCAAGCACCGTAGTTATTCGTAATAGTGCCTGTATTGGCAGCAATGTTCAACCCAGCTGCAGTGGTAATAGCAGCGGTAGCGTTAACATTACCATACAATGCACTTGCGAGTGCCATGGTACCGGCACCAGTATCGTTGCTGACATAGCCCTGGATACCTCGTGCATCAGATGTTGCGCCTGTTGTGGCATTCCTCACCAGACCGCTAACACCAGTAGCATAACTGAAGTTCTGTGAACCGGCAGTTACGGTGTTACCCAGAACAGCAACGTTGTCGCTAGCTGTGTTAGCACCGCTAGTAGCAGTAACACCAAGGACCGTGTAGGTACCATATGAGTTGTTGGCAGTGTTAGTGTTGCTGGTGTAGTTATCTATACCCGTGTTACAGCTGATGTTACCAGCAATAGTAATACACACGCCTGAGCCAGTGGTATTAGCAGCACCTACTTCAAGGCTAGCCCCTATGTCGGTAAAGCCTCCGTCGGCCACCGTCAGCACTGCCGTACCATTATCTTGGGCTTCGAAGATGTTACCCGTTGAGGTAGAATTATTGACCACGAGAGCCTTAGAGCTTCCACCGCTCAGACCAGTAATGGTAGTAGTACCTGTAATGCCAACGGTTGAAGCAGACTGTATAGCAATAGCACCGGCTGCAGAGTTACCAATGGTGACAGCACCAGTACTGGTGCCCGTGTTAATGTTGGTAGCAAAGTTAGAGGAAGCGTTGATGCTGGTGGTGGCGCCTGAGATGGTGGCGCCAAGTTGACCTGTTAGAAGGCCAGCAACCGTGAGTGCATCATCCGTCTTAAGTGTATTAGCGGCTGAGCGGTAAAGATTAGTATCGGCTGCACCGCCTGCTCCATCAGCAAATTGTAATTTTCCAGAAGCGTCAAATGCGGTCAGTAGCTGTGAGCTATTATTCTGAAGTTGCATCAAATCACCGGATTGGCTTGCTGCGCCCTTTATAGTAACTGTGTTGGTAGCTGCCGAAGTATTACTAAATGTTGTTGCACCCCGAACAGCTACTGGAGCATCTGTATCAGTACGTCCAACCGTTATTGCATTTACGCTCGTTATGCCGATATTAATTGAGTTATCTGCGCTTAGAGAAAGACTTCCACCTGTACCGGTCCGAACAGCAATATCTCCGCCACTTGTACTTGTATTGATGTCTATACCACCTGTGCCACTGGTTATGGTTGTTGTACCCGTTGAAGCGCTTGAACCAATGGTCACGGTCTTAGCACCTGTGCCACCAGTACCAAAGTTCAAGGTCTGTACACCCGTACCCGTACCAATATCTACCTGACCAGTGCTGGTACCGCCAGCAATACTCACGTTGAAGTTAGATGAGTCGTTGAGTGATATAGCGGCGCCAGAGATGGTAGCGCCTAGGTTACCCGTAAGAAGCTGGCTGATTGTCAAGGCACCAGCATTTGTTGTAGTTATGCCACTTGCGCCAAGCGTGATAGCACTTGTATTTGATGTTCCTAGAGAGATGGTTCCGTTAGTGCCTGATGCAGTCTTGGCCCCTGCGTTAATAGTTACGTTTCCGCCATTATTATTACCTGAGCCACCAGCGGCACCACCTTGGAGCACTAAATTACCGCCAGCCGATCCGGTTGTAGTAGATGTACCGGCACCACCCTTGAGAGTGAAATCTGCGCCAGCCGTACCGGCTGTACTACTGCCAGTACCCTGGAGGGTTACGTTTTGTGGTGTGGCTGCGGTCACGCCATTGCCTACGTAAGCGCTTGAAATCGGTGCACTACTTGAACCAATAACTAGCTGGCTGGCACCCGTAGCGGTTGCACCGTTACCAATCGATATAGAATAGTTGGAGTTCGCTACAGCACCACCACCTAGGGCGGTAGAGCTATTACCCGTAGCCGAAGATGACGCCCCTATAGCAATACTTGTTCCAAATGAGGCTGACGAACTTGCACCAATAGCCACACTGCTGCTACCCGTTGAAGAAGCACTGTGGCCCAAAGCAATTGCATCAGATACCGTTGCACTTGCCGACTGACCAATTGCGATCGAGAAGGCCGTACCACTTGCAGATGCGCCTTGACCAATAGCTAGACCATTTGATGCACTTACCGTTGCCCCGCTACCAAACCGCTCACTGCCGCTGCCAGCCCCTGGACAGCTCAGGCTACCATTGGTGCCACTGATGGTACAAGCAGTTTGTAGGGTATTGTTAGTAGAACCAGTTGTGCCTGCTGGAGCGTACTGGAAGACAATGTTACCACCAACACCCGTACCCGTACCCTGGCCACCGTTAAGAACGAGGTTGGCGCCAGCGATGTTGCTGCCACCAGCGTTACCACCCTGCAGAGTGAGGATACCACCAGTTGAGCCAGCACCAGTGGTGGTGCCTGCACCACCCTTGAGAGTGAAATCTGCGCCAGCCGTACCAGCCGTACTACTGCCAGTACCCTGGAGGGTGAAGGCATTTGGCGTAGCTGCCGTGACACCGCCAAAGTATGCATTGTTGTAGTTCGTGTTTCCTAAGACTATTTGACCTTGAGCTGTAGTAGAGCTTGCACCACCAATTGCAATTGAATTATTAAAGTTTGCTGAGGCCCCCGCGCCTAATGCTACTGCCGCATTGCCTGAAGCACCTGCAGCACTACCTATCACTACACTATTAGTGCCAGACGTAGTAATATTCTGGCCAATGCTTACCCCGTCTTGACCAGCAGTACTTAAGTAACCAACGACTGTACCTCTTAAATTTGTTGATGTATTCAAACCTACCGCGACAGAATTATTTCCAGCAGCACTTGCCCCGTTACCTACAGCCAAACTATTTGATCCTGCTGCCGTAGAACCACTACCAAAGCGCTCACTACTTGTACCCGCCCCAGGGCAGCTAAAGCTACCATTGGTACCACTGATGGTACAGGCAGTTTGAAGGGCGTTGTTAGTTGAACTGCTAGAACCGGCAGGGGCATACTGGAACACAATATTACCGCCAACCCCTGTACCTGTACCACGGCCACCGTTAAGAGCAAGGTTGGCACCGGCAACATCTGTACCACCAGCGTTACCACCCTGCAGAGTGAGGATACCGCCAGTTGAGCCAGCACCGGTGGTCGCACCAGCACCACCGTTGATGGTAAAGGCCGCACCAGCCGTGCCCGCAGCACTACTACCAGTCCCCTGAAGGGTAAAGCCTTGGGGAGTAGCTGCCGTGACACCGTTTCCGAAGTAGGCAGAGGTGATAGCCGCACTGCTTGAACCAACAACTAACTGGTTAGCGGCAGTGGTGGATGCAGACCTTCCCAGGGCAATTGAGTTAGAAAATCCTGCCGATGCACTATACCCAAGTGCGACCGCATCCTGCCCAGCGGTTGCACTTCTACCCAAGGCGGTACTATTAATACCCGTACTCGCAGCACTATAACCGATTGCCGTTGACTCATTATTTGCAGCACTTGCCCCGTTACCTACAGCTAAACTATTTGATCCTGCTGCCGTAGAACCACTACCAAAGCGCTCACTACTTGTACCCGCCCCAGGGCAGCTCAGGCTCCCGTTAGTACCGCTAATAGTACAAGCTGTTTGTAATGCATTGGCCGTTGAACTGCTAGAACCGGCAGGGGCATACTGGAAGACAATATTACCGCCAACCCCTGTACCAGTACCCTGGCCACCATTGAGCTGTAAATTACCACCATTAGTATTAAGTACTGAGACGGCATTACCACCCTGTAAAGATAGGGCTGCTCCGGCGGTGCCAGCGGCATTACTGCCAGTCGCATTAATAGTGAAACCAGTCGGTGAACTATCAACGACACCCTTCCCAAAGTATGCCGTACTGTAAGCTGAACGATTAGTTGTACCACTACCGAAAACAATTTGGCCAGTTGCGGTCGTCGTCGCACCATTACCAATAGCAATGCTGTCCTGGAATGATGAGTTTGCCAGCTGACCAATTGCAATCGCTTTCCAGGCACTGACAGTAACCTGATCACCAATCCCAGTCGTGCCACCAGAACTGCTAGCTGTTGAACCCATACCAATTACAACGCTACCTGAGCCTGCATTGGCTATGTTGTTGCCTATCGAAATAGTGTTGTTAGCACCTGTACTACTAGTGCTTGCACCTATCGCAATGTTACCAGTGCCACTTGCGCTTGCAGCATTGCCAACCGCCAAACTACTTGCACCTGCTGCCGTCGAGCCGCTACCAAACCGCTCACTTGAAGCACCTGCCCCAGGGCAGCTCAGGCTCCCATTAGTACCACTTATGGTACAAGCTGTTTGCAGGGTGTTGGCTGTTGAGCCTGTGGAACCGGCAGGGGCGTACTGGAAGACAATGTTACCACCAACACCCGTACCAGTACCACGTCCACCATTTAAGACAAGGTTAGCGCCAGCAATGTCAGTACCGCCGGCATTACCTCCCTGTAAGGTTAGGATACCACCAGTTGAGCCAGCACCAGTAGTAGCACCTGCTCCACCATTAATAGTGAGAGCACCACCTGCAGTTCCAGCCGTTGAGCTACCAGTGCCCTGAAGTGCAAAGGCGTTTGGAGCTGCATTAGTACCACCCGTTACGTTAGCGTTACCGAGGTAGAGGTTGTTGCTCTGATCAAACAAGGCACGGCCAACACTGTTCGTGATGACCTGAAGGTTATTGGTGTCGGTAGTGCCAAGTTGGGCAAGGGCGCCGAAGCTGTTGCCGCCTTGGACAAAGGCGGCACCTGTACCAGTGGTGTTACAGGTCGCAATTTGGTTGGAACTGTTACGGCAAAGATAGGTGCTGGTGTTGGCGGTGCCAAGAGTTGTAGCCGTAATAGCCTGCGAAACTGTAAGAGTGCCATTTACAGTTGTTGCAACACCACTCTTTCCTATAGATATAGCACTGGCGGTGCTGGTGCCAACAGATAGTGTTGTTGCAGAAGCAGTATCAAGCGTTGAAGTTAAGACCGAGCCATTAAATGTCTTATTACCCGCAAACGTCTGCGCACCGGTACTTACGAGGCCCGGATAGGTTGCATCGGCCGTCTGCAAGTAAATTGCACTTGTACTAATAACTGCTCCGTCAGCACTCTTTGTTTGTGAATCAATTGTTCCAATCGCATTTACTACGCTGCCGCTTAAGGACACAGTTGTTACCCAAGTTGATCCGTTCCAAATAAATGCATTACTCTTTCCGGCCGAGATGACACTACCGTACATAGTGAAGCTAGCCGAGCCCACATTGTTCACATACACCATGCGGCCCGACGTAGTCGTTGTTGGATTTGGTAAGGTCAGGGTTTGGCTCGCGGTCGTTTGGTTAATATCAAAGGTCGTGTAAATGTCGACTGTGGCAGCAGCAGTGCCAATGTTACCACCCGATGGTTTATCACTAATTGCGAAGGCAGTGTTTAGCGTTGAGCCATTGTTGGTCAGCTGCTTACTGTTGATGGTTGTGGTTGCACCAGATTGACCAATGGTAATACCCGAGGCACTCGTGGTCCCAATACTAATGGTGCCGGTGGTGCCGGTGGCAGTTCCGACATCAAGCGTCAAGTTACCTGAATTGCTACTGCTACCGGAAGCATTGCCCGAACGGATCACGGTGTTGGCCGAATTGGTTGAAGCAGTGTTTGTGTCGGTTGAGCCGATCACACCAGCGGCCGAAATACGCGTGAGTACACTGCCCGATGAGTTCTGTACCTGGAACAAATCAGCCGTTTGTGAAGCGATCGCTTTGATCACCGCCCCCACATTGGTGGTTGCCCCACTGTTCACGGTGAGGGCCGTGGCGCTACCGCCACTCGCACCGGTGAGCGTTGTAGCACCCGCCGTCACAGTGAGTGTTTTGGTGCTCGCGATAGTTGTGTTCTGGTTCAGGTTAATCGCAGTGGCATTGGTGGTACCGATGTTGAGCGCCACATTTGTGGCCGTATCCAGCAGCGGTGTAAGTACCGACGTATTCGCCCGCGCCGTTCCCGAAATACGCAAATCCGCCGTTTGGTCGGCGGAGTTCTGGTTCTGAATGTAGGCGGCGTTGGCGGCATTGCTGGTGAGCAGTGAGTACGTACCGGCGGCACCCTGATCTGGAATCTGGAAGGTTTGGTTGCCGCCCGTCGGCTGCAAAATACTCAGCGTTGAGGTAAAGCCAGTACCACTGTTGTAGGTGGCCAGCGAACCAGCAGCCTGGGCAAATGGTACGCTGGTGAGTCGTAAGCGTGGGCTCATTTCACCGTCGTAGGTTGGCGTGGCCGTTTGTGTGGTACCGCCAACGTTCATGGTCAGCCAGTACTGCTTCGACCAATCCAAGCTCGAAAGTGAGGTGATGTCACCGAGGTACACGCTTACGTAGCCAGACTTCACACTGACACGGTAGTCATTGCCAGATACAGGGGTTGGACAGTTTGTGGCTCCGCCGGTAGGACCGTCGGTGTCGATGCGTGTTTCAGTCCACACGTTCGAGCCACCAGATGCAGCATCGTACAGCTTGAACTGGATGTTGTAGCACCCGTCAGCCACAATGCCGCCACTAGCTGTTAGCAAACGGGCCTGGAAGTTGAGGGTAGCTGGGGTAGCAGCCTCAACTCGCGTAGGCCTGCCCACGCGCGTATATAAAAACACCCCTGTTAGGGCGACCACAAACAAAACAACTCTGAACCAGTTAGTGACCGCATTTGCCACCGACCGTTTCAGAGTTGTTTTGGGTTTGGGTTTGTACATTGGTTTGGTTGTTTGTCTCGTGTAAGCAAACCGCAATCAGTGTGATCACCGCTGTTTACCGTTTCCTTACCGAGGTTTGTGTTAGGTTTCAGTGTTTGTTTAGCTTTTGCCGTTTGTGTTCGCACTGATGTTGTCTCTTCTTGACTCACCTGTGCCTTTTGGCGTTTTTGCTGTTACGAAACCTTGAATCTATTTTCCCAAGCCCCGTTGTCCACCTCAACAATGAAATGCACAATTTTTTAGTACATTTCGTGCTTAGTCTATGTAACTTTATTTACAACAATAATCATAATTTAATGTTGTAACAATTAATACTTTTTTAAATTACTTTCGTGAAACACCTGATTAATCTGTTATTCAGGTGATGAAAAATGCTCAAGAGTGTTGCTAAATAGTCTACGTATTTTGGGTGAGTTAATTTTGTGCGTGAAAGTTATCCACAAGCGTTTTAACCATTTTTACGAGGTGTGCGCGGAATCACATGCTATCAAAGGACCGTTTAGGGCCTTAGGGCCGTTGTGGCATTCCGCCTTTTAACCTTTGGGCCTTTCAGGGCTATGGCATTTAGCTTTAGATATAAAAGAGAAGCTTATACGTAGTAGGCTTCTCTTCACGCTTGCAGGGTTAGACGAAACGAAAACGCCACACACTGACCTGACTAACTGACTTATGATTGATGCTGATAGAGGATTTAAGCGATTTTGGTGATCTTCAGATGCGTTTGACGCTGGCGATGACCACGTACCGTGTGCACACGCTTCTTGGCTTTGTAACGTATAGATGTTACCTTGTCGGCTTGCTTATCTTCGGCAATAACCTCGGCAGTTACTTTGGCGCCTGAAACTTCAGGAGTGCCAACCGTTGTTTTGTCGCCATCGATCACCAACAGTGGCACAAAGCTCACGCTCTTGCCAGGATTCTTGATCAGCTCAACGGCAATCGTTTCACCTTCGGTGACAACGTACTGCTTTGAACCGGTAGTAATGACTGCTTTTTTCATAGATACCGACAAAGTCTATCAGATACGGCGCTTATTGTCAAAGGTGTTCTTGCCCTGTATTTCGTTTAGTCGTTCGTGGCATCATTAGCTGAGTTTGGATTACCAGTTGTTTGCAACACTGCTCGTGGTTAGCACCACTTGTTTTTTGGAAGGTTCCAGAAAATACACACGCCGTTACCACGACGTTATAACAACGTACACACAGCGTTATAAAAAAATGACCGCATGCCAAGAGGACAACTGCAACCACACAAGCGAATTAACTCTTCTCGAGCCGAATGGTGAGTTCCGAACCCTCAACCTTTACGGTTGCCTCGTGGGCAGCATCGCCTTCGGCGGTCAGATGATTTGCCAACACCTCTTGCTTAATAGTGTCACCAAATTCATGAACGGCCTTCACCAGCTCTTTGTCATCTGTTTGCAGTACCAGTTTGATGCGGTCATCTACTTGCAAGCCAGCTTGCTTGCGGGCGTTCTGCACCTGCCGCACCACCTCGCGCATGAGGCCTTCGCGCTTGAGCTCTGGGGTTATAGTCATATCAAGCACCACTCGACGTGCCTGACTTACATTGCCTTCTGTGAGATTATCCAGAACCGACTTAGTGGGGTCGGGATGCCTTGCATCAACTGCTATCGTCTTAACATTCAACTCCTCTTTCAAAATATCCAGAAGAATAGGATTATATTCTGCACTCTTTAACGTCATCTTGGAAAGTGGCTGTCGCACCTTAATACCCGACTCGGCGCGTTGTGCCAGACCATCGGTTATGATGTCACGTATTGTGGTCATGTCACGTAACACTAACTCATTTACATGCCCCACCTTTGGCCAATCGCGCAGGTGGACCGACTCGCCCAGCTCACCACCGGTGAGCTTCAGGAACAACTCCTCGGCTAGGAATGGCGTAAACGGTGCAAGGACATAGCTCAGCTGCAGCAAGAGGTAATGAAGTGTTCTGTAGGCATCGTTCTTGTCGCCATCGTCTTCGCTCTTCCAGAAACGTTTGCGGCTACGGCGCACATACCAGTTGCTGGCATCGTCGAGCAATGGAATGATCGGCTTCACCGCGTTTGGTACATCGTAGCACTCCATGTGCCCCTCTATCTCCTCAATGACCTGGTGTAGCCGAGACACGATCCAGATATCTAGCGGATTGCTCAGTTCATTGCACGGATCTTCGCACGAGCCATCCCACTCCCAGCCATCAACATCGGCATAGAGCGTAAAGAAGTCATACATATTCCAGACCATGGCTAACTTGCGTTGTACATCGGCAACCTCTTTGTCTTGCAATGAGAAGTCTTCAGCGTTTAACACTGGTGAGCCAAGCAGCAAGAAGCGCAGCGCATCGGCGCTGTACTGGTCCATGAGCAGGTTTGGATCGGTGTAGTTGCCGAAGCTCTTGCTCATCTTTCGGCCATCGTTGCCAGCAAGTGTACCCGTGACAATAACATTCTTAAACGCCTCTTTACCAAACAGCCCCACATTCACGGCGTGCAAGTAATAGAACCAGGCACGGACCTGTCCCACGTACTCCGCAATGAAGTCACCCGGAAAATTGTTCTCAAATTTAACAACGTTTTCGAATGGATAATGGAACTGCGCGAACGGCATGCTGCCACTCTCAAACCAGCAGTCCATAACCTTATCAATGCGGTGGTACTCCAACCCGTCTATTGTAAACGTAACATCATCTACCCACGGGCGGTGATAGTCTTCAAGCTCCACACCAGACAGCTCTTTGAGCTCGGCATAACTACCAACCACTTTTACGTGTTCAACACCGTTTTTGTCGGTAGCCTTCCAGACCGGCATAGCCGTAGCCCAAAAACGATCACGACTTAGATTCCAATCTGGTGCCGATTCAACCGTTTTTTCAAAACGACCATGTTTAATATGTTCTGGGAACCAGGTAATGTTGCCGTTTTGCTCCAACATTTCACTGCGCTGGCCATCAATATCCATGAACCAACTAGGGTGAGCACGGTACATGAGCTTAGTACCGCAACGGTGACAGTGTGGATAGCTGTGGCGAATGTATTCAATCTTCCAAACCACCCCCTGATCATGTAAGGTCTTGGCGATCTCTTTGTTCGTTTCCCAGATCTGCTTACCCTTCCATGGGCCTTCGGTATAGAAGCCTTCGTCGTCGGTATCGATAATGAATGGTATTTTATTTGCCTTTGCCAAAGTATAGTCTTCTTCACCATATGCAGGAGCTAGGTGGACTATTCCAGTTCCTTCGGTGTCCTGAAGCCCTGGATAGTCCCAGATTAAGTGGGCGTTAGTGCCACGATCTATAAATAACGGCTCGTACTCTTTGCCCAACAACTCAGATCCCTGAAGGTCATCAACGATAACCTGATAATTTAGAGGCTGGTGTTTTTCGTTGGTAAGAACAGTGGGCACTAGACTCTTCAGTAGTATAAGTTTTTCACCTGACTCAACTTGAATAATCTGGTATCGTTGCAGCTCGCCGACTCCAAGTGCCGTATTTGAATGCAGTGTCCATGGCGTTGTTGTCCATGCAAGAAGATAGGTATTATCATCTGTTTCGAAATACGCATTCTGCACATTCTGCACAGCTTTAGTACGCTCAGCGTTGCTTGAACCTACAGACTCGCTACCAATGAAAAGCTTTGTTGGCTTCAGTTTGAACTTCACATACACTGACGGATCGGTGATGTCTTGGTAGCTGTTATCCATGGCCACCTCAGCCTTGCTGATAGGGGTAGCATCGCGTGTACAGTACATGAGTACCTTTTCGCCCTCGTAGATCTTACCCTTGTTATAGAGCTCCTTAAAGGCCCACCAAACCGACTCCATGTACTCTTTGTCCATGGTCTTGTAGGCACCCTTAAAATCAACCCAGCGACCAATGCGATCGATGGTGTCTTCCCAGAGGTCACCGGTTTGGACCATGTTGTCACGGCACGTCGTGATGTATTCTTCGAGACTTATCTTGGTGCCGATGTCACGCTTATCTTGAATGCCAAGCTTCTTCTCGGTAAACACTTCGGCGGGCAAACCATGACAGTCCCAGCCCCACACACGCTCCACGCGCTTCCCCTGCATGGTCCAATAGCGCGGCACGGCATCTTTGATAACAGAGGCAAGCAATGTACCCACGTGTGGCACACCTGTAATAAACGGTGGACCATCGTAAAACACATAGGCATTGCTCTCGGGTCTCTGTTCGACTGACTTTTCAAATGTCTTATGTTCTTTCCAGTACTTGATTAAATCTTTCTCGTACTCGAGTGCCTTGCGGCGTGTGCCTTGCTTAAACTTCATGCGTTCCTCCTTTTCTTCTGAAAATAAAAAAGCCCCTGCTTCCAGGAGCGCTGAGGTTTTTAAGGCGCGGTACCATCCTGGTTGGGACTTACTTTCAGCGATAACGGGCTTATCCGAGAGGTTCTACTGAGCTTTTTAGCATGATCGCCATGGCTGTTCTTCCTCTACCTTGCAGGTGATAGCTGCTTTTCAAACAAACGCATCGCGGCTTGTTTGAGCGGTTTTCCAGATTGTTAATGTAGCAATTGTATCTGTTAATGTTGTAAAAAGCAACCTGCTACCGGTTTTTAAACGTTGTAGCTGGGGATACGGATATTGCATGGTTGTGGGCGACGACATTCCTTTATGTATGTTTTAGTAGGGTGGGAGTTTTTTATAACGCCGTGCGTACAACGTTACCACATTGTTATAACGGCGTTATAACTTTTTCGCACCCACCAAAAAATAACATACCAGACCGCCGACCACGTTTGGCCGTATGTATCCAGAACAAAAAAGCAAAAAACGAAGCGATTTAACAATTCGTTAATAACTGTTTGCTACGGTTAATAAATGACAGAAGATAGATTAACTATAAAAATCGATCGTGCCACTAAAGAAGAATTAAGACTCTTCGCCACTAGTGTCGGTCTTACCAGCTCAAGAATGGTGCGAGCACTTATTAAACAAGCTCTGCGTGAACGGCGCGTGCTACTACTCAACAAAGACCCCGCGCTGGCCATGAAAGGACATATTACTAAGCTTGGGGAACTAACCGAAGACCTCGAGTAAGCGTTACAACGTACCGCTTTTGTTTAATGTATGATCCTCTGTTAAGGTGGAACAATGAGCAAGTCAAAAGAATCAGCAACAAAAAAAGAATCGAAGAATTCACTCGGAGCACCAAACTGGCTTCGTAAAGTAGGCGGAGGCCTCATGATGTTGGTAGCGCCAGTGGCCATAACTGCCGGGGTGGCATTTGGCGTACAGGAAGCGCGCGAGAAACCAGCCAACACACCCATAGAAATAGCCGAAAACATCGGCGATGCGGCTCTTAAAACTATCGGATTCGGGTTGGCTGGCCTCACTTCAGCCTACTTGGGCATCGAGCTCTACCAGAGCAAACGCGAACTAGATAAAGCAATTATGAAAAGTGAGCAAAAACCACCAAGCCAACCTATCGAGTCTACTGTGCCAACTGAGCCGCCAGCTCATTCATCAACGGAAACGAGTCAATCCCCAGCCATAGATTAATCAGCTCGCCATTTTCACGCGTAATAAGTAGCGCCGGGTTATCTACGACGTCGTATAGCTCAACCGCTGCCACACCGTCGGCAGAATCAATATCAACTAGCTCAAGTTCAACACCACGAGTTCTCTGAAAATCGTGCACGTACTCTTCAGCACGGCGGGCAAATTCAGACTGTGGCCGATACAGAATAAACGCTTTCACCCCACCAGTGTAGCACAGCCTCAACTAGGCCGAGAAAACAACTAAACCCTGTTATTTTCAGGGGGCTCGGCTATTCTTGCCGGAAGGAAGCCAAGAACAATTGTTCCTTTGGCGGCTTCCTGAACCCCTGGAAACGACAGGGTTTAGTTTAAATTTGCCGAGCTGGACTAGAGTTTAGCTACAGCCGGTGGTTGAGCCACAGCTCGTGCACACGTAGCAGCTACCAGCCTTTTGAGTCTGATTACCGCAGTTAAAGCACATCGGTGCTGCATCATCCTGCTTGGTTGCCTTCTTGGCTGGCGCGCTTACTGCTGGCGATGGCGCAGCAGCAACAGGTGCAGTCGACGCTGGGGCTGGTGCAACCGCTGTTGGTGCGGGCGCTACCGCGGCCTGGGCAATAGCAATTGGCTCTTCCAAGAAGCTCGTCTGCTCTTCTGGCATGTCCTCAATTGAGGCCAAACCGAGTTCGAGTCGATCGTCGAATGACAAGTATGTCATGGCGAGGCGACGGAAGATGTAGTCAACCAACGAGGTAGCCGTACGGATATCTGGGTCATCGGTGATGCCAGATGGTGCGAATGACATGTGAGCCATACCCCGTACGTATACCTTAAGTGGCACACCGTACTGCAAACCGTAGCTCACTGAGCGAGCAAAGGAGTCCATCAGGCCGGCGAGGGTTGAGCCCATCTTGGCGACCCGAACGAACAGTTCACCAGGCGTACCATCTTCATATTCGCCAACCGTTACGTAACCATGGCAGTCAGCCACGGTAAACGAGAAGGTCTTCGACGGACGAACCTTTGGCATTGGTCGGCGCACGGCACCTCCCATTACTACAAACTTATCGTTCACCGCTTCAACGGCAGCCACTTGCGCTGCGGCCGTACTGGCGGTAGCCGTAGTTGCAGCTGGTTCTTCTTGCTTGTCGCCGTCTTTCTTAGCCATCGACAGCGGCTGAGCCACCTTACAGTTGTCGCGGTAGATCGCAACGGCCTTTAGACCAAGCTTCCATGATTCCATGTGCAGTTGTTCAACGTCTTCAACAGATACTTCTTCGGGCATATTAACGGTTTTGCTAATAGCGCCAGAAATAAATGGTTGTACGGCTGACATCATTTTTACGTGGCCCATGTAGTGGATTGCATTGTCACCCATGGAGCATGCAAAGACCGCAAGATGCTCTGGCTTGAGGTGAGGAGCCCCAATTATAGACTTTTCTACATCGATATAATTGACGATGTCATCGATTTGGGCCTTGGTGTAGCCGAGTACTTTTAGTGCACGGGGCACGGTTTGGTTCACGATAGTCATCGTACCGCCACCAACCAACTTCTTAAGCTTAACTAAACCGAGGTCTGGCTCAATACCAGTGGTGTCGCAGTCCATCATCAAGCCAATGGTACCGGTTGGGGCAAGCACGCTAGCTTGTGAGTTACGCACACCGTACAGTTCACCGAGTTCAACGGCTTCGTCCCAGGCGCTAGCAGCAGCACTTAACAGATCTTCTGAGACCAAACCAGCATTGATGTCAGAGACGGCCTCGCGGTGCATCTTCAGTACGTTGAGCATGCCGTCACGGTCCTTATGGTAGCCAGCGAATGGCCCAACCCGATTAGCCAGGCGTGCGCTCGTGGCGTAAGCGTGGCCGGTCATCAGAGATGTGACGCCGGCTGCAATAGCGCGACCTTCGTCGCTGTCGTATGGCAAGCCCATGGCCATGAGCATGGCACCGAGGTTAGCGTAGCCCAAACCGAGCTCGCGGTACGCCTTAGCGTTCTTGCCAATACCTTCGGTTGGATACTCGCTATAGCCCACCAAAATCTCTTGCGCCGTGAAAATAACCTCAACCGTGTGCTTAAACGCTTCAATGTCGAAGGTATTGTCTTCGTTCAAGTACTTCAGCAGGTTAATACTTGCCAAGTTACAGGCTGAGTTATCGAGGTGCATGTATTCCGAACAAGGGTTGCTGGCATTAATGCGACCAGCGTTTGGTGTGGTGTGCCACTTGTTAATAGTGGTGTCGAACTGCATACCAGGGTCGGCACACTCCCAGGCCGACTCAGCAATCTGGCGCCACAGGTCACGGGCTCGCACCTTCTTAACAGCACGACCGTCGGTGACGGCACGCAGCTCAAAGTCATCATCGTTCTCAACAGCGGTCATAAACTCGTCGTTTACGCGCACCGAGTTGTTGGCATTTTGGTATTGCACGCTAAATGAGTCTTTGCCGTCGAGACTCATATCAAAACCAGCCTCTTGTAGCACACGCGCCTTGCGCTCTTCAATTGCTTTACACCAGATGAATTCTTCAACGTCAGGGTGGTCAATGTTAAGAATTACCATTTTAGCTGCACGACGGGTCTTGCCGCCACTCTTAATAGCACCGGCCGAAGAGTCGGCGCCGCGCATAAAGCTCAACGGACCAGAGGCCGTACCGGCGCTCTTACCAAGCTTTTCTACGGAGGAGCGAATTGCACTCAGGTTTACACCAGAGCCCGAACCACCCTTGAAGATCATACCTTCTTCGGTGTACCAGTTTAGAATAGCCGGCATAGTGTCTTCAATGCCAAGAATGAAACAGGCACTCGCCTGCTGTGAACGCTCAGGCACACCAATGTTGAACCATACCGGGGAATTAAAAGCAGCACGCTGGGTTGCGAGTATGAACTTCAGCTCTTCGCGGTAGTCATCGGCCTCAGCCTGCGTTTCAAAGTAACCCTCTTGTAAGCCAGCTTTAGTAACAGTGTCGGCTACACGGTTAATAAGTTTCTTAAGACTGTCTTCACGCTCTGGCGTGCCAGGCGTACCACTAAAGTACTTCTGCGCCACAATGTTAATCGAGTTGAGCGACCAGCCCTCTGGGAACTCTACACCCAGCTGTTCGAAGACCGGCTTACCGGTCATTGGATTCATAATAACGGAGTCACGCTTGGCCCATTTGAGCTCGTCGTACGCCTTCGTCTTGGGGGCCGTAAAGAAGCGCCTGCGGCCCAGGATAGTTGTTTGTCCCATAGTTTTACCCTCACTTATATTGTTATTATTTGTGGTTTTTATTTAGAGTTTTTAACGCGTTGTCTCTCGGGCGTTTCTAGCTCCTCCAGGGTGGTGAAACGAGCTCATCACCGAGAAGCAACTAAAAATTCCTAGGATTCCGCCGGTTGTTTTACCTTACGTTCTTTGATCTGCAACAGTTCTCTCTCAAAACCGGCAATATCTTTGAAGCGTCGGTAGACACTAGCGAATCGAACATACGCGACTTCGTTGAGTACTGCAAGTCGTTCCATTACCATTTCACCTAGTCGTGCGGTGCTCACCTCCTGATCACCACAAGCGTAGATGTTTTGCTCGATGTCGGACACCAAGTGTTCCAACTGTAAGCTCGTAACGGGAGTCTTCTCACAGGCTCTATATAGGCCAGCCAGCAGTTTTTCGCGGTTAAACAGTTCGCGCGTATTATCGTTCTTGATAACAATCAACGGCGGGCGCTCTAGGCGCTCGTAGGTCGTAAAGCGAAACCCGCAATCGGGGCAGGCCCGACGGCGACGGATTGACTCGCCTTCGCTGACATCACGTGACTCGATAACTTTTGTATCTGCTGACGAGCATTGGCTGCATTTCATGTTATGCATCCCTCCTCGTCTAAATTATGTGTTCAGTTTCAACGTGCGATTACTATATTGTTATCACCATATATAGCGTCTATGCTTTTGATAATAGTCCCATATACAGGGTTTTGCAAGCCTAAAAACGGTGTATTATTTACCGTCTCTACCTCTGTTTTCTAGAGGTCTTTTGACTTCTTTTCGCCCTTATTTTCTTTGCGCTTCGTTAAACGACGTAAGAATGATGGCTTTTCAAGCTCATCTTCTTCATGCAAACCAATTACTGGCTGGTTGTCTTTATCGGCTGCAAGTGGCTCGCCATGCGAGCTGTCAGAAGTTGGCGTAATAACTTCTGGGGTATTCTTAGGGCTATCGTGTTCCTTGGATTTATCATCAGATGCAGGCGTGTCTTCGTCGTCATTGTCGAGCGTCCAGATATTTGGCATCGGCGTATCAGTTTGCATGTCATGCATGTCATCGAGTGGTTCGTTGTCATGTAAATCCATGTCGAGGCTGTTAATATCGCTGTCGTTCGTTTTAGCAACCTCTGGATTACTGCTCACCGCAGGCTTAATTGCACGATTAGCGTAATAGGCATCATCGAAGCCGGTTGCCACCACAGTGATAATGATCTCACCGTCAAGCTCTGGGCTAATGGTTGCACCGAAGATAATGTTGGCCTCTGGATCAGCTGCCGCTGTAATGGTTTCGGCTGCCTGGTTAATCTCGTGCATCGACATGTCGCTGCCACCGATAACGTTGAAGAGAATGCCGCGGGCACCATCAATGGAAACTTCAAGTAGTGGTGACTCAATGGCTTGCTGGGCGGCATGAATCGCACGCTCTTCACCGGCGGCACGACCAATACCCATAAGCGCCGAGCCGGCGTGACTCATAACGGCTTTTACGTCGGCAAAGTCGAGGTTGATAAGACCATGGACGGTAATCAAGTCAGAAATGCCCTGCACACCTTGGCGGAGCACGTCGTCGGCCACCTTAAAGGCTTCAAGCAGTGGCGTTTGACGATCAATCGTCTGCAGCAAACGATCGTTTGGAATAATAATGAGCGTATCGACTGATTTACGGAGGTTATCAATAGCAATGTCGGCGTTGCGGCGACGCTTCTCACCCTCAAAGGCAAATGGCTTTGTAGCGAAACCTACAACAAGAGCGCCAGCTTCTTCGGCTGCTTGAGCCACAATGTGTCCAGCACCACTACCAGTTCCACCACCAGCACCGATGGTAACAAAGACCATGTCAGCCCCTTCGACGGCATTTTTGATTTCATCAATGGATTCTTGAGCAGCCTTCTGACCAACTGATGGATCGGCTCCAGCGCCAAGACCACGAGTCGCGTCCCGACCGATGTGAATCTTGGTCTGTGCCTTAGAGTGATGCAAGGCCTGCGCATCGGTATTTACCACGATAAATTCCACACCTTCGACACCCGATTCAATCATGCGGTTTACGGCTGCGCCACCAGCGCCACCAACACCTATAACTTTAATGCGTGCGAATGTTTCAATTGCAGGGTTCACTTGCGGCATGCCAGGTACACCTATCCTTACTTACTCTTTATAGATTGGAGTATACCTGATGTCACCACGCGGTTCAACTCGAGGAACTGCAACACCTGTGCGCAAGGGTTCGGAAAGCCGCCAAAGGAACAATTGTTCTTGGCTTTCCTCCGGCAATTTAAGCCGAGCCCCTTGCGCACAGGTGTTGCAGTTCCCCTAACCACCAAAGCGGGTTATTTTTTGCGGAAGCGCTTGAGGAGTCCTTCGACCATGCCGAGGGCGTTCTGGTTCGGAGCACCATGCTGCGATGTAGCCGGTTCGGGCATGAGAAGCATATCAAGCTGCATAAGACCAATAGCGGTAGCAAAAGATGGATCATCTACGACGTCGACAAGGCCTTGAAGCGGCTGCAGTTCACCAATACGAGCTGCCAACTGCAACTTTTCTTTAGCGTAGTCTGCTAGCCCAGGTAGCTTGGCAGTACCGCCAACAATAACTACGCCTCCCGGTAGCTTGCGTGAACGACCAATCTTCTTGAGCTCTTTATCAACGTATTCAAACAGCTCTTCAACCCGTGCTTCGGTAATCATATGAATGTCGCGCTTGGTAAAGCTATACGTCTGATCATTGTGACGGAAAGTAACATCTGAGTAATCTGGTGATTCGAGTGTGGCATGCTTCACTTTTACCTGTTCAGCAATATCAAGATCCGTTTTGAGGCCAATCGCCAGGTCGTTGGTAATGTTAATGCCACCGATTGGCAAGACGGCCACGTGTTGAATTTCACCGTCTTCGACTACCACAAGATTCGTGGTGCCAGCACCAATGTCGAGCAAGACTGTACCCGACTCCTTTTGCTGGCGCGTGAGTACCGCCTCGGCAGCCGCTAGGCTAGACACTGTTATGTGATTAAAGCCAACGTGTGAACGCTCCAGGGTAGCCGTAAGACTCTTAAGCGTCGGCGACGAAACGGTCACAATATGCGTATCTACCTCGAGGCGTACACCACTCATGCCGACCGGGTCTTTGATGTTATCTTGGCCATCCACACGGTAGTTCTTGGCAAACACCTGGATAATTTCGCGGTTTGGTGGCAACTGCATAATGGTAGCAGCTTCCTCGGCCCTAAAACGGTCGTCCACGCTAATCTCGCGGTTGCCGGCACTAATAGCCACCACACCCTTTGAGTTAATGCCACTCACGTGGCTGCCGTTTACGTTCACCGTTGCGCCCTTCAGCTGAATGCCTGAGATACGCTCAGCCTCTGTTACGGCATGCGTAATTGCCTCAGTGACATCGTCGAGATGCACTACCACGCCTTTGCGCATACCTATGTTGCGCGCCGAACCATGACCCACTATAGAAAGCTGGCCTGGTTGATCGGGATTAAACATGCCCACCACACAACGTACGGTGGAAGTACCGATATCAAGTCCAAAGAAATACGACGGCGATGATTCGCGCATAGGGAAAGTATACCGCTAACCCTTGGCCCACAGCAAGTTAGATGTCATAAAAACCGACTACTGCCGCTTATTGGTGTAGCGGTTTGCCTGTTTCCAAGTTTGGTACCGTGGCTTTTCGATATCTCTTTTTGGTCATGGTCAATTTGTTGTAACGCCGTTACCACTGAGTTATAACAGCGTGATAATGGCGTGCACATTTTTTTGCACCCTACCAAAAAGATATGTGTCATCAACGCCCACTTAAAGCTCATTAAAGCTGTGTCAATACCTCGGCGCCAGTGTCAGTTATCAACACCGTGTGTTCAAAGTGTGCGGCCAACGAACCGTCGGCGGTGCGAATCGTCCACTTGTCGTTATCAGTTATAACTTTATGTGTGCCGAGTGTTGCCATCGGCTCAATGGCAATGGTCATGCCTGTTAATAAAGTCTCGCCACGGCCAGCCTTGCCGTAATTCGGAATGTTTGGTTCTTCGTGCAAGCTATGCCCTACACCATGCCCTACTAGATCGCGTACAATGCCATAGCCAGCCGGCGCCAGTACTGCCTCAACCGCCGCGCCAATATCACCAGTCTTACAGCCACCACGCACCGCTTTAATGCCAGCGCGCAGAGACCGCTCAGTTACTTCTACGAGTCGAACTGCTTCATCGCTGGCTTTGCCGAGTACAACACTAATGGCGGCATCTGTAACCATGCCTCGGTATGTAACCCCAAAGTCCATACTTACAATGTCGCCCTCGGCGAGCATATGCTTGGGGCGAGGGATGCCATGCACTACTTCGTCATTAACTGATACACACAACACATCGGGGTAGCCGTAAAAGCCCAAAAAGGGCGGCTGACCACCTAAGGCCCGTAACTCCTCTTTAGCAATTTCAGATAAGTCTTTCGTGGACATGCCTGGTTCGGCGCGTTTTCGCAACAGCTCCAACACTGTTGCCAACATGCGGCCACTCTCGCGCATGGCGGCAATTTCATCGGCCGTTTTGACTTGCGTCATCATACACTGGTGCCAATGGCACTCAGTGCCTCAACAATGTCATCATGTGCCGCTTCGATTGATTGTTCGCCATTAATATCGCAAACCCGCACGCCGGCCTGCCTGAAATCTTCGAGCAATGGCTTCACGGCATCTTCATATTCCTGGAAACGTTCTTTGATAGCTTCGGCGTTATCGTCTGGGCGACCACGGTCTACCAAACGCTTGAGCACCACTTCCTCAGAAGCAATGATATGAATAACGGCGCTCACCTGCAGTTGATCGTGCTTTACCTGATTAAGCAACCAGTCCGCCTGCGCAATTGTTCGCGGAAAACCATCGAGAATGAATTCTTCTTTCACATCGATCAGACTGAATATCTTACGAACTAACTCAATAATCTCACTATCCTTGAGAAGTTTACCGGCTACCATTGCCTGACGACGCTCACCACTAATGAGCATGCGCAGGAACTCACCGGTCGACAGCCACGGCAGGCCCATTTCGTCGGCCAAACGGCGACCTTGTACACTCTTACCAGAACCAGCCACGCCCATAAAAATTATCATGCAATACGCTCCTTTACAGCAGCGGCTATGCGACCGCCATCAGCCTGGTTACCAACCTTGGCACGCACCTGGCCAATTGCCTGCCCCATGGTTTGCTGTGTAACCCCGCCCAGGCCGGCCACCACTTCGTCAACAATGACCGAAAGTTGATCATCACTGAGTTGCTTGGGCAGATATTGCTCAATCACCTGTTTCTCGGTCAGCTCGGCAGCCGCCTTTTCGGCATTACCACCCTGTTCGTATAAATCAGCGCTTTCTTGGCGCTTCTTAGCTTCTTTGGCAAGTAGTTGTAGCACCTGCTCGTCTGGCAAGCCAGCTTCGCGCTGGCCACCAGCAATTTCGACGTTTAAGATACTGCTTTTAAGACCACGTAACGTGGTAACAAGGGTTTTGTCACCAGCCAACATGGCCTGTTTTAGGTCTTGGTCAATCTGTTGTTTAATGC
>CAYMZG010000005.1:0-96856 GCA_964394925.1 uncultured Candidatus Saccharibacteria bacterium | reverse complement strand
TCGGTGTTATCACATGGACTGAGACCTGTGAGAAATGTAAGCACGTTAAAACTGATACACTTGATCTATCTTCTGATAAAAATGCGCCTGAACCTGTCGATCCATATCTAGAGTTAGACCGTAAACGCTTCGTTTTCGATAAAGATATGATGTTCAAATACGACCAAAAGCTGAGACATTTTGAAAGAATGGCAAAACTTCACGCCACAGCCGAGGATAAAGTACAGCATGTTGATGTGCATGACGGTATTAAACAGGTGAAGAAGCTCAAAATAGTCCAACTAAAAGAGTTGCTTGAGCCAATCTTCACAGAAGGTGGCTATAGTGACTTCAAACTAGGTGATCCGCAGATTGGTCGCGAAGTATCGTTAGATTTCAGCTGTCTTGATACCAAGGACGACCGTGAAGAGTACCAAAGCAAGAAAGACCTGCATAAGGCCATAGAGAAGGTGCTGGAGGATACTAACTGGCGTTTAATGAGTGCTGGTGTAAGTTACAGGCTCGGATTCTTATCAGGAAGCTTGCGAGCCTACGAAAGTGAAGAAGAAATACGGAAACTAGTCGAACAACGTATGAAGAATGGCTATGTTCCTAAGGCAGAACCTAAAGAACCAACAGTATCAGCAACCAAACCAAAAGACGAGTTCTATAACCGTGATATGCGTGAATCAGTCCTCGTCTATTTTGATAAGTTGATGCTTGGTAGCGTACCAGCTGAGATCACACTCAAAAGCGGTATCGTTAAGCCAACAAGCATACCAGTATTGTCTGGAGAAATGAACCCATTGCTTCGAGTATTCATACCTATGCGAGATAACGATGATTCTGTGCCAAAGTTTATTCGAAACTATGATTTTAAGTTTGGTGAGGACAAGAAAATGGCAAAAGTTCGTAAAGATAGGCGTGGGCGTAAAATACGCCTAGTATAGGCAATCAAAGTGCGTGATTTGTTCGTAAAACCCCACTAAATCCGACTATAAACGAGACACTTCAAATATATGCGTTTCGTGTCTCATTTGTCCCGTTTTGTGTCCTCCGACCCCTGTAATAGTTCCGTGACCTGTATGGGGAGCCAAGCCAAGAAAGACAAAGTCAGAACTGTGAAAATGGTTCTGACTTTTTGTATGCCCAGAGTGGAACTGAAACTAAGGATTATCTTTGAAGCTCAGGGTTAGACTATAACTGCCTATTAAAAGCACGCAGGTGATTCTCTGAACCACTACGTAGTGCTTCTAGTGCGACTATAACGTCATCGTCTTTGGCGGTAGAAAGTTGCGTACTAATATCTGCAATGTCTTTTTCTTCAATAATCACACCAACTTTATAAGCTTCGGTTGCATTTTTATTGCCTTGCTCTATCAGTTGTTTATAGAGGGTCTGGAGGCCTTGATTCTTGAAAACACCGACTTCAGACGAACGTGGATCAGCAATATCACGAGCCTGAAGTAAAGTTAGAACCTTGCCTTGGTGAGTTGATTCACTTTGTAGTATATTACCAAACACATTAGCCCCGTATTTTTGATACATTACAGTGTATACGTCATGAGCCAGCTTCTCTTCTTCAATCAAATATAGCAGTTGCTCCTCTGTAGATTTACCAGCCAGAGTTGGTGCAGTTTTCATATCGGCAGTGACAGCATTACTAGTATTCTCGTTTGAAGTAGTTACAGGTGCATTGTCTTTATCGGAATTGTTATTGAGAACAGAATAGCCACCAACGCTCAATAAGACTAAGACACCTACAGTCGTGAACACGAGTATTTTTGGATTAATCTTTTTCACATTACGAACCTCCTGATTAGTTTGCTAAAGCAGCCTCAAATTTGGGCCTATCAAAGCCCAAAATTTTTTCTACTTTCCCATCATCGTATTCGATTGTGCTAAACGGTACACCCATTTGTCCGCTAAGGTTAACCATGTTTTGTGCCGCTATTGGGTTTTGGTCAACCATGTAGTTTGTAAATTCTACCGATTTTGAGTCAAGCCAGTTCTTTAGCATGACGCAGTACGGGCAGGTAGTCGTACTGTATACAGTAATTTTCATAGAGTTCCCCCTTTCTTTTAAGTTTTAATTTCACCACCGATTGACTGAACTTGCGTTATTGCTCCCAAATCAATAATGTTTTGGTATCCTGCCGATTTGAGTGATGCAGTTGCTTGTTTTGAGCGGTTGCCACTATGGCAATACACGTACACTGGTTTATCTTTTGGTACAGCTGGCATTGTACCTGCTTGAATATCTTGCAGTGATAAATTGACCGCACCTTCAATATGCCCGCTCGTATATTCTGACGCAGTCCTTACGTCAATTAGTTGTCCGCCCTTACTGACATCGTCTTTAATAGACTGCATTGATAAAGTAGAGATATTGGTTGTTGATGAATTAGTCTGGTTTCCATTTTGAGTCACAATATAAAGTCCACTTAGACCTAAAATTGCTATTATTGCAATGAATATTATTTTATTCATTTGTTTTCTCCTTACATTGTTTGCATATACCACTAATTGTTAAGCGTCCCGATATATGGCAATCTCCGATAGCTGATTCAATAATAGGCACCACCTTATCTTTTACATCGGTGTCACGGAGCACTCCGCAAGACTGACACTGAAAGTGGTCGTGAGGAGTGGTATTAGCGTCGTAACACATCGAGCCATCGTTGCGTGAAGGTGCAATCCCGATAGTTCCTCTTGTTGCCAATCGCGCAGTTGCACGATGAACAGTTGTTGCACTTAGATCAGGGTAGGTCTTTCGTAACGATATGAGTAACTCGCTATTAGTAGCATGTCTCATATCGCTAATCATTGCTTCGATAGCTTGGCAATATTTGGTTTGGCGTTGAGCAGTAGCAACATTATTCATGATTATTAGTATATTCTCAATTCTTGCTAATGTAAATAGTTTACATTAATATGATATTACATTGAATTAAAAATGGAGATAGTATGGATCGAATCATTATCGATGTCCGTGAACCACTTGAATATAAATTGAACCACGTTAAAGGGGCCATCAATATACCACCATCACAAATAATTGCTGGTGCCAATAAACTAGAAGGCATACCTAAGGATACAGAACTCGTTCTGTACTGTGTGTCAGGTAGTCGTTCAAACGCCTCTATGCACTACCTTAGGCAACTTGGTTTTACTAACTTAGTAAACGGCATTAACAAATCACACGTTAAAGCTAAATACTTGTAGCGGTCAATTAACAGCTAAATCTAGCTTAATCGTGGTTAGGACTTCCTCTATTGTGGTGAGCCATAAGCAATCTCAAAGGGAAAGCATTATGTTATACTGGCTATATGAATAAAGTTGCTGCAAAGAGGCAAAAAACCCTTATAGACTGGACAAAGTCATACGAGAAGAAATATCGTCCGGCTTTGAAAGCTTTGGCAAAAAAATAGACCTCAATGAATTATCCAACCGTTGATGACATTATGTTCATCCACGATTATATTTTGCAAAAATCAGGTGGCTTAGCGGGCCTACGTGACCGAAAACTACTAGACTCTGCTATTAACAGACCACAAACTCACCTATTTGGAATTGAGCGTCACAAAAGCCTTTTTGAAAAAGGGGCCGCGCTCCTTGAAGCCATCGCTCTTTATCACCCGTTCACTGACGGTAATAAGCGGACAGCAATGGCCGCGGCTGGATATTACATGTATTTAAATGGGTGTCAAACTACCTTTACTAACCAAGAATATGAAGAGTTCATGCTGCACATCGTAAACGACAAGCCGCCACTGAAAGAGATAAAAAGTTGGCTCAGGGATCACTCCACAAAAATTAGCGACACATAGATGAACACTGCTTAGACTGATAGTTTCGTAGTACCTCCACTACGGGGGGCCAATACAAGATATGTGATAACAAGTCCGTTAAGCACTTACACTACTGACCTTTTGTGTTCTGCACATGCTTGCAATGATGTCTTAATGATTGTTAATCTATTCTCATAAGCAAGGGACTCATTATGACCAAACAAATTGCAATCGGTGAATTTCAGCCATTTATAAACGATATAGAAGTCGCCGAAGTTAGTGGCGCACCCGTTAAACGGGCTACGGACACACTGGGTACGCGACCGCCATTTAGGGATGCTGCTGAGAGTGAGGCGCTGGCATTTGATGACTACATGGACGCACGAAGATTAGCAATAGATTCTAGTGGAGTATTGTCTATCGCCATAGAAGCAGGAGAAATTGACCCCACAATTGATATGGTGATTTTTAGTCGCACCGGTGCTTTGGCTTTGCGTTCTGCTCATTTAAGTGACACTCGCGTAGAAGCCATGAAATTAATTTCTGCACTAGACGGATTCAACGATATAGCTTCTGTTCATGCACACCCCCTGCATATTGGCTAGTATGTATAATGGTGTTCATGAATGAACAGCCGCTCTGTCCAGTTTGCAACAAACAAATTGCACCAAATGCCCGATATCCTATCTATGTATGCCTGGATGATGTAGCACGAACTACTGACGCAGCAGGTAAGCCCGTGCGTCTTTACAACACTTCAATGGGCGGGGGCTTTATCGCTCAATATTATGATGGGTCTGCCTCGGAAGAAGTCATAAACAGCCATAAAGTTTATATTGACGGCAAGGAATTCTACGCTGACGAAGCACGCTTTGGTGGGATCGTTGTAACGCCAGCTGAGTAATTACAACGTACGCTCATCGTAGTTAATCAATATGCATATTATTTACAAAATACCTTATTTGTGGTATTTTTGTATAAATGTTTCGCCCTGTTGAACTGTCGCCAAAGCCAACATGTGTCGGAGAATTATTTTCTGAGATTCATGACGCCGCATACGACGCCGCAAAAGACATACCATCTTTCGACGAATTAAGAGGCGAGCCAGGCTTTGGTGAAATATATGCTCATCGGACTAAGCTGGAGTATCCTTCATGCGACATGCCTCTTACCGAAACAGTAATTCGAATTGCTGAGAAGGGAACGGCGTCTTACTTATTAGGAATACACAGCCTTCGCCCTTCAGAGCAGTCTAGTGCCACATTGCCCTACCTCGTGAGAACATATGGTCACGTTGACGGAGGAAATGAGGTTGTTATAAAGCGCCAAAGCCCGAATGGCATAGTCGCTGTTGAGCTAGCCGTGCCAGAGAGCAATAACGAAGAACTATACGTTACAGAGACAGGATATTATCCGGTGGGAGCAAAAATAGACGAGCTGCCTATGATTGATAAGGAACGGCTCGATATTACCGCCAAGAATATCTTGGCAATTACTGGCACTTTACATTACTTACTTGACCTTAAGCCGCACGATCGGCCAGCCGCTTTGGCAGAGCTTGATATCCCAACTTTGCATATAAGTAAACAGGCTTGGCAAAAAAGTGCGGTAGACCCGAGATTAGTTGAAATACAGATAGCTATCGCCCAGGCCCACCCCGAACTTGCCAACGATGTATTTAGCTTAGACCTGACAAATGCTGGTGATCAATTGGTTCTGGCGCTTGGTGGAGAGGCCATGAATAGCGGCCTCGGGATAGATATTTCAACCAAACCAACAGACAAAATCGAATCGCCAGCAAGCAGAGCCAAAATCGCCAAATTAATTAAAGACTTGTTGAATAACTCGGATTTACCCGAACGAAATAATTAGTTCTGTCCTGCGAAACGGCCGTGCCGACAAGTAAAGAACACCCTGCGGTCAGCCTGGACGTGAACGCTCATATTTACGATTATCGAACGCTGTTTGTTATGATACCTTGATGATAGTTCCAGAGACGATTGTGGATTGGCGTTTAAGTGAGTCCGTTGAACGACCCTTTATTTGGGATGGTAAAATTCACCAGGATGCCATGATCGAGGCCTTTGTGGTTGAGGTCAGCAACAGTCGGGTGCACTTTGTTATTACGCATTACGACCCCGCGCATGATTTTGATTTTAGTGAAAGTGGTGGCTATAGTAGCGACCGCTATCAGACCGTAGGGCGACACCAAGCATGGTCAAGCCAGTTTCCCAAAGACTACAGGGAGCTTCTGTGTACGGCAGATGCAGCGTACAAAACAGGCGTTCCAGAAACGAGCCTTACCGACAGCGTACCGCTAAGTTCAGATACTCCTGAGTTAGTTGCGGGTGACTTTATTCACATCCACCAATCACTCTTATGGGAAGAACCTAGCGAAAACGGCAGCAAGTCTGGGCTTACAGTATTCGACATCTGCAAGCTTCCCAAACCAAATGAATTACCCGAAGCTTTCTTTGAGCGTGCCGCTCGCCTCAGGCCACGAATCGCCAAACAGCTTGTCCGTACTATGGCCAAGAAAGAAGCTTTGCGAATGAACCAGCAGAATCGCATTACACCTAACGAGCCACTGCAACCCTTCAAGGACCCCGACTCCACCCTTACACCTATAGAGTGGAACGGAATTAAAAGCCATATATATCGTTCGCGTAATGTGTTCGGAAACGGTCCGGTAAAAGATCACTTTGTTGATATCACAGCCACACCAGCAGGCGACTACTATACAGAACTTGGAGGCACAGAAAATTTCACTAGCACTGGACGTCACTTATTTACTCCGAATGTCATGCCGTTTGGAGAGGGATCTGAAGATGACCCACTACATGTTGTTAGGGTGGCGGTATATTCCACCACTGTCTTCAACCCAGCCGTTGGTGAGCAACGAGCATATATTACCATCGACGGAATTAAGTACGAGTTATTAAAGAATGCTGGGGAATCGAGTTATTACTTTGAGAGGCCTGGGCATGACGTGATATATGAGGGTGTCCGAGAAGAGGGGGTGGAGTATGACACCTACCAGATTACTTCCGAGCAATCAGAAGCCCTGAGACAGAGGCATATTATAGAAAAGAATATAGTTGGAGCCGTCGTGAATCAAGCTTTTGCAGATTTTGAGGCCGACGGAGTGAGGCCGGATCTTGCTACCCTCGAACGCCAAGCCGAAGAGAAAGTCACTGCCCTTCGTGCTGAGAGCAGCAAAGTTAATAAAGCAATTGCCGGTATATTGGGAACGGAGCCAGACGTTAAGCTTTCTAGCGGGGCCCACCTGTTAGTGCCTAAGAGCATGTTAGATTCTATAGAAATCACTTTGCCTGGCACGGATTTATGATGCTAGAGACATAGCTATTAAAAAACATTTTGAACACACTACAATTCGAGTAGAGGTTCGTTCAGTGAGTGATTTTAGCCAACCTGCTTACGTTGGTCAGTGGAGACATACCAATCCACAAACTCGTGCCAAGCATCTCGTCGTTTTCTGTAACGTTCAGCTACAGCATCAGCGCCGTGTTCGAAGACTTCGGCAATCGTTTTGCCGTTATCGGAATCGAGGACGGTCACAGTCATGTTTGGTGCTTTTTCATTTACGCCACGCGCTTCATGTATTATTTTTCCTTCAATGACATTCCGAAAGACCTCAGTAACATTACCATCGGTGTAGGCAAGGTATTGATGTATGGCAATGTGGCGATCTTCGACACCACCCATGAGCCGCAAGAAATCATCTGGCGTAAACCAATAGTTAATGGATTTCATATATGCACCGGGGAAGCCCTTTAGCGCACGGATCTGCCAGCTGTCATCACTCACAATCACGGGCATACCAAGCTGCTCAAACGCTCGTTTAGCTTTGTCGCGCACAATTACTTCTGGATCTTCGCCCTGAATCTCGTCAATATCTAAAGCAACCGGCTTAATTTCAAAACCGGTGCCCTTGCATACTGTTTGTGCAATCTGGATCTTGTCTTGGTTGGTCGTGGCAAAGCAAAGCGTACTCATGCGTAAAGTATAGCCCGAAACTAGGCAATAACTAGAAAAGAAATACCGAGACGAACGCAAGGTTTTGTATAATACAGGCATGAAATTCGTAGCCTTACTAAGAGGCATAAACGTGGGCGGTAAAAACCGTGTAGCAATGCCCGCCTTGCGAGCCTGCTTTGAAGTGGCCGGCCTGAAAGAAGTGAGCACCTACATAAATTCCGGAAACGTTATTTTTGAATCCACCGAAACCGATCGCGTAAAACTAGTGGCATTATGCGAACAAGCTATCGAGAAACAGTTTGGCTTCCGTGTGGTCTGTGCAGTAATTTCAGCCAACGAGCTACAAGATGCGGTGCACCAGGCTCCAAAATGGTGGGATAACAGTGAAGCAAAACATAACGCCCTATTTATTATTGCACCGCGAACAGCCGCGCAAATAATGCACGAGGTAGGCGAGGCGAAGCCTGAGTACGAGCGGGTGGCTGCGCGCGGTCCAATCATCTTTTGGTCTGCCCCACTCGAGACGTTTGGCCGCACTCGCTATAACAAAATCGTTGGCACGAGTGCGTATCAATTCATCACCATTCGAAACGCTAACACAACCAAGAAGCTAGCCGAATTGTGCAGGGCGTAAAGCCTGCTAATTAACTCCATTGGATTCGTCATAACTACTTTTCGACTAATCACGCTTATGCTTGCCAACGTTTAGTTTCTAGAAGATACTGTAACTTAATAGAGGAGTTATTATGCCACCAATCGGACCAAAAAAACCTGAGCAACCACGTAAACTTATTGGAGACCCTGAAAAAATTGCAGAGCTTCAAGACCTTCAGCGTCAAACCGCAGAGTCAATCGCAAGCATTCTACCAAAACCGCGCCGAGGCATCATATTTGCAACTCACCATTTTTCAAAACCGGTACTGTACAGGGTCGAAGACCAAGCAGAAAGATGCCAGATGAGGGCGCAATTACAACAATGGAGCGGGAAGTACCTTACAACTGTGCTTGAAGTTAAAGAGGTTGAGATTGACGAAGATCGGTATAAGATAGTGTCGGGTAGCGATCAGAAGTTTGAAATCGGTGAGAGTGGAGCTGTATTTCCACTACCAAATGGGCTGGAAGAACAGATTGCATTTCAGCGGGATATTCTTGATACGGTAAAACTTGTAGTCTCGGGCACAAGAGCCGAGCAGGCGGCGGATAAATTATAAACTAGGTTGACCCATGAAATACACATATAAAACCATCACTCTACGGGATGGTCGCCAGTTGGCATACTCCGAGTTCGGTGATCCTAAGGGCTATCCAGTTATTAATTGTCACGGCGGGTTAGTTAACCGTCTAGATGTAGCCTGGGCACAGGCAGCTGCGAAGAAAAAGGGTGTACGGATCATTTCACCGGATAGGCCGGGCATTGGCTACTCTTCGGTACAAAAAGGCCGCACCATGACCGACTGGGCAAACGATGTCGGCGAGCTGGCGTCTCAACTGAAACTCAAGAAGTTTGGCGTACTTGGATGGTCAATGGGTGGTCAGTACGCTATGGCCTGTGCTCATTCCATACCAAAGCAAGTCAGCCACCTGGTATTAATCGCATCATGTTTGGATCTGTCGCAGCGAAAGAACTTCGAAGAACTGAATCCCATGGACAGACGCCTGTCTCGCTTTGCTCATAATGTCCCATGGCTCAATTGGCTTACCTATGCACTTATGAGCTTATTTGTACGATGTACGCCAAAAATGTGGCGACGCGTATCTGCCCGACAACTGTGCAAAGCAGACCAGACGGTTATTGAAGATCAGTCATTTGATTTTGTAACCCCCACCAAAGAAGCCCTCCGAAAACCAAGTGGCATGATCGAAGAATATCGGGTGTTTAACAAGCCCTGGGGTTTTAAGCCGAGCGAGATCAAGGTGCCAACAAGTATTTGGCAGGGGCGCGACGATACTCTGGTGCCATTTGCCTGGGCTGAGGTACTCGATAAGCAGATCCCCAAATCTCAGCTTAACCTAATCGACGAGTCTGGTCATTTTATTGCACGCCAAGAAATCGATGCAATTCTATCCATTTTTTAAAACGACAATTTATACGCGACATGTGAGCTACTGATATACTGCCTACATGAAAGCACCCGACCTTGTAACTCAGAATACACACGTAAGACTAATCGAGCCGAATGTTGAACGGGACGCGCCCATAAGTGTAATGTGGCTGGATGGTGAACTGGGCAGGAGCACGCTCAAGCTCATGGGCGTACCAGATAAAGACAATCATGCGTCGGATCTGGATAAAGAAAAAGAACGGGTAGAAGAATTTCTAGAAACGACCGAGCAGCTTAATTGGGCAATTGCCTATGACGACAGTGTGGTAGGGGCCATTTGGGTAGATCTGATCGAGAAAGAAGGCGTACCAGCTCCGTCGGTGCACATAATGATTGGCGATCCAAACATGCGGGGCAAAGGTGTTGGTTCAGCTTCAGCAAAAGCAGTCATAGACTTCCTAAATGACCAGGGAGAGTTGCAAGTATTCTCGCGTCATCTTGCAGACAACACGGCTGCTGCCACGCTTTTGAAGGACATGGGCTTTGAGCCAGTAGGCACACCACAGAAAGATCAGGACGGCTTAGTCTGGCAAAATGTACAACTCGAACTAGTTGACTAATAGCAGTCTTTAATTGTATAATAGGCTAATGATTAAATTTCGTTATGTCTTTGTTTTAGCAGTTTTGACTATTAGTATATTTGCAGTGCGAGGTGTTGAAGCAGCAGTTAAAACATCTCAGATTACACAGTACCTAGGTGGTGTTCAAGTTGAAGATGGTACGCTGCTTACGAACAAGCCTGTTAGCATACGTGCAACGGGTGGCAAACTTACATACGATCAGGGTTGGGCCACCTACAGCAACAGTGTTAACGACGGCAATGACAGTGATATTGAATTCACCCTACAAAAGAACTTCTCAGCAGCCAGTACTTCAAAGCGTTACTGCATCAACGCGCGCGATCTCGCACCCTACGGTGTGAAAGCTAAAATACAAATATGGACAGGGGAGTACACCATTCTGCCAGGTTATCCTTATGGCCTTGAAGTAGACCCCCATGATTTTGTTTCTACCTCACCCCTTACGTCACAATTTTCTACTGTGTGTACAGCCTGGACGCCCATTATTACCCCAGCGAATTTAACACCACAGCATCAACGGCTCGCAATCGTCGGTGACGTAGTAGTTAAGCAAGGTGCGGTTCAGATACGCACCGTCAGTATTGAATCTCAGTAACGCAATGAAACCCGGGACAAGACTTGAACGTATACTATTAGGACAAGACCGTGCTGAAGTGCAAGCCGCCATGTCTGAAGAGGGGTGTTTGCAATGTTTCGGCTGTCCGAATGCAACAATTCTGGCAGCAGAAATTGTAAGGGATGCCAACTATTCAATGAATTTGGCATTTAGAATGGGCCGCAGCACGTGCCGTGTTTTCGGCATAGTCGAGGATGTCGTAACAGATAATCGAGCTGATCTAGCAGAGCTAACTGCCAACTGCTCGGGTTACCAACACCAACCCGTAAAGGATAGCCCAACGCCCTCAAAAATGTGCAGTAGTCCGGAGATACGTCACCCCCGTATCTCTATCTTTGCTGGCAGAATATTAGACTTCTTCAACCGTTAAGTAATAATTAGTTGGTTTGCTACAATATAAGTAGTGAAATATTTTCTTGGAATTCTGGTCGTGTTGCTGGTAATAGGAGGAGGCTATTTCGGATATCGAGTAGGCACGAGCCGAAACAGCTCAAACACGCCAGTAGCGTCTTCGACTAACTCAGATACGACTACACCGAATGCCACCATTTTAGACCTAAGTAACAAAGGCCTAACCAAGGTAACCGCAGACATATACAACAAAACGGCTACTACTGACCTTCTGCTATCCAACAACAGCATAAAAACGCTGCCCTCAGAGATGGGCAGAATGACAAACCTGCGAGTCCTGAAAATTAACAATAATATTCTTGAGGGTAGTCTTATTGGTGAAGTAAGGCAAATGTCGAAACTAGAAACACTAGATGTAAGCAACAACAATATGACGGGTATGCCAGCCGAGATTGGTCAGTTAAGTAACCTTGAAACTCTTAATTACAGTAACAATAAGATAACTGGTCTGCCCAATGAGTTAAGCAACTTAAAGAATAACCTCAAAACCTTCAACTTAACAGGAAACCCATTGAGTGCCGAGCAAATCAGCAAACTTAAAGCATCTCTGCCGTCAACGAACATCATCTTCTAGCTACTGTGCTAGGTATTTATTAGTACGATAGATAGGCGCACATGAGGATAGACCTACAAGCAACTAGCGAGTTACAAACGTAAGCGCATAGCCAACTCGACCGGCACGGCCAGCGCGACCAATGCGGTGCACGTAGTCGGCATATGACTGTGGGGTTGAGTAGTTGATCACGTGCGTAATATCAGACACGTCTATGCCACGAGCAGCAACATCGGTCGCCACAAGAATGTCAACTTCACTTTGTTTGAACTTGGCAAGAGCGCGCTGGCGTTGACCTTGACTGCGACCGCCGTGAATTGCATCGGCTTTGAGGCCACGCTTAACAAGCTCGTCAGACAATCGTTCAACACTCCGCTGTGTATCATCAAAAATAATAGCTTTTTGAATCTCACCATTAATAAGCAGGTCATGAAGGGTTTCGATTTTCTCGGCTTGGTGATTTACATAGACCACGTTCTGGTGAACGTTCTCACTCGTGTCACCTGATTTAATAGATATTGTTATGGGGTCATTCGAGAATGATGAAATCAAATTATTAACACGCGTATCAAGCGTTGCCGAGAAGAAAAGCGACTGACGCTCAGGGTGCAGTTCGGCCAAAATGGTTTGCATATCGTTAACAAAGCCCATGTCGAGCATGCGATCAACTTCGTCGAGTACCACCATATTAAAGTCGGCCAGATTCAGGCTGCCACGATCAAGATGATCTTTAATGCGACCAGGCGTACCAATGACAATCTGTGGCTTGGCGCTCAGGTCTCGCAGTTGTGAGCCCATGCCCGTGCCACCAATCAGCAGCGCACCGCGCAAGCGACTGCCACGCGCGATCGAGCGCAGCTCAACTTCAATCTGTTGAGCGAGCTCACGAGTTGGCGCAACAATCAATGCCTTGGCGCCACTGTTCATTGCTGCGTTGAGCAAAGGAATGGCAAAAGCCGCCGTTTTACCAGTACCCGTATCAGCAATGCCAATAACGTCTCGACCAGCCAGCGCATGCGGTATGGTCTTATCCTGAATTGGTGACGGCAAACGGTAATTTTTAGCCCGAAGATTTTGCTTAAGTAGGGCGTGGACCTGAAAGTCATCAAAGCTATGCTGAGGTGTGTATGATTCTGCCTCGACGGGTTGGGCGACCTTAATAAACCTACTTGGATCTATGTAGTCCTTTTTTGGACCACGTCGATTATTTTGGCGCCCGCCACCACGCGAACCACCGTATGATGCACTTCCACCACGGTTAAAATTGTTGCCGCCTCGGCGGGTAGAGTAACTTCTTGAACTATAAGGCATAAAAATAGAATCCTTGTTGTTAGTTATGTGTTGACTTGCGATTGCTGAAATCGAGTAACATCTAACCAACCCGGATCCATCAAATACAATACAGTAATATTATCATCAATCGGCTTTGATTGCAAATTCTTATGGTTATAGCACTCGTCTAACCCTTGTTTGCTATACTCACAGCATGGCAAGCAACAATTCGCAGTTTAATATGAAGAAGTATGTCTTGGCACTTATAACACTTGTACTTCTAACTGCAGCGTTAACATTCCTTACGTTCAAGGGTGCGCGATCTCATATATACGGTACCGTGGTAAATGGAACCGTAACTGATAAAACGTATGAGTCACGCTACACCGACTACCGTACATCATCATATATGGATGTGTACACTTACACCGTCCAACCTGCATCGGGCGGAAGCGAATACAAGATGGAGTTGTATTACCAAAATGACTACAAAGTTGGTGATCATATACATGTGAAGATATATCAAGGTCATACCGTACCACAAGGCTTAGATAAAGACTTCCTGATAACCACGGCTTTCGCCGTTTTTTCATGGGCTGCCCTGGGCCTTATGCTGTTAGTAAACCCACATAAGCTTGAAGCTGGCACTAACATCTACCAAGGTAGATCAACAACCTATCGGGTAATAATCATCGCCTTGACCTCAATTGTGATTACCGTTATGCTGCTCGCTTTAGCGCTGGCTGTAATTGGCAACTTCCACCACGGTTCGCCGCCACGCTAGCATGTATGTGAACAAAGGTTAACATAGGGTATTACGGCTAGCTTGCAATATACTGCGCCGAAGCCGTGGCTTGGCTGGCAGAGATCGCTTTATCATTTACACCATTATTCTGACGTGTAGTGTAGCATCTCGCTCGTGCTTGCTACCTGGCAGCACGAGATATATAGTGCAGACATGATCAAAGAAGGGCTGCCATTTGAACTTACCGACTATGCGTCGCAGATAGAGTCACTACAACGTGATGAACATGCCAGAATTGTTGGCTCGATTGGCCGAATGGCCATCATGCAAGATACGACTGGTGATGCCTATCTTGAGTTTCGAGATCAGCTTGAAATTGGAGTTGCCATAGCACATGCCCCTGATATAGATGTGCTTGGCACAAAACGACCAATGGTCACACTGGCAGAAGTGATGGGGGACATGGAAGTTGACGATGCAGCTTTTGCGAATGAAGAAGTTTCTCTTACTAACGAAAGTGGTAACTGGCATTTGCGCAGCAAGAAGGTCGGCTTCGAAAAACTCATCCATCCTGCAATCATGGAGCCGGTCGTTATTGAGGTTGAGGGTATACGGATAGTTACGGTTTCGCTCCATACTCATCGTCTACTCCACAGCATTCGTGAACCAAGAAACAAAAAAGAAAAAATGTCCAAGGTAAGTATGGATTATGCTCTTCATCAGGCATCGCTGAGTATGGGTTACATTCCAAAACTAGACCAAAAACAGGCAAGACCATTCTATGAGTTGGCATTGCTGCTTCAGGACCCACACGAATCCTCGCACAATTAATGCTACTCAAATACAATGCAGCACTAGCATAAAACGTAAAATACTGGTATAATATATGTTCTATGGTGATTTCATACGTTAGAACATCGCCCCAAAAACCCGCTAAGCAGTTCTGGGCAGGATGGTTTTTTGTAATATGTCTTATCCTGGTCACTCTTGTATATAGCATCTTCTTAAACTTGTATTTTTCACCTCATGCCGGCTCAGAGCCACTGGCTACATCTCGTTATGAGACCCGTGACGAGCCCTTGCCGTTGCAACAGCTCCCAATCGATAGTACGTTGGTTGCTCCAAAGGTGAAGCATGACTCGAGCATTCCACCAGTGATTGATGGTATTGCGCCAGTTATTAGCACCGTGCCCACCAAAGAGCCCGTTGTCTTCTTGGGTATCGATGATGGCGGCCATAAAGAGGCCTTTGAGCTACAACTTATGCGCGCGAATCACGTAAAAGCATCATTATTCTTAGCCGATCTATTCATAGCTAATAACCCCGCATTTTTTAAGGGATTTACGAACAATGGTTCGGTCATCGAGAATCATACCGTCAATCATAGGCTGCTTACTAAAATGTCTTACGCTGAACAAAAAGCTGAGATATGCGACGAAGCTGATCTGCTTGAACAACAGTTCGGCAAGCGACCAATTCTGTTTCGGCCACCAGGAGGAAGTTATAATCTTGATACGCAGCGAGCCGCAGCCGCCTGTGGTATGCGTGCTGTCGTACTCTGGATCGCCAAGGCCAATGGCGGCTCAATGCAGTATCAATATGGTGATGGCCTGCGGCCTGGCGATATTGTACTCATGCATTTTCGACCTGAATTCAAACAAGATATGCAAGCCTTCCTAAACGCTCAAAAAGCGGCCGGCCTGCATACCGAACTGTTGGAAGATTGGCTCTAATAACACCTCTGTTGTGCTATAGTTTAAAGCAGTAAAGGGATGAAATTTGAGTGCGCCCAAAAAATAGCCAAACAACAACTGATTACACCACCAGCGCGCGATTGGCGAGCAAGGTACTAACACAAACTTTTTCCTCATCATTCGGATCGGCCATCACATTGTTCGATAAGGCTATCCAGCAAGATATCTACAATATCTACGGGTTAGTCCGAGTTGCCGATGAGATCGTGGACACGTATCAGGGCAAGGAAGCCGGGCAGCTCCTTGATGCTTTCGAGGCCGAGGTGTACGCCGCCCTCAAGCGAGGCTTTAGTAGCAACATAATTATTCACGCCTTCATCGAAACGGCACACCAATACAACATTGGCAAAGAACTGCTCGAGCCATTCTTTGTGAGCATGCGCATAGATATTAAGCCCGCGACATTCACGCAGGCTACGTATGAAACATATATTTACGGTTCTGCCGAAGTGGTTGGCCTAATGTGTCTACGTGTTTTTGTAAAGGGTGATGATAAACAATATCAGGATTTGGCCGACGGCGCCAAGGCCCTTGGAGCGGCCTTCCAAAAGGTTAATTTCCTGCGTGACATCCACGACGACTTTGCCTTGCGTGGTCGCTATTACTTTCCGTATGGTTCGTTTGAAAATTTCGATGAGTCTATTAAAGCGCGCGTGATTGACGACATTTCTAACGATTTTGAAGTCGCCCGCAGCTACATAGAACAATTACCAAAAGCTGCCCGAGGCGCTACAAAACTAGCCTACACCTATTATCTGGCGCTTCTAGAGGAGCTATCAAAACAACCCGCTGCTAAAATTGCTGCTCAACGCTTTAGTGTTAAGCGAAGCATTAAACTCAAGATTTTCCTACAGGGAAAGCTCGCCGCCTATGCCAAGTAAACAAACTGCCGTCATTATTGGAGCTGGGGCAGGTGGTTTAGCGCTGGCTAATATTCTGGCAAAAGCCGGTCTGGTGGTTTCTGTATACGAGAAGAACGCTACGCCGGGCGGACGTATGGGCCTACTCAAAAAAGACGGCTTCACATTTGACACCGGACCATCGTGGTATCTCATGAGTGATGTGTTCGAGGCCTACTTTCAGCTTTTCGATAAAAGGGTTGCCGACTATTTTGAGTTGCTACGGCTCGACCCGGCCTACAAAGTTTTCTTTGAAACCATTGATCCTGTTACTATCACGGGTAATCTCAAAGATAATCTGACTGTTTTCGAGAACTTGGAACCAGGGGCAGCCGAAAAACTCCGTTCGTACCTCGCGCGTGGGCAACGTCACTACGAAGCAGCGCTTAAGTACTTTTTGTATAACCCGTTTAAGCGCTATGGTAATGTGTTGAACCGAGAGGTTATTGCCGCCGGGCCGTCATTGTTGCCAATGTTTTCGCAGACGCTTCATAGCTATGTGGCGAAGCATTTTAAGCGACAAGAGCTGCAGCAAATCTTAGAGTATCCGAGCGTATTCCTAGGCGCTTCACCGTTTACAACGCCTGCGCTGTATCAACTTATGAGTTACCTCGACTTCCAGGAAGGGGTATTCTATCCTGCAAAACGAGGCATGCACGCAGTCACCGAAGCCCTTGTAGCACTCGGCACAGAACTTGGTGTGCAGTATCACTACGATAGTCCTGTGGAACAGATTATTACCAAGGCCGGGCAGGCCGAAGGCATCATGATTGGTAGCCAACGTATCCACGCCGACATTGTTGTATCAAATGCCGACCTATACTTTACCGAGCAGTCATTGCTGCAACCGATTGACCGCACGTACTCCGATGCCTATTGGACAAAACGACAAGCCGGGCCGTCAGCCCTACTAATGTATCTGGGCGTTAAGGGTTCACTGCCCGAGCTCGAGCATCATAATCTATTCTTTGTCTCGGCGTGGCAAGAGAATTTTGACGACATCTACAAGACGAGGGAATGGCCAGAGCGCGCCTCGATGTATGTGAGTAAAACCACCGCTACCGATAAAGCCACCGCCCCCAAGGGACATGAGAACATTTTTGTACTTGTGCCATTGCCAGCTGGCGCCGACAAAACACCAGAAGCAGTTGCTCGTTACACCGAGCATTACCTAGAACAGCTCGAATCAATGACAGGCATACCTGATTTTCGCAAACGGATTGTGCTCCGTGAAATTCGTACGCCAAGCTACTTTGGCGACGCCTTTAATGCTTGGCAAAACACCGCGCTTGGCATGAGCCACACCCTCCGACAAACCGCCATACTACGACCAAGTGTGAAGAGTAAACGCGTCCGTAATCTCTATTACGTCGGAGGTGGAACCCAGCCGGGCATTGGTGTGCCAATGTGCCTGATCAGCGCACAACTGGTGTACAAGCATGTGGTCAAGGACTGGTCAGCTGGCGCACCAAAGACCATTAAGGACATCAGGGTTTAGGGATGGCACAGTAAACATGGCCGGCGCATACCTTATAGCATTGCTCGTTTCACTCAGCGGTTTACTATGTATTGACTACCACCTTGAGCTAGCGTTCTTTAAACATCCACGCCAAACCGCAACCATAATGCTCATTAGTATTACTTTATTCATTATTTGGGACATCGCTGGCATAGCTTGGCATATCTTTTTCATCGGTAACAACAACTACCTTATTGGCCTGCGTATTGGGCAATTTCCAGTTGAAGAACTGTTCTTTTTGTTACTCCTCAATTACACAAGCCTCATCACGTACCTGATTATTAAGCAGAAGCGGGGTGGGGCATGAATTATCTACTATTGAATGGTCTCGTGCTTGCGCTGGTTGTCGGCGTGGGCTATGTGTTAATACGAAAATTAATACGCCATGGCTCAGGGCAGAGCATCGTAACACCATTTTGGTACACACTTGCACTTGTGTTGGGGCTGACGGCAATTTTTGATTCGCTCATTATTGCGGCGGGCATTGTGGCATATGACACAAGCCGGATCCTTGGCGCCTACATTGGCCGCGCGCCCATCGAGGACTTTGCCTATGCAGTCGTATCCGTCATAGTGGTTGTGCTACTCTGGGAGTACTATGAACACCGCAGCTAAACTCAAAAAGATTCTCGTCTCGTCTCGGCCGATTTCGTGGATCAACACCGCTTTTCCATTTGCGGCCGGCTACCTTGCTACCGGCGGTTCTGTAAATGCTTATTTTGTTATCGCCACATTTTACTTTTTGATCCCGTATAACTGCTTGGTGTACGTGGTTAATGATGTATACGACTATGAGTCGGACCTGCGTAATCCGCGCAAGAATAGTATTGAGGGCGGGCTTTTACCACCCGAAACACATCGTTTTATGCTGGTTGCCACAGCCCTCTTTAACGCTGTTGTATTAGCTTACTTATTCGTGCACGGCAGTCTACTGAGCAATGTATTCTTGGGCCTCATCGCCTTCGGTGCAATTTCCTACAGCATGCCACCATTTCGGCTCAAAGAGCGGCCATTTCTTGACTCAATGAACTCCAGCTTTCACTTTGTGAGCCCACTTATCTTTGCCATGCTCATTACAGGTTGGCGAAGTGCGTATTGGCCGTATGTGCTGGCGTTTTTTCTGTGGGGTTGTGCCAGTCACGCATTTGGAGCAGTGCAAGATATCCGAGCCGACCGAGCCGCCAAGATTGCCTCGGTTGGAACATATTTGGGTGCCGCTAAGACCATTCAGCTGAGTCTAGCGCTCTACATCGGTGCCATTGTACTACTGGCATTTTGCGGTTGGCCAGCCATACTGGTCAGCATACCAGCCCTTGGCTACGTAGCCATGGTCTGGCCGTTTCGTAATCTCACCGACAAACAGTGTGAGCAGGCCAATAAAGGCTGGCGCAAATTCTTGCTACTTAATCAGTTCACCGGGTTTGTGGTAACGCTGATTCTCATCGTAAGTAGGCTAGCAAAATGAGCGAATCGACCATTGATCCCGCCACTCAAGACCTCATAGTATTGGTCGATGATGCGGGCAAACCAATTGGCAGTGCGCCAAAACTAGCGAGCCATCATGCCAACACACCACTTCATTTGGCGTTTTCGGTGTATATCTTTAGGAGCGACGGCAAGATCTTGGTCACGCAGCGCGCCCATTCAAAAAAGGTATGGCCTGGTGTATGGACAAACAGTTGTTGTGGCCATCCAGCGCCAGATGAACCAATATCTGACGCAATTACACGCCGTGTTGCCTATGAGCTGGGTATGACCGTGACAGATCTGCGCTGCTTGTTGCCGGATTATCGGTATCAAACCCCACCATTTAACGGGATTATTGAGCATGAGGTATGCCCGTTATACTTTGCCAACACCACTGATGAGCCACAACCTAATGCTTTAGAAGTTGATGATTTTCATTGGCTCACCTGGGATGAGTTCACCAAGAACGCCCTGAGCGACGACAATGATACGTGGAGCTGGTGGTGCAAGGATCAGCTCAAACAATTACTGACACTTCCAGACCTACCGTCGCACTTGGTATGATACGTATATGACAAAGATCAGTTTTAGCGTAAAAATCTATACCATTGAAGATTGGCTCATTGTGCATCTGCCGAGTGAGGCCAGCAAGAAGCTACCTTCACGCGGCTTGGTGATGGGCAATGGTACGCTTAATGGCCAACCATTTACCGCGCCGCTTGAGCCCGATGGGCGAGGTGGCCATTGGTTTAATATCAATCAAGCACTGCGCACATTAGCTAACGTACAAGATGGCGACAATATTGAGGTAACTATTCAACCGGCAACTGACTGGCCGCGACCAGAAACGCCAACTGATCTCGCCAAAGCTTTAAAAAAAGCGCCCAAGGCGCAGGCCGTCTGGGATAATGTCACCCCAAAGGCACAATGGGAGTGGCTACGTTGGATCAGATCCACCAAACAGGCTGGCACGAGGGCACGAAGAGTAGACGTAGCAATCTCAAAGATGAACTCAGGCATGCGACGGCCGTGCTGTTTTAACAGCGCCATGTGTACCGAGACAAATGTGGCCAAGAACGGTGTACTGCTTGAGCCAATTCATGTCCAATAATAGGTTAACGTCTGCTATGCTAGATCTATGAAACGATTGCGTTTAGGGATTATATTAGTGGTTATTTCATGGCTACCGTTCGCTCAAGTTGGTCTGTACATTGCGCATAATAACAACCAGCTCACCAGCACCGATGCAAGCAATGAATTTCGTGCCACCGTCTGGGGAATTCAGGTGTTAATTGGCCTGATTGGGGTTGGACTGGCGGGGCGTGTAGCCTTAGACCAAGCAAAAAAAGAAGGCTGGAAGCGCACACCGGCGATGCTCTGGAAACTCTTTTGGCAAGGTAAACCTGTCGACACACCTGAAAGCCCGTAACTAGGCTTTCTTTTAACCATTACTCTGCTACCATATCTATAGCAACAGAAAGAGGGAGTATGGCCAAGAAATCGGTTACACGAGAAAAGTCTACAAAAGCTACTGCAAAGACAGCTACCAAAGCCACTAAAAGCCAAAAAACCGCGCCAACAAAACAAATTGCACCAAAAGATAAGTTATTACCGCGCCTGACGCTACTATTTTTTGATAGGCCACTACTGACGTTTGTACTGTGGCTCACAATTGTTGTGTTTGGCTTCCTCAGCTATACCACTTTTCTTCGCCGCGAAGGTTTCCCGAGCGTAAATATCCCCCTCAACATTGTCACGGGCGGATATTTTGTAAATGATCCAGTCAAGGTTGATCAGCAGGCCGCCAAGCCGATCTCAGAAATTGCCCTGGCCGATAAAGACGTTAAAGCAGTTAGTAGCACCAGCGCACCGAACTTCTTTACCGTCTCAATCCAGTATAAAGACGGCACCGATGCCCAGAGCGCCTCGGCACGACTCGATAAAGCTGTCAAAGACTCTGGCAAATTACCGCCACAAGCGCAGGTGCGCTTTAACGCACCATACTTTGGGGCAACCGGTGGGGATATCCAGCAAATCGATGAAGCGATTTCGTTCTACGACAAGACCGGCACGGCACCTACCGCACAAACTGCCGCCAAGGCCGAAGCAGCCGCTAACTGGCTCAAGCAGCAAAACATACCAGGCGTTAAAGCAGTGTTCATCAAAAGCCCCTACGAAGTCAGCACTGATCCAGCTACCGGCAAGCCCATATCGGTGCAGAAAAACTTCGATGGCTATGGCCAGCGGGAAGGCGACAGCAACAAGTTTTACAACTCAGTCTTAATTGGTATATCGACCGAAAAGGGCACCGATGTTATTAAACTCAATAATAACGTCGAGAAAGCCATCAATGAGATGTTGAAGCAGCCACAGTTCGAAGGTTACGGAGCGAAAGTAAGTGCCAGTTTTGCGCCTTCCATTAAAGACAATATTGGCGAACTACAGCGCGTGTTGATCGAAGGCCTCCTAGCCGTGCTAGTTGTTGGCTCAATAGTCATTGCAATTAGGGCATCGGTAATAACCGTGGTTTCTATGATAACCGTCTTGCTGGCAACGCTTGGCCTCATGTACTTGTCGGGCTACACCCTAAACGTCATCACGCTGTTTGCCCTCATCCTAGGCTTGGCGCTCATTGTTGATGACACCATTATTATGGTTGAGGCGATTGACGCTGCCCGTAAACGGCTAAAAGACCGCCGTGAAATCGTTAAAGAGGCGGCGACTAAAATTAGTCGCGCTATGCTTGCTGCAACGCTCACCGCCTGTCTAAGCTTTGCGCCACTGCTATTCGTGGGTGGTATTCTGGGCACCTTTATTCGCGCCATTCCTATTACCCTGATCGCGTCACTACTCATTAGTTTGCTGGTTGCATTGATCTTTATACCATTCTTTAGTAGGTTCCTTTTATTGGGCAAAAAGCAGCTTAAGAAGGGTGGAGTTAAGGAGCTGAGCGCTGGTTTTGAGGCACGCTTGGCAGCGTTCATTGCAAGCCCTATGTTATGGGCACGTCGTTCGCGTAAGCGCCTCGGCGCTGTGATCGCATCAGCCATCCTAGTTGGACTACTGTTTGTTGGCGCTGGCATGTTCATTGCCCGTGACGTTATCTTCAATATCTTCCCACCATCCAAAGATACAAATAAACTTATGGTAAGTGTTAGCTTCAAACCCGGCACAACTATTGATGAAGCCGAGCTAATAACAGCTGAAGCCGAGAAAGTGACGAGTCAAGTACTGGGCGACAACTTCGTTAAAGCGTCCTACTACGCTACGGGTAGCACCCAGTCGGCAGCACTAAGTATTGATTTAAAGCCGTACAGCCAGCGTGACATTACCTCACCAGAGCTGGTAACGAAACTTCAAGCATCGTTTGATAAAGACTTTCAAGCTGCGCCGGTTGCAGTATCGCAAGTAGACCTCGGTCCGCCTTCTTCGGGCTTTACGGTTCAAATTAAGGCCGATAACCGCGAAGCTGCTAACAAGCTCGCCAATGATCTGCAAACATGGATGAAAACCGCCGAGCTTAAACGACCAAATAACAGCGTTGCACGATTCGTAAATCCCACCGTCTCAAACGCAGCGATTATTGAACGTAAAGATGGGAAAGTCGTAGTAACCGTCAACGCCAATTTTGATGGTAGCGATACAACAACACTTGTTAACCTCGCACAAAAGGCCGTTAAAAAAGAGTTCGACGACACACGCGTTGCTGGCTACGGACTAGAGAAAGATGCTATCGGTTTTGACCTCGGTCAAGAATCCGACAATCAAAACTCTTTCAAAACACTTGCCCTGGCGTTCCCCGTACTACTCGTGGTCATCTTCATCTTATTGGCCATAGAGTTCCATTCGCTCTTGCAGCCTTTGCTAATTTTCATGGCTATTCCATTCAGTATCTTTGGCGTCATGCTCGGGCTCAAACTGACCAACAATGCTATCAGCTTCTTTACCATGCTCGGCTTCTTCGCACTGGTTGGCCTGAGTATTAAGAACACCATTCTGCTAACTGACTATGCCAATCAGGCTCGCCGGCAGGGCATGGCGCCGATTGATGCGACCGTCGCAGCCCTCGAGGAACGTTTCCGGCCATTATTTGCGACCAGTATGACCGCTGTAGTTTCGCTCATTCCGCTAGCCATTGCCAGCCCATTCTGGCAGGGGCTTTCGGTTGTACTTATCTTTGGTCTGCTATCGAGCACCTTCCTAGTTGTTACTGTCTTCCCATATTACTATCTGGCGGCCGAATACCTACGAATTCGCGTGCGAGCAGGTAGCGCAATACTGTGGTTCTTGATTGCATTCTTGATCGCGGGTGTTCTTGGTAAATTCTTTGGACCGTGGATAGCATTACTGACTATTCCGATTGTTGGCTACTTAGCAGTACTGAAGAGCCACTATCAACGTCGCCTCAATAAAGATTAAATAATTCTTAAATGAGCTGATTTTTACTTCGGTCACAAAAAATTGGGCCACATTGGTCTGCTATAGTGCCAGGTATGCCACATACAATACGCACCACCTACACATTACAAGACAACGATCGCCTATTTACCGAAACCGATGAACGGTATATGCTACGCTTCCGTGATATCCCCGATAACGAGAAACCGCGAGAAAAGCTACTCACGAGTGGTGTTAAGCGTTTAAACGCCGCTGAGCTGCTTTCAGTGGTGTTGGGTGTTGGCACACAGCGCGAAGACGTCTTGGCAATGTCACGGCGGATCGTGAAAGAATACGGCGAAAAAGCGATCACCAACGAAGAAGACCCGCGAAAACTAATGGAAGCTCTCGATATCCCGCTGGTAAAAGCCTGCCAAGTTGTGGCCAGCTTTGAACTTGGACGCCGTTACTTTAGCAAGCAGAGCGGACGACCAGTCTTTGTGCGTAATAGCCGCCAGGCCTACGAATATGTACGAGATATGGGGCACTTACGCAAAGAACAACTGCGGGGCTTGTACCTGAATAGTCGCTACCAGCTCATTCACGACGAGGTAATCTCCGTCGGCAGTCTTACCGCCAACGTCGTGCACCCGCGCGAGGTCTTTCAGCCTGCGATTGAACGAGGGGCTATTGCCATTATATTGGCTCATAATCATCCCTCGGGCCGACTAGCACCAACCCTCGCTGACACAAGCATTACCGAACAACTTATTAGTGCCGGTAAGTTACTCGGCATAGACATCATCGACCACTTAATCGTTACCGCTACAACATTCCGAAGTATAACCTAGGCGTGGTGGTATTTTCCGCCAGCGTTGAGATCATAGGCGCGGTACAGTTGCTCAAGCAGCAGCACACGAACCAGCTCGTGCGGGAACACTAACGAAGACAACGACCACGTATGCGTCACTTGGCTCAGCACACCAGGCGCAACACCGTGCGCGCCACCAATTATCATAATCAGATCTTTGACCGAGTCATTCTGCCAGGTATCGATGCGCTTAGCGAGCTGCATAGTAGACCATTGCTCACCACGTTCATCAAGAAGTACGCTAACCGTTTGCGAGCCAAACTGGCTGAGTAGTTTGCCCACCTGAGCCGTCTCAGTTAAAGCATCGCTGGCCGGGATGATATGCCATGTTACACACACCCAACGTGACAATCGCTTTTGGTATTCTGCGAGTGCTGCCTCGAAGTATTCGGTCCGTTTTTTGCCGATTGCCACAATAGTAATGTTCATAGTTTAAATCCGTCGCAGTGCTTCTATGGGATCTTTGCGAGCAGCTTGCAGGGCAGGAGCCATACCGAAGACCGTGCCAACTACCATCGCAACGAGCACGGCTACGAAGACGATTGGCAGTGTAATAACTGGTTGAAGATTAGTGAATATGCGCAGCAAATAGTTTGCCAGCAGAGCAAAAATAACACCCAAAACACCACCGGTTGCGGTAAGCGTCACTGCTTCTGTCATAAACTGGTGCAGGATCTGCTTGTTGGTAGCACCGACCGCCTTACGCACACCGATCTCGTGCGTTCGTTCACTCACCGAAACCAGCATGATATTCATAATGCCGATACCGCCAACGATTAGTGAAACCGCTGCGATTGCAGCTACCACGTTTGTTATTAAACTGAGTGCTGTGCCAGCGAGCGTTAAGTTGTCGGTCGCCTGCAAAACAGTAAAGTCTGTTTGACCACCATGGGCTTCTTTGAGCGCCTTTGTGACGTCGTCGGCGGCTTGTTGTGAACTGACTCCTGGCTTGGGCCGAACCAAGATTTGGTAGGGCTGCAGGCTCGCACCTGTCACACGCTGACCGAAGGAGTAGGGTACAAAGATAGTGTTATTATAGTCAATCCCTGGCGTGAGGGGGCTCGCAGCAAACTTTTTGAAGACACCCTGTACCACGACGCGCTGGCCCCGAAGCTGGAAAGATTTGCCGATTGGTGCATCTTCTTTAAACAGCTGTTCAGCAACCTGCTTACCAATAACTGCTGTGGCGCTATCGCTATCTGAATCACTGAAAAAACCACCGTATTGCACATCTTGACTGAGTGCATCGGCCGCCTTGCCGGTAGTCGCCACCGTCGAGATAGTATTCGACTGCACACCATCATCGGTTACTGGCGTGCCCGATAGCGAAGCAAACGGTACCACCAACTGGACCGACGGCACCTTACTTACAACCTGGTAGTCCGCCTCATTCAAGTTATTGCCCGCGAACAGGTTCAGGAGATTGACGTGCGTTATTTCACCCTTGTTGTTACGCTCAACGATAGTGCCGCCACGAACCGTGATGAGATCCTTGCCAGTGTGCGTGATTTGCGCATTGAGCTGGTGTTTCACACCCTCGCCAAGCGACACAATGGTTACAATACTGACAACGCTAATAATGATGCCCAGCATAGTGAGGAAGCTGCGCCACTTGTAGGCGCCGATCGAATTCATGGCCATACGAATATTGTTTTGTGCCATTATCTTTTCTTCCTTGTGTTGGCTTTGGTGCTATATGACTTTGAGCGCGGGTGCTTCTTCACCTTCTTCGCTAACGTCGTTTTTTGGCCGCTCTTGAGAGCTTTATCGGGTGCGGACTCCATCAGAGCCGACACGCCAGCCAAATCATCTTCAACTGTCTTTTTTGGCACAAAGTAGGCCCTTCGACGAATGGTGTCAGGTAGCTGACCAACCTCGGACTGCTCATCATTCACAATTGAGCCATCTCGCATAAACACCACTCGGCTCGCATAGCGCGTTAGCTCAGGGTTATGTGTGACCATCAAGATCGTGCTACCAGACTGGTGAATTTCGCTCAGTAGCTCCATAACAAGGCGAGATGAGGCACTATCGAGGTTGCCAGTAGGCTCATCAGCGATAATAATGCTCGGGTTGTTTACCAGTGCACGAGCGATAGCCACGCGCTGGGCCTGACCGCCACTCAGTTGCCACGGATAAAAATACTCCCTTTCTGCCAAACCAACACGCTCTAATACATAGCCCGCCTGCTTCAGGCGTCGCGTTCGTGTTGTGCCCTTATAAGCAAGAGGCAAAGCCACATTCTCTAAGACTGTAAGGTTAGGGATCAGATTGAAGAACTGAAAAACAAAACCAATGGTGTCGCGGCGAGCTTTAGCACGCTGATTTTGCCTCAGTCGCGAAACGTAGCGCTCACCAAGCTTATATTCACCGTGCGTAGGGCGGTCGAGGAGGCCCATCATATTAAGCAGTGTTGACTTACCAGAACCACTGGGGCCCATGATAGCCACAAACTCGCCCGGCTCAATGACTAAGTTAACTTCGTCGAGCGCTATGGTAGTAGCATCGCCGAAGCCGTACAGTTTACTGACGTCTTTTAACTCAATCACTGGCATGTTTGATATAGTCTACCTCTTAACGGTATCTGTAATCAAGGTGTAAATTTAGATTTTTTTCGCTATACTACTCTCGTTCCAGTTTTTTACGTACTACGGAGGGGTCGCCTAGTGGTTTATGGCGCTCGCCTGGAACGCGGGTTTACTCGAAAGGGTATCGAGGGTTCGAATCCCTCTCCCTCCGCCAATGTTTGTAGCTCAGCCGAAGGCTGGGATATAAACATTGCTGTATGGGGGGGTGAAGAACCCATGGCACGAAGTGGCAGGGTTCGGCGTAGCGAGGACGCACGCAGGTGCTTGCACCGAGTACGCCGCAGCGGAGAAGGCCGAAGGCCGCTATCCCTCTCCCTCCGCCACAATTTGCAGCCTAGTCGAGCAAGCCCTTCACGATTCGCAGCCCATGCGCCATGCGCTCTGTTTCATCTATCTCATCGAGCACAATACGGTTCGGATGATTTTCCCAGACTTTCATTATTCTTTCATCAAGCTCGAGCGCTGCCGCCGCTTCTTCGAAGCGATGGGGATTGCTACTCTGATCGTATGCCTGGTGCGCTGCCGCGGTGGGCATGTGCAGCACCATGTCGTACGAATGCAGCATCGTGCGCTCATCCTGGCCAGTAATCGCTTCGAACTCCCGCATACCACCTGGCAGGTAGGCTGCGCCGTCGGGTCGCCCTCTATCTAACACGATGAGTGATTTTCCTTCTCGCTCAGCACGCCGTTTCGATATGTTCTCTACCGCGAGCTGACCGGCGGCAATAGCTACCTGGAAATCGGCCTGCCATGTCTCATCCCAAGGATGCCGCTCCGAAGGGGCAGGAAATCCACCGCTCAGCAGCATCGTAGCCGTTTCGGGCACTAGGTAAACCCCTGTCAGCTGTTCGCCGATTTGATTATGCAGCGTTGACTTACCCCCCGATGGCCCGCCCGTTAATACAACTGTCCTGATCATATGTTTACTCTACTCCATCCTCAGCATGCGCTGCATAATGAACGCTGTCGGCAGTTTCACACCTTCGGCCTTTGTGGCATCAAAAAAGGACTGGTCGTCCAGTCCTTTGTCGGATGCTTCGTGTGATGTTTCGAGCGGTTGCTCGATGGCTTTTGTGATTGTCTCCATATCACTCCCTTATTTAGTTGCTAACAAGGGATGTTCCGTTTTTTGGAACCTTCAACATCGTATCATCAATTCAAGCATTAGTCAAATTTGGGATATTTCACAGCTGTTGTAACTGTGGAAAAATGCTTGTGTTTCGGCTTAATCAAGGTTATACTGCGCCCGTATATTACTAATACAACAAGTTAAGAAGGGTGGGCATATACATGTCACGTACACTACATAAAGACCAGCGCGGTTTTACGATCGTTGAACTCTTGATCGTTATCGTCGTTATTGGTATTTTGGCCGCATTGGTTATCACAACCTTTACCGGCATTCAACAAAAAGCTCGTAACACCGAGCGCACAACCGATGTAAAGGCCGTGCATGGCCAGGTTGAGGCGTATTACGCACAGAAGGGTAGCTACCCATCTCTAGCCGACCTTAATAATAGTTCATGGCGCAGCACGAACATGAAGGGTCTTGACCAAGAAGCTTTGAAGGATCCGAAGGGTTCTGGCTACACTGTAGCAAGCTCACCAAGCGCAACATCGTACTCATACGCTGTTACTAACAGCTCAGGTGGTTCATGTGAGTCAGATGACACCACATGTACAACCTACACGCTTACAGCAACCCTCGAAGGTGGCGGCACCTTCACCAAGAGCAACTTGAACTAAGCGTTCAACGAGAAGCCGAAACAAAACCGGGTCCAAAACAGACCCGGTTTTTTATTCTCCTTCCTCATTTATTTGTAAGCGCATCATATTATGCTTGTGGTTATTGAACAACTAGGTGTACAATGCACTCATCAACATTAAAATATTCATAAGGAAAAGGTGGGAACACACTTATGACCAACAAAGTTAAGCAACAGGGTTTCACGATTGTGGAACTTTTGATCGTTATCGTTGTTATCGGTATCCTCGCGGCACTGGTAATCACAACCTTTACCGGTATTCAACAAAAGGCTCGTAACACCGAGCGCACAACCGATGTAAAGGCACTTCATGGCCAGGTTGAGGCGTATTACGCACAGAAGGGTAGCTACCCATCACTCACTGATATTAACGACAGCTCATGGCGCAGCACGAACATGAAGGGTCTTGACCAAGAAGCTTTGAAGGATCCGAAGGGTTCTGGCTACACTGTAGCAAGCTCACCAAGCGCAACATCGTACTCATACGCTGTTACTAACAGCTCAGGTGGTTCATGTGAGTCAGATGACACCACATGTACAACCTACACGCTTACAGCAACCCTCGAAGGTGGCGGCACCTTCACCAAGAGCAACTTGAACTAGTTACTCCGAGAAGCCAAAAAAGAACCGCTCAAAACAAGCGGTTCTTTTAGTTTTGTGTCCTAGTGGAGTAGCGACCAACTCCATAGGCGAGTTGCGTGGCGGCTATAGCAAGTCCCGCTATACCATCACGCCAACCACCGTGCCGCACCACGGGGCCCAATGTTATGTTGGCCAACTGGCGTAATCCGCACTCCGAATCTGGACGGGATAATTGCCAAGCCCGCCCATACGCATATGACTTGGTAAATAACTCGTAGAGGGAATCAGACATGTCATGAACGAGTGGTGCCTCGATAAAACCAAGTTGACCATAGTCAAAATCAACGAACTCTTCATGAACCACAGGTGTTGCTGCATAGCGAATATGTGACCGGAACAAACGTGGATGATAGTCACAGTACAATCTTGAGCTCAGAGTTTGTCCATGCAACAGTTCCTGCCGAGGAATGCCATATACTTCATCAGTTTGAGCTGGCCGTAAACCCGTAAGGGCCTCTGCAAGATCACGCGATACGTATTCATCACTATCAACCGACAAAACCCAGTCACCGCGAGCTTTTTCAATGCCAGCATTTCGCTGAGCTGGGAAGGTGTCAAAGTCACGATCCACGACCGTGATTTCAGTTTCATTGCTTATATTTTCGAGTGGCAAGGGGTTCGTGGGGGTCCTGGTATCTTGAACAACGACGATTTGCCCGCAAACCGTTGCCAGTTGGTCGAGGGTAACCATAGGGTCACGCTCGCCATGAGTCAGCACCAGACCTGTTAACTCAGACCTTTTCATATGTACATATAATGTACTAAATTAGTAATTTAGTCAACTATTTTTATGAAACTGTTGTTCCGACCGGCTTGCCATGCACTACATCAAGGATATTGCCACTTTTCAAAGCGTCGAAGATCACAAGCGGCATATGCTGTTCCATTGCTAGGCCGAGGGCAGCCTTGTCCATCACTTTGATTGCCACATCCGTAACGGCTTGCTCATAAGATAATGAGTCGAGTTTTTTTGCATCAGAGTGCTTTTTAGGGTCTTTGTCATATACTCCATCAACTTTAGTTGCCTTGAGAACTGCTTCGCAGTCAAGTTCCAAAGCAAGAACTACCGCTGCTGTATCGGTCGTAACATAGGGCCGACCGCTACCGCCCGCGATAACAACAACACGGCCTTTTTCGAGGTGTTTATGCGCCAAACGATGCACAAAGGGTTCGGCTACTTGTTCGGCGAAGATTGTACTCAAACATCGCGTTTTGATCCCATGTGCCTCAAAGATATCGGTAAGTGCCAGGGCGTTAATCATGGTTGCCAACATACCCATTTGGTCGCCCGTTACACGCTGAATCCCGTGGCCAGCTATTTGGGCACCACGAAGAAAGTTGCCACCGCCAACCATTATAATTACTTGCGTACCAGCTTCGGTGACTTTTTGGACCTCTTTTGCAATCCACCCCGCCAAAACGGGATCAATACCTGATTCAAAGGTACCGGCCAGCTGTTCACCAGAGATTTTTAATAGGACACGCTGATATTTCGCACTCATTTCTGGTAGCTAAGTATGGCATATTACTGACCGGAAGGCTATAGTTGTAGCGTATGAAGATCGCAATTGGCACAAAAAACCCAGCAAAAATTAAAGCAGTAGAAGACGCCTTCCGCGAGTATTTTAAAGATCAAGAGCTCACATTTATAGGGGTAGATGTTCCTTCTGGCGTATCAGACCAACCCATGTCCGATGAGGAGACATTACAGGGAGCTCTCAATCGCGCACGTGATGCCCAGAGCAAAGTACCGGGAGCAGATTACGGGGTAGGGATCGAGGGTGGCGTGCAAATGATCAATCAAGCATGGTTCGTGGGCAATTTTGCATGTGTGGCCAAGGGGCCCGACAAGGTAGGTTTTGGTATCAGCCCAAGAGTCGAGTTGCCCGTTGCACTTGCAGAACTGCTACAACAGGGCATGGATTTATCGGCAGCCACCCACGAAGTTTTCGCAATCGCAGATATCGGTAAGAAGGAGGGCATACTTGGAATGCTCACAAACGGTATCATCACACGAACCAGTGCATCCAGAGATGCGATTATTTGTGCGATCGGCAGCGTTTCAAAGAACAAGTAACAAGCCCTCTTTGTTATACTGTTTTACATGAAGATATATAGTTGGAATGTTAATGGCATCCGCGCCGTCATTAAGAAGGGCACCTTCCAAGAATTCGTCGCCAAACACCAACCAGACATATTGTGTCTGCAAGAAACCAAAGCCGAGCAAGGGCAGGCGGTCATTGACATGCCCCAGTATCAAGAATTTTGGAACTCCTCGCGAACTCGAAAGGGTTATAGTGGCACCGCTATATTTACCAAACATCAGCCGATTACAGTTGTTAACGACATACCAGATGAGTTTGTAAAAATTGGTGGCCTGGAAGCCGATAACTACGGCCATAGCAACGATGAAGGGCGCGTTATCGCCGCTGAATTCGAAGACTTTTATGTGGTCACCGCCTACACACCGAATGCCAAAGATGATCTCACGCGCATACCCCTTCGCGAGCGCTGGGACGCAGCATTAACTGCCTATTGTGCCGACCTCCAAAAGACGAAGCCTGTTATATATTGCGGCGACATGAATGTTGCCCATACCGAAGATGACCTCGCCAATCCAAAGCCTAACAGGGGCAAAAAGGGTTTTACCGAAGAAGAACGTAGTGGTTTCGATAACTGGCTGACGGCCGGCTTTGTTGACACCTTCCGGGAGTTCAAGCAAGGTAACGGTTTCTATACCTGGTGGAGTCACTTTGCTAATTCACGAGCTCGAAACGTCGGGTGGCGTATTGATTATTTCCTCATATCGGAAAGTCTAAGAGATCATTTGAAAAACGCTGAAATCCACTCCGATGTGATGGGCAGCGACCACTGTCCGGTGAGCATTACGCTCAAGGACTAGCATGGATCAGCGCAACTATTGGCAGAAACAGCAGCCCGAGAGTCCACTCTTTCCTGATCTGCTGTGGAGTCGGCCCGAGCATAAAGCGCAAGCCGGGAAGCTACTGATTGTCGGCGGCAATACACATGGTTTTATTGACCCAGCTGAAGCCTATAGCCATGCTGTAAAGGCCGGTGCCGGCAGCGTGCGGGTACTTCTGCCCGATGCGGTACATAAAATCGCTGGGGCCGTTCTGCCGCAAGTTGAATTCGCGCCAAGCACACCGAGTGGGAGTTTCGGCCAGCAAGCCCTGGCGGAGGTTCTTCACGAAGCAGCGTGGGCCGACGGCATCTTATTGGCTGGAAATTTTGGCCATAATAGTGAAGCAACCATCTTACTCGAGAAGTTACTACATAAACACACTGGCCAGATAACGCTTACCAAAGATGCGTGTGACAGCCTGACCAACAGTGACATGGCATTGCTGCAAGGTAATCGTCTGCATGTTTTGACCATGGCTCAGCTGCAAAAACTAGCCACGCGACTTCGCGTAACACAGCCTATTACATTCGACATGGGCCTGCTTCAGCTCATCGATAGCTTGCATGAAATGACCGGAGCGCACAATCTAGCGGTCATCGTCAAACACCTTGATCAATATGTGGTAGCCATAAATGGTCAAGTAAGCTCCACAAAAAACACACAGGACACCAAGAAGTGGCGCGTTCGATCAGCAACATACGCCGCTACCTGGTGGCTGCAAAATCCCAGCAAACCATTTGAGGCGCTGACAACTGCCATTACAGAACTTACGTAATAACCAGCCAGTTCTCAGTTTCAGTTGTTATTATCTCTGTTGTGGGGGTACGGAGGTATCGCTATACAAGCCCAGCTCAAGCGGCTGGGTCTTGTATTAATGCAAGGTATGAGATTTACAAGAATATAGCAAAAGGGGCATGGCGAGGAGGGAACTCGCTTCGCTCGCATTTCCTCACATGCTCGGTGCGAGCACCTGCGCGTGTTCGTCATGAACGAACCCCGGCTTCGCCGATCGGGTTCTCATCACATCAACCAAACAAAAAGCCCAGCGTTGCTGGACTGTTTGTTTGGTGGGCGAGGAGGGAATCGAACCCTCACTCCGTTAGGAACACGATTTTGAGTCGTGCGCGTATACCAGTTCCGCCACTCGCCCGGCTCGGTATGAATGACCGCCAAATTATACTATACTGGTATCTGTTAATCCAGCATAAGCACATATGAGCAATACGAATCACGACAACGCGCCCGAGAACGCCGCCAATCCGGCGGCGGATTTGATTCGTGCCAAACTAAATGACCTCTATGCAGAGGAGCCGAACGCCAAAGAGGAGATCATTGAGGCCAAGCATGAACCGCACCGTTCGAAGCATCAACGCTACATGCTTGAGTTGAGCCAATCTGGCCGCTCGTTAGCGGAAATCCAGACCGCTTGGCACAACTACTATCTCGCCCTGCCAGACCACGAGAAGCATCAGGTCTGGCAAGAATTTTATGATGAATACAACAAACGTGGTGTACGCCTCGGTGACGGCCGACCACACCACGCTACTACCGCGACCGATAAAACCGCCCAACTCACCACACCAACACCAGTTGATCATGTCTCGCATAATACTGCTGCCCGACGGAAACACCACCCGCACGGCACACGCACGGTGAGTGCGGTGAAGAAACAAATTGCTCGTGGTGCAGCTCGTTCAGGGCATGGCAAACGCGGAGGCCACCTCAAATCACTGGCGTTCGGGCTGGCCTCGGGCCTAATCGTTGTCGTGATCCTACTGTTTAGTTTTTTCAATGAACGCTTCTTGGCTCCTTTTATATCCCCAAGTAAAACCGTCAGTAACAATTCCATAATCATTGATGGCAGCGCAACTACCGCTGGTAGCGAACCGCTCATAATTATTCCTAAAATTAACGTTGAGATACCCGTTGTGTACGACGAGCCGTCGATTGATGAGAATGCTATTCATAACGCACTCGACAGGGGAGTGGTGCATTACGCAACAACTCCAAATCCGGGTGAATTAGGCAACGGTGCCATTTTCGGTCACTCCGCAAATAATATCTTTAACAAGGGAAAGTATAAGTTCGCCTTCGTACTCTTAAAACGACTGGAGAACGGTGATACTTTCATACTGCAAAAAGACGGCAAACGCTACGTCTACAAAGTATTCGATAAGAAGATTGTTAAACCGCAGGACGTGTCAGTACTTAACTACAATTACGGCAAGCCGGCCACGTTCAGCCTCATAACGTGTGACCCACCGGGGACCAGCTTAAACCGCCTGGTTGTTACTGGTGAGCAGATAACGCCCGATCCAGCAGGCAACACGGCTAGTTCAGCCAAGGCCAATGAGGGCAGCCCCAAAACACTGCCGAGTAACAGCGAAACACTTTGGCATCGCCTCACCAGCCGGCTATCTAGCTAATAGCGCACTAACACCGCCATGGCACCTGTAGCTATGTTGGAGGGTACGGGAACCGCCAAAGGCACACTCTTGGTTTCCTTGTGGCCTATAGCCAAACCCCTCCACACAGCTGCAGGGGCCATAGTAGGTAGGTGAGTGGGACTATTAGTTCGTTTTAACTTTGAGCTCTGAGCGGAGCAAAACTGGCTTGTCGGCGGCGTTATTCTGCGGCGAGACGGTGAAGAGGGCCGTGTAGTCACGATCAAAGAATGGGGGATACGTATGAAGGGTAGGATTTAGTTTTTGCATATTCGTACCGTCGAAATCAAAAACATATTGCACATCATTACTGTTGAGGAGCAGGCGGTGGCCGTCCATCCAGGTTGCTTTTTGACCAGGCGTCAGATTAAGTTTGGTGTCATATTTGAACTGTCGACCCGTTTCGGCATCGTATACCGCAAAGCTACTACCGGCCTGGACCGCAATGAAACGGGCGATAGCCGAGAATGATACATACTGGGCGCCTTGCTCAATCAAAACACGGTTTGGTTGGGGTGTACGAGCTGGGCGGCGTGTGTAATCGTCGATTGGATCTTTATACACGTAAGTATGCCCGTCGGCCGTGCTACCGGCTGCAATATAGAAATGTCCATTAAAACGAGCCATATCCAGCAAGTACTTATCAGCCTTGGGCACAGTTCGTAGTACGTAATCTTGTGATCCCTGACGATAATGGATATCGGCTACTGTGGCCGAGGGCGTTGTTGAAACAGCATAAAGTAGGGTATCAGCTTGGTAAGACTTGTACTGAGCGACATTTTGGACCACCAGAGTAGGTGTTTTACTCTTAGCTTCAGCCGAATACAAAGAACCATCGTTTGTATGTAAATAGTACTGATCGTACTTCTTGTCTCGCAGAGTCGCGGTTGTGAATGGTGTGCCAGTAAAAAGCTTGGTGATATTCACACTGTTGGCAGGATTCTCACGATCCAACACTACAAACTCAGCTCCACCTTGATAAGCATGTCGAAGTAACAGATGTGTGTTATCGCTTGACCACTCTATAGCTTCGTAGCTTTGAGCGCCAGGAGTAGATGTAATGGTGTCAGCCGGCAAACTAATGCTCGTTGAAGGGTTCTTATCGTTATTTAGATCAAATACCTGGAAGCTCCCAACGGTTGGCTCAGATACAATTAGCCAGTGGCGATCGGGGCTCTGTGACGCTACCTGTGGCGGGGTAGCGAATTGCTGCAGGTTCTTGCTCACAAGTTTCTGCGGGAACAAGAACGGATACACCAGCTGTTCAATGCTGCTTCCCTCAAGATTGACATTATGTTGCCATGGTCGATACCCGTCTCGCTTTAACTCAATCTTATATTGACCCGCGGGCAGAGCCAATCGATCTGCGGTAGTGCCACGCTGTTCACTATTCACGTAAATAGTTGCCGATTCAGGATGAGCATCGAGAATCACCATGCCATTCTGAATAATGCCCCCTGTGCTGCGGTCAATGTCGTAGCCGTAGGCAGCGAACAGTAGAATAACGGTGGCAATGGCTAGGGCGACCGCCATCAGACCGTAACCTATATAGAGACGGATGCGGTGTGCACGTTTCTTCTTGGGATCGAGGAAATCCATCACTACTCAGCATACCGAAAATACGCAAACGAAGCCATAGGCAGGCTTCGCAATATATCCAGACCACGTAAGACCCTTGCGCTCAGATTGCGCTAGCGGTAAGATAGATGCATCACGTAAAACCAAAGGTTTTTTAGGCCACTGTGGGTAATCAACACGTTATTGAATTAAACGGCAAGCGTTATGACGCCCTGACGGGTAAGATGATTGAAGCAAAGCCTGCTGCCGGTACTCCAAAAAAAGCGGCTGCCACAACAAATAAAGTGGCATCGATCGATGGTTTTCGACGATCCAAAAAAACACCAGGGAACAATCTCAAACGACAGACCAATCAGGCCACTGCTCATCCAACTGAGAAATCAAAGACATTGATGCGTAAAACCGTTGCGAAACCGAAGCCCGTTAAAGCTACAAATAGCCAAACTACACCCGCCAAATCAATCACTAACTCAAAACCCGTCATGAACAAACAACGGCTCGAGCATGCCAAGGTGGTGCCAAAGAGTGCCGCCATTAGTCGGTTCTCGACCACGCAGATCACCACAGATTCAGCCACAGCCAAGACCTCGGCAGTCTCAAGCCAGTCTATCAAGCAAGACGGCAAACCCGGTCGACACTCAGCGAACACCACCACGGCGAACATCTCGAGTAAAAGCAACCTAGGAACAATTGACAAGGCGTTATCTGACGCTGAGGCAGTAGATAGTGCACCGCTTAAAAAAGACAAGCGCACCGCACGCCTCGCACGACGATTACACCTCACCCCACGACAGGTGAGTGTAGGTGGTTTTGCGATTGCACTGGTGCTCGTGGTTGGCTTTTTTGTATACCAAAACAGCACCAGTATCGGCATGCGCATCGCTGCTTCTCGCGCTGGCATTAAGGGTAATTTGCCGAGCTACCAGCCAGCTGGTTTTGGGGTCGCAGGTGGCATCGCCTATAGCCCAGGCCAGATCACTATTCCATATAAGTCAACTAGTGACAATCGAAACTTCAGAATTATGCAAAACGTATCCGAGTGGAATAGCCAGGCGCTCATGGACAACTATGTGGCAGTTAATCACCCGAACAACCAGACCATCCAAGATCGTGGCAAAACAATTTACGTCTACGACGGCAGTAATGCCACTTGGGTTGACGGTGGCATATGGTACCGCATCGAAGGTGACTCACAACTCAACAGCGATCAGCTGCTTAACATCGCGGCCTCTCTTTAATCAACGTACTTGATTCTGCATAACAGATGACATGCCGTAGGCAAAACACCGCCTATCTTGTACAATTAACTGCTATGAAACCCGCTCGAACTCGCTTTGCCCCCAGTCCCACTGGCTATCTGCATGTCGGTGGCATTCGTACGGCTCTGTACGCCTGGTTACTAGCACGCCAATCTGGTGGCCAGTTTATCCTTCGGCTTGAAGACACCGACCAAGCACGTGAAGTTGCCGGGGCCGATCAGCAGATTATGGACTCACTGCATAAACTGGGACTTGATTATGACGAAGGCCCTGACTGTGCTGGCCCGTATGGCCCATATCGCCAAAGCGAACGGCTCGCTACCTATAAGCCATGGGCGCAGAAGCTCGTTGATACTGGTCGTGCCTACGCCGATCCGTACACCCCTGAAGAAGTACAGGCCTTTCGTGAACAGGCTCAAAAAGAGAAGCGACCTTTCTTATACCGTAATCACCGCCCCGAGAATCCTCCCGCCTGGGACGGCACACAGCCACTACGCCTTAAATCTGACCCCAAAGCTTACCAGTGGCATGACGCCGTGATGGGCGATCTAAGCACTGGCCCCGAAGTGATAGATGATTTCATCCTCATTAAGTCGGATGGTTTTCCAACCTATAACTTCGCCCACATTGTCGACGACGCAGAAATGAAGATTACTCATGTTATTAGGGGTCAAGAGTTCTTAGCAAGCACACCAAACTACCTTAACCTCTATGAGGCGCTGGGCCTGGAGCGACCAATCTTTGCCACCATGCCGCACATCTTGGGGCCAAGTGGTACCAAAAAACTCAGCAAGCGCGATGGCGCCAAGGATGTTATTGATTACCTGCGCGACGGCTTCTTGCCAGAGGTGCTGATTAACTTTATTGCCAGCCTTGGTTGGAATGACGGCACCGAGCAGGAGCTATTTACCATTAACGAGCTTATCAAGAAGTTTAGCCTCGACCGCGTGCAGCGCAGTGGGGCGCGCTTCGATGAACAACGGCTTGTTTGGATGAACGGCACCAAGATACGTGAATTACCCCTCGACGACCTGTTCAACACTGTCAGCGGCTACTGGCCAAAGACTGCTGAGGCCTACGACGATGCGTACAAGAAGCTGGTATTGGGCCTTGTGCAAGAACGTCTTAAGTATTTCTCTGAGCTACCAGCTTTGACCGATTATTTCTTTGCCGATCTACCACTCCAGCCAGAACTCATAAGCGGACACAAGCAGCTCAAAAAACTTGACACACCTGAACTGCGCGAGCTTTTAGAGCAAGCCAAGACAACCCTTGAAGCCAGTGATTTTAGTGTTGAGGATCTCACAAAACGCCTCAATGATTTACTCGAAGCCACCGAGCAAAAGCCTGCGGTGCTGTTTAGTCTCATCCGCGTTGCCACAACCCAGGCTCCTGCAAGTCCTGGCCTGGCGGATACACTAGCCGTACTTGGCAAAACGGTTAGCCTGAGACGTCTCAACCAGCAATTGGCCGCCCTCTAGAATTCTCATCTGATGCACAGATAGCATAAGCATGTTACAATGGGGTGTAATTTTACATCAAATATAACACCTGCTAAAAATTGCCTAAAACAGATATGCAACGAGATCACGAACCAACCTTTGAACCACCAGAACAAGTGGCTGCTGATGAAGATGTTATCGATATGTCACGTTATGCCGGTAACGAGACAGATGAAGCAGGATCTTCACCGCACAAACGTGATGGCTCAAAACAGGGCGTAGGCAGCAAAGTCAAAGCGTGGTGGCAGCAGCGACCGACTTGGCAGAAAATTGCCATTATTATTGCCACGATACTCCTCGTAGCCGGTACGGCAACAGGTATATACATTGGTTTCTTCAAAAAGGAAGCTACTAAAACTGTTACCATTCAAAATCAGACACAAGCCAAGCCCGAACCGCCCAAACCAACCACCGAGGCTTCCAATCTAACGGGCGTTCAGGTGCCAATCGGCACCAATCAGACTCCTGTAACGGGTATTATGATCGAGAACAGCCCAGATGCGCGCCCACAATCAGGCCTAAACACTGCCGGCGTGGTCTTTGAAGCCATTGCAGAAGGTGGCATTACTCGATTCCTCGCGCTGTTCCAAGAAAGTCAGCCGGATTACGTTGGGCCCGTGCGTTCCGTACGGCCTTATTACATTCGTTGGGCCCGTGGCTTCGACGCCGCCATTGCCCACGTTGGCGGTAGTGCCGAAGCGCTCCAAATGATTCGCTCACCCGGCTACAAAGACCTTGACCAGTTCTTCAACACGGCACCATATTGGCGCATCCCACAGCGCTATGCACCGCATAATATGTACACCTCTGTTCCGAAGCTGCTTGAACTCGAAAAGTCCAAGGGCTTTACCTCAAGCAATTTTATTGGTTTTCCGCGCAAGGCCGAAAAGCCGGCTGCCACACCTTCTGCCAAGTCGATTGATTTCACCATTAGCAGCCCGTTGTACTACGCCCACTACGACTATGACGCTACGAGCAATAGCTACAAACGCAGCGAGGGTGGTAAGCCGCATATCGACGAGAAGTCAGGCGCCCAACTGAATCCGAAGGTTGTAATTGCTATTGTGTTACAGCAGGGCATTGATGCCGATGGTATTCACACTACCTATAATGCATTTGGTAATGGTAAGGCCTACATCTTCCAAGATGGTGCCGTCACCGAAGGTACGTGGTCGAAGGAGAATGAAGGCAGCCAGATACGCTTCGGTGATGCCAATGGCTCCCCAATTGCACTGAATGCTGGCCAGACATGGATAACCGCTGTTGGTAATCCGAGCTATGTTAAATACGCGCCGTAGGCCTTAGAAAGAAGCGGGTGGAGCACTTAAAGCAAGCAACTGGTCAAATACGCAATCGTATATGGCTCATGGCCAGCCTCGCCCAGCTGGTTGTGCTTGGAGTGGGATACCTCTTGTACAGCGTTGGACACTTGCAGCCACTCATCACCTTTGCTATTACCGTTGTCCTCAGCCTACTCGCTGCCTTTGCTACAGCCGCCTTGGCCGGGCAACTAGCGAGAGTCCCCCTTAAGGCCCTTGGTGACGGTATCTTGCACTTGTCGCCAACAGAGACTCCATCTTCTGCGCCCCAAACCGATCAGTTGTCGATCGGCAGTCAATACGTCACAAGCATGGTCTTTCAGCTCTATGAGCTGGCAACCGTTCAGCAAAACACGCTATTGGCCGAGCACCGCAAAGAAGCAACACAGTCGAGTAACATCTTAACTCGCTTGCCGTTACCACTGTTTGTATTTAATAAGCAGCAAGCCGTTACGTTTGCGAGCGACTCAGCAATTAACTTTACACACCGACCCAGCGCTGAGTTGTTTGGTAAACCAATCTATGAAGCGCTGGACCTCGAATTTCCAAGCGACTTCACCCTAGAGAGCTGGATCGCCGACTGTGCCGCCAATAAGATAACCGACAATGCCTATTGGCGTCGGGTGCGAGTCTCGTTCAAAGACAGCCCCGGTGAATACCGCCAATGCGACATGGAAGGTTTTTATAACCGTGATAACCCAACTGGCATCGAATACATTGTGACGTTATTCGACCGCACCGAGGAGTACTTACAAGACGAAACGTCGCTGAGCTTTATTGCTTTGGCGGTGCACGAGCTCCGCACACCACTAACCCTCATGCGTGGGCTAATTGAAGTGTTCCAGGACGAGCTTGAGGGCAAACTCGATCCCGAGATGACCAAGTTCATGGATCGGCTGCGCGCCTCTGCCGATGAGCTTACCGCCTTTGTGAATACTATCCTAAACGTGGCTCGCATTGAAGAAAACCAGCTGGCCATTAAGTTGGGCGAGGAGAGTGTTGAGGAACTCATCAAACATGCCGCCAGTGACATGGCCACACGAGCAAAAGCCGCCGGTAAGGAGGTCTCGCTGGATATCGCGACCGGACTTCCCACGGTTGCCGCTGACCGTATGACGCTCTATGAAGTACTATGCAACCTCCTCGACAACGCCATCAAATACAGCGGCAAGAGCAAGGGGGTGCTTATGAAAGCAACGCTTACCAAAGACAACCTCGTTGAGATTGATGTGATCGATAAGGGCGTCGGCATACCAACTAGTGTCTTGCCAAACCTGTTTGAGAAGTTCCACCGCAATCACCGTAACCGTGACACCGTTAGCGGCACCGGGCTCGGACTCTATTTGAGTAAGGTCATTGTTAACGCCCATGGAGGTGACATTTGGGTGCAATCTAAGGAGGGCGAGGGCACGACTGTGGCCTTAACACTCAAACCTTATAGCCAACTGGCCGATGAGCTGAAAGCTGGCACTGGCAATGAAGCCATGGTTCGCACGGCACACGGCTGGATCAAAAACCACTCAATTTATCGACGATAGGAATAAACAGGGTACAATAAATAGTAATACTATGGACAACAATCCCACCCCCAGCAATAACACCCGCGTGCTCATTATTGAAGATGAGCCATTTATTAGCGAGCTGTATATTCGGGCCCTTAGCAAGGCTGGCTACGACGTTACGGTAATTGTTGATGGCCAAGAAGCGCTACAGGCCGCCCAGACCGATGCTTACGATGTAATCTTGCTCGATATCATGCTGCCGAACTTAACTGGCACCGAAATCCTGCATCGCCTGCGCGACGTACGCGAGACGCCAAACCTGCGCGCCAAAATCATTGTTACGACCAATCTTGAATTGGCCGAGGAGGGTCGTGCTGCCATTGAAGCCCAGGCCGACGGCTACATTGTAAAGGCCGAGATTACCCCCAAGGAGCTGGTAACGTTCCTCGATCAATTACGCCTTAACCCTAACCAGTCAACCGCAACTCCCGGCCCGGTTTAAGCACAGGTTTGTGACAAAAAGCACATCATTCGAACGTTGACCACGAGCACTTTGAGTGGCTATACTACAAGCAGCTATGGGAGCATGAGTCAGTTTTGCCGTCCCGGCAAATCGTCCATCGCCACCAGGCTTTATACACGACTAGGCAAGCATACTCAGGTCACTGCGCGCCTCACATATACGACATTTAGCTATCTGTAAATTGCTCATCGGGTGAACGGTCCCACGAGCCTACCAGAAAGCTCTCTTCTAACCCGTTCCGGCTGAACAATTTGTCTCAGTTGACTCTTTTGTTATCCCTAAATCTCTTATAGGAGTCGTATATGTCTCACAACACCGTAGTTAATGTCACTGCGTTTTACTTTGATCAAAAGCACTGTTTCCCACGCAATATCGAAGTCGAAGGCAGGGAACTTAGTTTCCTGCAAAACGGCCTACGCTGCTTGGTGCAAAAAGGCCAAGATCTTATACAAATTTTTAACATGACAGACGGCCAAAAACTGTACCGTCTGAGCTTTGAGCCGGGCAGCCGCACCTGGACGCTACTCAGCAGCCGAGCCCTTTAGGCACCACTCATTCAGAACTTCTACTAACGAAAGGAATTGATTATGCAACTTATGATGAATGTCACAACCAAAGAACAAATGAAACGGGCTTGGGCGTTTGCAGCCTACCAGCCGGGGAATCGGCGGCAACGCATGAAACGACTGAACCAGGGGATTATTACAGCGGCCTCGAAGGAGGCGCGTAAGCTTGGCATCACCACCGGCATGCGTGTAGCAGAAGCCAAGCTGCTCCTACCAGATCTACGCATCCTGCTCTATGGTGGTGCCAAGCCATGAGCACCAAGAAAGTATTGTTCATAGAAACACCGCTCGTCACGCCACTCCGCGAGCCACCACAACAGTATTGGTATGCGGTCTGGCGAACGCGCTGGCGCCAGTGGCGCTTTACACGGCGAAAAGCAAGCAAATTACTATATGAGGAGATTGACGATGTATTACAACAATCCGAGCGGCGTATCAGTGCATGATGGGTTTCCCAACCCGGCTACCGATAGCTCACTGCAAGGCATTGACCTTAACCAACTATTAATTCAGCACAGCGCTAGCACCTATATGATGCGCATCACCGGCAATGAATGGGCCAGGCAGGGCATTTTTGCCGGAGATGTGTTGTTGGTTGACCGAGCTGTGACACCACGTGGCAATGATCCCGCTGTCTGGGTCAAGGATGGCCAGTTTGCTGTGTCACCTAAGCACAAAATCCCCGAGCACGCTGAGGTATGGGGAAGTGTCACGGCTGCCATTCACCAATATCGGGACAGTGCCGTCCGATAAGCACAGCTGGCAGTAAAACCATGAAAAAGCCGCCGATCTTTGCCCTTATTGACTGCAATAACTTCTTCGTCAGTTGCGAGCGAGTGTTCCGACCAGATTTGGCCACAACCCCCGTAGTAGTGCTCAGTAGTAACGACGGCTGTGTGGTGGCTCGCAGTAACGAGGCTAAGGCGCTCGGCATCCCCATGGCTGGAGCCGCGTTTAAACATCGTGATATTTTTAAGCGGCATGGCGTGGTGCAGTTTAGTGCTAATTTTGATCTGTACGGCGATATTTCCAGACGTATTACCGAAGTTCTCACCTCTATAACACCGCGTATTGAAGTGTACTCTGTTGACGAATCATTTCTCGATCTCCAGGAACTGCCCATCAAAGATTATGTAGCCTGGGGGCAACACGTTCGTGAAGCGATCTGGCGCTGGGTAGGCATACCGGTCTCAATTGGCATCGCCCCTACAAAAACCCTTGCCAAGCTGGCCAGCGAGCGCGCCAAGAAAGACCCTGAACTACACGGTGTACTTAACTTCGTTGGGGAGCCAGCTCGAAATGTCCGTTTTCAACTAGAAGCCATGCCAGTACAAGACGTGTGGGGCATTGGTTGGCGTTTTGCGCCAAAGGTGCGTGCCGAAGGCATTATGAACGCGCGTCAGCTGGCCCAACTTCAGCCCAAGCATGCTCAGCAGCTTATGGGCATCCGTGGTCGGCAATTAATTGCCGAGCTCAACGGCCTATCGTGCTATCCGCTCGATCAAGAGGGTAAATCCCGAAAAAGTATTGCCCGAACCCGCACCTTTGGCCACGATACAAACGACCTGGGCTCACTCGAAGCCGCCATTGCCACATTCACTACCCAGGCCGCCTTCCGCCTCCGCCGGAGTGGCCAGGTCACCAAACGAGCCGCCCTATTCCTCACAACCAATAGGCATAAACCCGGCTACCGAAAATGGTTTAAAGAGATAACTTACAGCACACCAACCGCCGACACCGGCGAGCTAATTCATGACTTGGTGTCAGAACTTCATAAGCTATACGATTCGCACCAATACTATCACCGAGCAGGGGTTATGTTGTATGACTTTGTGCCCGCCAGTGAACTGCAGCTTGATCTTTTAAAAGAGGTGAGTCATCATTGCTACGAAAAATCTACAGCTCGCATGGCCAGCATAGACAACCTAAACGAGCGCTACGGCAAACACACCGTACGCTTTGCGACAGAAAGCCTCGGGCAACAGTGGCGGCCCATTTATAACCAGCGCAGCCCACGCTATACGACCAATCTCTTGGAGTTACCGAGTGTTCAGGCCGATGCCGATTGATTAGAAAATTTTGAACTGGGGCGAGATACGCAAGACAACCTGACCTATCAGATTATCGACCTTAACGGCCCCATATGACCGCGAGTCGACTGAATCAGGACGATTATCACCGCTAACAAAGACCTCGTCAGGGCCAAGCGTTATATCAACCGATTCATATGAGGGAGCGGCCTGTATATTACTCGACCATGAGTGGTTGGCGTCTGGGTCAAAACCCTGTGGGAACTGAGCATTGTACACGTGGAACTTGCCAGCGTTAAGTGTCACACGTTCGCCGGGCAAGCCAATAATACGCTTTACAACGTAACTTTGTTCTTGGGACACATCCAGCGAAAGCTGGCTGGCCTGTTGTTTGTTGAAAACCACAATACTACCCCTTTTAGGAACGTATTTTTTGCGGTCCACTCGAGCCCATGTGCGCCCCAGACGATTAACAAGTAAGTGTTGGCCGGTATGAAGTGTGGTCTGCATACTCGGACCATCAACCTGATAGATCTGAATGACAAAGTTATACAGCACGGCAACGAGCAGAATAACAGCAGCAGCCACCGACAGAATAACGGTCGTCCACTGTGCTGCCAACTTTAGCGTGCTGTCCGGCTTGGTAAAATGTGCCGCTTCTGTTGCGGCTGGCTTAGCCGATGGGCGCGGGGTCTTACCAGCAGGCTTTAAGATATGTGTCTTCTTCCATACGCGGCGCTTATGAATGGCTCGAAGAATGCCACGGAACAACAACCACGCGCATGCAATAACAAAAATGATGAGCATGATCTTAAAGGCCGTATTTTGTCCATATAAAATGCTCACAAATAAAACGGCCGGGTTGTCGTAGCCATTGTCATACGTCGAACTGAATACAATTGATTGCCCGGAAGCGTAGGTCGCTACTCGCGTAAGCGTGTGAGCGCCCAGGCCAACATAGTGTGTGTTGAATGGCTCCAGCGAAGTGGTGGTATACACCGAGCGGTCATCGACATAATAGGTAACTTTTTGAAGCTGATCATCAGCTGGGTCGATGGCCGTAACAACATGCAAGGTATCCTCGTTTAACAGCGTACCAGTGGGGCGTACGATGCCCGTTTGGCCATCAAGGTTCACATAACATTCGACGGTGGGCTGACAGGCTGGTTTGGTCTTTGAAACTAGCATTATGGTGGGCCGGTTGGCGGATGGAGCACTGTCAATTGCTCCTGATTGAAGAACAAAATTGCCAGCCTCGGCCGGGCCGTTGACTGACCAAGTACCGACCGGTTGCCAGCCGTCACCTCTGGCCAAAGTCGTTCCGATCAGCTGACAGCTACCACCTTGAAATGATTGAAAATATATACTTGATGATGCATTTTGGCCGCTACGAGCTAGTCGGACATACACAACGTAAGTATCCTTTTTTGCCCCAATCAACGCCTGAAATGAAGGTGCATTGCTCTGCCCACAGCCGCCACCAGATATCACCCCAGATGGGGTTTGCTCCGAAACTTGGGACGGTACCGCACTCGTAACAGCAGGGAAGCTTAGGCTGAAAAACGTTACAATCAAACCAAGTACTAAAAGGAAGCTGCTGCGCTTATGCATAGCACCATTGTATATCAAAACCAGGCATGAACTTGACTTATTGAAGTTTATGCTTATAAACTTCAATAAGGAGATAAACATGAAAAAACCTAAAAAACTTAAACCCACCTTGAAGGCAAAGTCCACCGCAAAGGTTGGCAGTGCTTCTAAGCCAGGGCCCTTCAGCAACCCCACAAAGTTATTCAGGGTAGTTCTGGTTGCCTCTGCGGCAGTACTGTTGCTAAGCACGATTAGCTACACGGGTTTCTCAAAATATCAAGAACGTACGCTTAAGAGCAAAGCTGGTACTTACGGACGTGTCATATACCAGAACGGCTTTACCGCATCAGCCTGCAAAATTATGACACCGTATGGTTACAAACTTCGCGTAATCGCCACCAAGCCCGCAAACACTAGAGGTAAGGTCTCGATTACCGTGAATACCGCAAGCAATAAGGATCTTACGACGCCAGGTATACGGACCTCAGCTGGCGCCGGTTTTCAGTGGTGGGGTAATGTAGTTACGTCTGTTGACACTTACGGCGGAAATGACAATTGGTGGTACTACATTTACATTCATACTGATTGGTATGGTCTTATCTATTCCGGCATGGTATCCATGGCCTACACACCATATTGTTAATAGGGCGTGAGCCAAGGTAAAGATTGAAAGCGAGAGCGTTCTTTAGCTGTCGCGTCAACGTAACAAGGGCCGGCAAGCGGCCTTGTTACGTTTTGCATTAACCAAACTAGAGACTGAGATCTATCGGGCTGTTGTTCAGTACAATTACGTTGCTTGCATCTTGTACTGGCGTGGTGTTAGTGGTTGTCGATGAACTGCTGCTAGTGTTGGTCGTGTTGTTTGAGTCGGTATTGTTGTTGGAGCCAACGCTACTGTTGTTCGTATTGTTGTTATTACTGTTACTAGAATCGTTATTTGTGGTGGTGGTTGTATTGGTTGTGTTGCTTGAAGTGGTCACTGGATTGTTCGAGTTTGTGTTGTTACCAGTGTTGTAGCTACCCTTGGTCTTCGTAGTATTGTATGAATCAGTGTTATAGCTATTCGTATTATTGTTGGTTGTATTATTTGTGGTGGTGTAGCTCTGACTAATGTTGGTAGCAAGTGCAGTTGCGTAAGGGGCTGGCAAGCCATGGCCACCAACCAATGATGTGAGTGAAGGAGCACCCGCATCTGCAGACTGTGTGACTGGAGCAGTGCAACTACCACCTGCTACTGATTGACTTGCGCTCACTTGAGGAGTTACTTGTGCTGTTTGTTGCACGCTCTCGGCACGCGCAATCTGTGATTTAAGCACGGTTGTTGAGATATAAGCCGCTACCGGCACCGCAATTAACATGCCGATTAATGTTGCTAAAAAGGTGCTGAGCGTATTACTTCGCACAGCTTGGACGTTGGGTTGTGTCATAACAGCCTCCAAAGTTAATTAATGTTACCCCCTCACAAGTCGGTAGTCTCATTATAGGCTTCGTGCTGACAATGTAAAACTTTGTTGATAATTCTACAAGTTTATTGTAAATGCTTATGCTTACAGCTATGGAGTTATTCGACGTGATCCAACACCTGAAAATTTAGCACCCGTTCATGAGGCGTTGTTGGGGTACAGAGCATCCTCGAGCTAGTCTTTATGCGCCTGGGCGATAGGGTGCCTACAGGCTATCTAACCCGAGACGAGTTAACGCTTTGAGGACAAACTTCTTTGGCGGTTTGCCTGAACCATACACCCACTCTTTTTTGCCCTTATGGAATGAGAGGGCAGGTTTATTGCTAAAATTCAGGTCGATGACTGTTTGCTCTTCCCAAAAGGAAGTGTCTATATCCTCATCCTCGGGGCCAACACACGCCCGGATGAAATTATGAGTCTCGTGGGCTCTGCCATCATCAGTTACGACTACTGGATTTCGATCAACGTTGATCGTACCAGCTGCATCACCTCCTGCAACCCTAAAGTGACCACTGTCTGTACTTCTAAAACTTGCGCGATTAACTGCCTCTAACATGAGCTCTACTGCAGCGGTTGTAGGCAACTCGCCACCCGTTATCTGTTCCATATTTCCCATAACATAAATCCAAATTAATGTGAAAAGAATACTATTATCTTGGCATTTTGCAAGCATGAGCAAAAAAGACCTTCAAGAGAAAGTCTTTTAGTACAAGCATCTCGTTACCCCGGCGGGATGTTTACTTCCGCGCCCGTTCTCAGTGCAAGCACTTGCGAGCGGGCCTGAAGATCGAACGCTGCGGCTTCGGAGTCTCTGGCGAGACCTAACCAAAGTAAAAGGCCCATCTTTCGATGAGCCTTTTACTTTGGTGACCCCGGCGGGATTCGAACCCGCGATCTTCTGGATGAGAACCAGATATCCTAAACCGCTAGACGACGGGGCCGTGGTGAATGTGGCAAGCCATATCTCCAGACAAGTAAAAATCTTACCACAACAGGGATGAACCGTCCAGTCAATGTCTCGTCAAAACAGGGATAACACTGTATACTAGCCCCAGATAAGCGTAAGCAACTAATATACAACTGGGTGGGTATTGTAAGGTAATGCAATCCGTAAAAGAATCTTGGTACAAGCTCTACAGCTGGCTACTCACGATCGTTGCCGTCGTTACACTCCTGGCATGCGTGCTTACGTTCTTTGTGCCAGCCCTCAAAGATCTGCAGCAACACGGCTTTAACGTTATTACTGGTACTATCGCGGCCATTGCGGTGATCTTTCGCGCCGTTTTCTATAACTATCTAGCGCGCAACTATGCCGCTCGAATTGCCACCTTTGGTCTACACCTACTTGTGATGTTGCTATGTATCAGTTTCGTGAACAGCACCGGGCAACTCCATTCACCATTTGAGATACTTTGGCTGGCCTTGCTCTTCTTTGGTGGCATGTTCGGTGGCTACATGATCCTCAGCTTTGAGGTACTGATCACCATATACCTCATTCTGCTCATGACTAATAGCCAGGGGCAGGTTACTATCAACAGCACCAATCTGATTATTGTGGGAGTTAATTACGTTTGGGGCGGCATTACCTACATGATCTGGCGGCGAATGTATGTTGACCGCGTCAACGTTCAGATTGCTAAACTGTCTGGAGCGCTCAAGAGCAACCAGCAACAAGCCGAGATCTTACTACAGTCCATTACCGATGGAGTGATTGTAACCGACGTTGAAGGCAAGATTAGCTTATTCAACCCCGCCGCCTCGGCCCTTACTGGCTGGTCAATCGACGAAGCCACAGGCCTGGATGTGCAGCTGGTAGCTAAGTTCAACATGGAAGACGGCAGAGAGCTGCCAGCCGAGCAGTATCCCTTCAAAACAGTGGTTAATGACAATAAAACAGTCACCAACATTGTCCAGCTCATTAACAAAGATGTTGCCAATAACAAAATTGTTTCACTGGTCATTTCACCAATCATCCTACCTAAAACCAGTGAATCAGTGGGGGCCGTGGCGGTCATCCGAGATGTGAGCGAACAGCGTACGGAGGAACATCGACGAGCCGACTTTATTAGTACCGCTAGCCACGAGATGCGCACCCCAGTGGCTGCCATTGAGGGATATTTAGCCTTGGCCCTCAACGACAAGGTCACTCGCATCGACAGCAAAGCAAGAAGCTACCTCGAAAAGGCGCACGAGAGCACGCAGCACCTTGGCAAGCTGTTCCAGGATCTGCTTACTAGCGCTAAGGCCGAAGATGGTCGCCTCGTCAATCATCCCGTGGTAGTTGAAATGGGTGCCTATCTTGAACAACTGACCGATGGCCTACGTTTTGCCGCCGAGAAAAAAGGGCTACTCCTAGACTTTACGGTGGGCACCAACAGCCACCCCACATCTAGCAGCGCAGGCGGGGATCGCGTAGTACGACCTCTGTACTATGCCTACATTGATCCCGACCGTATGCGCGAGGTAATCACTAACTTATTCGACAATGCCGTAAAGTACACCGACTCGGGCAAGATATCCGTTGGGCTAACAGGTAACGACGAAGTGATTCAGTTCTTCATTCGTGATACTGGCAACGGCATTCCAGCCGAAGACGTACCACACCTATTTCAGAAGTTTTATCGAGTCGACAACTCCGCCACTCGAACGATTGGTGGCACAGGACTGGGCCTGTTTATTTGCCGCAAAATTATTGAACTTTACCACGGCCGCATTTGGGTAGAGAGCGAAATCAAAAAGGGCAGCACCTTCTACATTAACGTACCCCGTATTAGCAGCCAGAAAGCTATGGAATTACAACAGCAAGAAGCACAAAAACCAGTTGGGGCAGCAATGTCATGAAGTTACTATTCACCACTGGCCAGATATGCTACACTGAACACCATAAAGCATTAGCACGATTTAACGAGGGTAACTCATGACCAAAATAATGCTCGTCGAAGACGACAATAATCTACGCGAAATTTACGAAGCGCGTTTGCTGGCAGAAGGCTACGAAATCATCAGCGCTAAAGACGGCGAAGAAGCTCTTAGTTTAGCCATGAAGGAAAAGCCTGATCTGATCATTTCCGACGTTATGATGCCCAAGATAAGCGGCTTTGATATGCTCGACCTACTGCGCAGCACGCCTGAAACCCGTGACACTAAAGTTATTATGATGACCGCACTCAGCCAGGCCGAAGATAAGAATCGTGCCGACAAGCTCGGCGCCGACCGTTACCTCGTAAAATCACAAGTTACACTCGAAGATGTTGCCAAAGTAGCTAAAGAGGTACTCGATGGTCAATCCGATCAGACAGCCACTACTGCAGGAACAGCGGTAATTGATCCGACCGCACCTGTGGCCGATACTTCAGCCGCTACGCCAGCAGACGCAGCACCCGTAGACACTTCAACACCACCCGCAACTGATGCCACCTCGGCAGCAGCACCCGTGACTGATCAAAGTGATCAAACAGCACCTTCGGATGCTCCTGCAGTATCACCCGCAGTGCCTACTACCACTGAAGACCCAGCATCTACAAGTCCGGCTGCTCCCGGGGCTGATACACCCGTAACCGATAGCGCCGCACCGACAGAACCCGCAGAACCAACCGCCCCAGCACCCGAGGCCGGCGACGCGCCCGTAGCAGAAGCTGCACCAACACCAGCTACACCAGCAGAACCGGCTCCTGCCAGCAATGAACCAGCACCAACCCTACCAACCACCGATGTCGATCAAAACCTAGCAGCTCCGGCAGAAGCCGAAAACGAACAAATTAAGTCACAGATTGATCAGTTTGTAGCCACCGTGCCAAGTAACGAGCCACCAGCGCCTGAAGTACCAGCCATTAAAAGTAGCGCACCAGCCCCGAATGCTGAAGCGGCAGCTGACACACTCGAGCCGCAAACTAACTCAGAATCACCGGCTACCGGCTTAACGACACTCGAGCCAACCACCACCATACCTGTGAAAGAAGCACCACCGATTATCGAAGCACCAGATAACAGCTCCGGAAATGGCAGTACTCAGAAAAAGATCATTCAACCAATTAATGACCTATCCAAAAATGAAACAAATCTCAATGAACTGCTCGAGAAAGAGCAGCAAAAAGAGGCAGCCGCTGCAGGCGTAGCAACGGCAACACCGCCAGCAACCAGCGTTGTTGAACCCGGTGGCGCCACCGTCACGCCTCCTCATGCAGATCAAATCGCAGATCAAAACGCTCCAGGAGCAACCGTAGCCCCAGCTCCGGCCCCAGCACCTTCGGGCGATGACCCAGCTAATGTAGCCCTTTAGCGAACAATTCACGCTATACTAGCGCTATGCGTCTGAACCAATTTATCGCTTTGTCTACTGGTGTATCTCGTCGGCAGGCAGATTCGCTTATACAGGCGGGACGCGTGCACATCAACGGTAAACCCGCCCAATTCGGTCAACCCTTTAATACTGCCGACACGGTCATGCTTGATGGCACAGTGCTTGAGGCACCCCAGCAAACCACTACAATTATGCTCAATAAGCCCGTAGGTTACGTCTGTTCACGCGACGGGCAGGGTGCACTCACAATCTACGATCTACTTCCAGCTGAACTGCACACCCTCAAACCTGTTGGCCGACTCGATAAAGACTCCTCTGGGCTGTTGCTATTAACCAACGACGGCAAACTGGCTAATGAGTTGACACACCCACGCTACGCTAAGACAAAACGCTATACCGTTCGTCTCAATAAACATTTGGAGGATGCAGACTGCGTTCATATCTCACAAGATGGCGTAAATCTCGATGATGGCCCAAGCCAGCTGGAGCTACAACCGCTTGGAGACGATGGTAAAAAGTGGGAAGTTGCCATGCAGGAAGGACGAAATCGACAAATTCGCCGTACCTTCGCTGCCCTAGGCTACACTGTGACCGAGTTGCATCGCACACAATTTGGTACGTATGAGCTCGGTGACATGACCCTTGGCCAGTACCGCAACGTATCTTGATGCTATACTACCAGCGTGAAACAGTCTGAGTTGGTTGGCATTCTAAACGCTACCCCTGATAGCTTCAGTGACGGGGGTATGTATGTTGGCCTGGATGATGCGATCAATCACGCACTCGAGATGCAGCATCAGGGCGCTTCATTGATAGACATTGGCGCAGAATCAACCAGACCGGGCGCCACCCCACTAACGGCCGACCAAGAATGGGCACGGCTCGAGCCGCTACTGGAAGCTTATGCAACAAGTTGCACGCTTCCATTCTCAATCGACACGTACCACCCCGAAACGGTGTATCGTGCGGCGCAACATTTCGGTCACTTCATTGTCAACGATGTAACAGGCATGAATAATCCGCACATGATCGAAGCGGTGGCTTCTGTGGGCCTTCCGTGCATTGTTAGCCACTTACCAGCAGCGCACGGCCAAAACATTCAGGCCGCCCACCATGACCATGACAATCTTATTGACGATGAGAGTATTGTGTACGAAGACTTATTAACGAAGCGCGCTGTCCTCATGGTGGCAGGCATAGATGGTGATGCCATCACACTTGATCCGGGGATTGGCTTTGGCAAGACGAGGGAGCTCAACCGAAAACTGCTACAATTCGCCCGATTGGTCCCCGATATTGATGTTATGGTAGGGTATTCACGAAAACGATTTTTGGGCGAAGACCGCATGGAACTGGCGCCAAATCTTGCCGCCGCACGCCTCGCCATAGCCGCGGGCACGCGCTACCTACGTGTTCATGACGTAGCAGGGCACGCCACGCTGCTCAATGACCCTCGCTAGGCCTCGGCTCCCGAGTCCCAGTTAGCATATACAAAGCCTGGGATTGGCTCAAGGGGCTCACTATTTGCACGCACTATAAATGATGTACGAAATGGTGTCCGCAAGTTATATACACCATGATCAGGACACAAATTAACTCGCTTGCCGTCGACTTGCTCGGTTGCATAGAGCCCTGTCGCGCGGGTAAGGTTTAGGTCACCGGCTCGAACGGGGAAATAGTGAGCCTCGCCATCTTCGTCACGTACCGCTACATCACTCTCGCCCTCAACGGTCAAAACGGCAATCAGGCCCATGAACCGTAAATTATCTTTGTGGAAACTCAGGCCCACTTCTTGATCGTCATAACGATGGACACTCATCTCGTCAGCTTCCCACGAGGAGAGTGATGGAAACAAAGGAGACAACCCCCTGATAAGACCTTGGATATTGGCGGCTAAAGCACGCATGTGAGGTACTTGTTCAACCATTCTGGAATCACCACGGCTCAGCTTTAAAGCAGATGTGGTATGGTTTTGATTATAAGCATCCCTCGATTGTTCACATATGGCTCTCGATCTTCGTGCCAAACCAGACTGCCAGGTGCAAATATTTCGGATTGTATGTGCTCAATCTGGTCGTCGTTGAGTACGTTGCGAACAATAAAAGTACCAATTCCGCCAGGGTCAAGCGCCGCATCAATACCGCGAAGCTTGTCGGTACTTACCTCAAGTTCGAGGGTCTTTTGAAGCCCTTCAAGTGTCTCTGCCATAGCTATATAGTAACCTGAATGTTAGCCTTGCAACAATCGGACCCTGAGCCAGCTTTGTGTATAACTATAAAGACCGATTTTTAATTACTTGTCAATATTCATCACCTCTGTTATACTTATGGTAAATGAGCAAGAAACTGCCAATTGTCGCCATTGTTGGAAGAGCCAATGTTGGTAAATCTTCCTTGTTCAATGCAATCTTAGAACGGCGCGAAGCCATTGTGGCCCGTGAAGCCGGCACCACCCGTGACAGCATCTGGGGCAAGGCAGATTACCGAGGCCAACACTTCTGGCTTGTCGATACAGCCGGTATCAAAGATGCCGAGGACGACTTTGAATTCACCATCCAGGAACAGATCCAGCAGGCCACCGAGAGTGCCGACATTATTTGGGTAGTAATTGAAGCCGACGTGCCAATTACCGACGAGGATCGCCGGGTCGCCACCATGGCGCTTAAGAGCCGCAAGCCAGTCTTTTTGATCGTCAATAAAGTCGACAAAACACCGCGCGCCGAAGCAACTGACTTTCAGCGCCTTGGTATTAAGCCAATTATCCTCACTAGCACCACACAGCACCGTGGCATTGAGTCATTACTGCAGCATCTGACCGCCGTTATTCCTAAAGCGACCCTGCGCGAAGCCAGCGACCGCATCTCGGTTGCACTGCTCGGGCGCCCAAATGTTGGCAAATCAGCCCTGTTTAACACCTTGGCTAAAAAGCAGCAGGCCATCGTAGCTGATCGAGCCGGGACCACGCGTGACATCAACCGTGCAACCGTGCGCTACGAAGGCCGCGAGATAGAAATCATGGACACCGCCGGCATCCGCCGCAGCGGCAAGATTGGCAAGGGGATTGAGCAGTTCAGCGTTATTCGCTCACTTGCAGCTATTGAGCAAGCCGACATCTGTTTGCTTCTCATGGATGCTAACGAGCTGCACGTAGCCCTCGACCAAAAGATTGCCGGTATGATCAAAGAGGCAGGCAAGGGCCTGATACTGGTGGTGAGCAAGTGGGATTCACTCGAAAAAGATCCGTTTACTCGCGATACGTTGGCCCCTCAAATTACCCACGACTACGATTTCGTACCCTGGGCACCGCTTATCTTTACTAGCAGCTTAACGGGGCAAAACGTCACCAAGCTGTTTGACCTCGTGCTCGATATTGATAAGAACCGCAAGAAACTAATTAAGACCAAAGAAATTAACCGCTGGCTCCGCGATGTGGTAGATAGCCACCCACCTGCCGGCCTTAAGAATCGTGCGCCAAAGCTCAACTACATCGTACAAGAAGAGCAGGACCCTACGCAGTTCCAGGTGTATGGCGCGCACACCAAGTTCCTCCACTGGAGTTACAAGCGCTTCATGGATCGTCGTTTGCGTGAAGCCTTCGGCTTTGAAGGCACACCAGTGCGCTTTTGGTTCTTCGAAAAGCACGAGACCCACAAGCACGGCCAAAAACCATCAATACAAAACCATTGAATATCATATTGTCAATATGCCTTTTATGGCGTATTATTAAAGCATGAAAGTAAGTAGAACCAACAAGAATCGTACTAGTGTCTTAGCATTTGCAGTTTATCGACGCGAGATTGAGAAGCCATTATTTAGCCCTTATTCAATATTTACAGCTATGAATAATGAAGTTGCTGATGGCAAGCCGCTTAGGCGCTTGGGCATATCAGGGGTGTCCATTAGCGAGTTTTTGCGGCAATTTGAAGATGCCGGTCATGTGCAAGTGACACCACACAATGGACAAGCCACATTTGACGAAAATCCATACCTTAACTACACGCCATCTAGACAAGTTTATCCTAGAGGCTGGTATAGCATAACGGATAGTGGTGAAGAACATTTAGCTAGTAGTCTGGCAGGTTTAGCCCATGGTGAGGCAGGTGCTACGATTCGTGATATTATCCGCCCAGCAGAAGTAGCTCTTACCATAGTAAGGTTACCGAAAGTCCAAGAAGCTATCTGGGAAGGCATCACAGGATTCCCCGCTAGTGAAATCAATCCAGGAACTATTCAAGGCGACAGTCACCAAACACACTAATAATTGGATTGTGTTGGGTATGGCAGATAATCCGGCCTCTATTAGTTTGATTCGCAACGCTGTTGAGAATTACTAGCAGAAACACACTTCGGCCTGTAAACTACGGGCATGGCATTATTCCAAAAAAAACCTGATACAGGCACACACAACCCCATCTACACCCTTAGTTTGCAAAAGACAATTTTGATCGTCGGCCTCGGTAATATTGGCAAAGAGTTTGATGGCACACGTCATAACATTGGCTTCGATATACTTGATTCATTTGCCGAGAAACAGTCATTTGAGGGGTGGACGAGCAAAAAAGACCTGAAGTGCCAGATGTCTATGGGCAACCTTGGCGAAACGCGCGTTATTCTCTGCAAACCAACCACCATGATGAATCTCAGCGGCGAAGCCGTTCAGGCAGTAGCCAACTTTTTCAAAGTAGACTCGAGCCAAATCTACGTGGTTCATGACGAACTTGATGTCGACTTTGGGCAGATCCGCACACGAATCGGCGGAGGTGCAGCAGGGCATAATGGCATTAAATCAGTGTCTCAACACCTGGGCGAAGACTATGGTCGCATTCGCGTTGGCATAGGCCCCAAGACGCCCGAACAGATCGACAGCGCCGACTTTGTGCTCGCACGATTTAATGAAGATGAAGAATCACAAATGAAGAATTTATTACAGGAGGCGAATGCCATCCTGACTGAAGTGAGTTTCTCGCAACAACTGGCTGCGGAAACACGCAGTTTTATCGTTTAACCGCGATTATTCTGGCCCAAGAGCTGAGTAATGTCTTCCCGGCATGGGTTTGAGTAGGTAGTACTTGTTCATCATAGCTTGCAATATACCAACCAGACTTGGCATACCATTCATACAGCTGATTGGAGCGAAGGGCGTTGCCGCCATCGCCAACATACCCACTAATCGCATGCAAACCCATCGGTCGAGTCACGGCCTGGAGCCCCTCCACGGTTGCATAGCGATCGGCTGCCGGTAATTCATGCAAAACATAGTTCATCGTCACCGCATCGAACACTGGTCGAAGCGGCAGATTACGAATATCCCCGGCAATGACATGTAGGTTGCCATTAGCACCTTGTCGAGCCTCCCGTAAATCTTGTAGGTTAGCATCTAGCGCGTGAACTTCATGGCCGCAACTCGCCAAATACAATGCATTCCGACCAAAGGAAGAACCAGCATCAAGAATCCGCATGGGTGAAAAAACGGCAATTTTATCCGCAAATTCAGCCACCAGGGGGTCTGGGGCGCATTGCAAAACGTTGAGTGTATCTTTAGCCATACGTAAGTAAATTATCTCATGGTTTTAAATAAAAACGGCCTACAGAGGGGGTGGGCACCGCTGTAGACCGATTTCATGGCACAATCACTGCATTCCAAGGAACACCCGTTGTGCCGGTAAAAATACCCTTCAACCCACCCAGCGAAGCATCGCGCACCAAAACTCCTTAAAGTGCCGTGCCACCGCGTTGCCACGGATACCTTTCTGGGCTCGCTTTGAACTGCCGAGGGGTACGAAACCACAACGGGGGTTAGTTAAAGGGGTTAGTATGTCTTAGAGCGCTGCTTATTCGAATTTTTGAACAGGCAACCAAGATAAGTGGAGGGTAACAACTTAGGATGGCACGCTCTAAAACAATCTAACAATAGTTAGAATAGGGGTATAAGGTACATAAGTCTATGTATGACTTACGAATTGCAATTTTAGCAAAAGCAGTACATAATGTCAATACTAAAATATAACTTCGTGCAATAAACAAATATATCTTGGTTGGTTATGTACTGGTTTGTCAGGGGCTCGGCTTATATTGCCGGAAGGAAGCCAAGAATAATTGTTCTTTTGGCGGCTTCCTGAACCCTGACGAGCTGGTACATAACCAGCCGATGGCCATTTTATTGCAAGAATGTATTGTAGAATTTGCAAAGCTTAATAATCTGTTAATAACTTTTTCGTATAGTGGTGGGACTATGGAAAATCTACACTATATCCAACGCTCAGATCCAGATTATCCTGAAGTGTTTGAACAGCTGTTTGATCCTCCTTCAGGCATATATGCTCAAGGTAATCTGGCAACTCTGAGTGATGGACCGCGATTGAGTGTCGTGGGAACGCGAGCCGTTTCAGCGTATGGCCGCGATGTTACCAGTCGTTTAGTTCGGGAAGTAGCAGAAGCGGGCGTGGCCATTGTAAGCGGTTTAGCACTTGGTGTTGACGCGCTGGCACACCGTGCAGCCCTTGAGGCTAATGGTTGTACTATTGCCGTTTTGGCGGCTGGCCTCGATCGAATCCACCCCCGTAATCATACGGCTTTAGCCCAGCAAATTTTGTTGAACGGGGGTTGTATTATCAGTGAATACGGGCTTGGGGAACCGGCCATGAAACATCAGTTCATAGAACGGAACCGTATGGTCGCTGCCTTGGGTGACGCGTTACTCATTACAGAGGCAGCTCTCAAATCGGGCACAATGCACACGGTGCGATTTGCACTTGATATGGGCAAAACGGTTATGGCCGTCCCGGGCAATATCAACAGCACAACCAGTGTTGGCACCAATAATCTGTTAAAAGACGGTGCCATAGCCGTTACCAGCGCTTCTGACATACTTGCAGCACTCGGTATCTCTACCAGCAAACAACAACATTTACCCGTGGGCGATAGCCCAGAGGAATCCTCACTCATACAACTTGTTGCCCAAGGTGTTTCGGATATCAACGAATTGCAAGTTCGGAGCGATCTTAGCGCCGCAACCTTTAATCAAACACTTACTATGCTTGAGCTCACCGGTAAGATTCGCGGTCTGGGCGGTGGCCAGTGGGGGCTTCGGTAATGTTTACAATTTCTAATTAACCGAGAGAGGGGTATAGTAAAACTATGGGTAACAAACAGCCTGACTATCTAACAAAAGATGACCTGGCAACGGCTTTAGGGAAGCTATATAAAGATTTACGTAGAGATTTACGTATAGATGTACGTAAAGACGTCCAGGGTGATATGCAGTTACTCTTGAAGGCACACACCGAGCTCATCCGTGATGAGCTGCATTCACTTGAAAATCGTGTTAATGACCGTATTGATAAGCTCGACAACAAGGTCGACAGACTTGAAGAGCGTACAGAGAATCGCTTTGCATCATTTGAGCAAGGGATGGATCAACGCTTTGCATCATTTGAGCAACAAGCAGATGAACGATTCAAATCTCTCGAACAACGAATGGACGAACGATTTACATCTGCTCAAAAACAAATGGATGAACGATTTATATCATTTCAAGGGCAAGTAGCTGAACGCTTTGCATCATTCGAAGGGCGGATGGACGAACGATTTATTAAAACCGAGACGAAGCTTATGGCACATACCGAAGAGGTCGTCGGCAACTACGCTGTTGAACTTCTCGAAAACATCGCCAGCGTGATCGATCCAAAAGGCAAAGGGCTGAAAGGACGGAAGTTTCGCCACCTCCGAACAACATAACGCATGGGGCTAAAGACCTGTGTTTGGATTGGCATTATCGTTGGCGGGCTCGTTGGTGGTGCAATTGGCAGTGTGCTTGACCATGGCAATATGCTGGGTCTCTGGAGCATCCTCATTAGCGCGGTCGGCTCAATCGTTGGCATCTTCATCGGCTACAAACTCTACAACTCCTAAACTAAATGGGGTGCAAACTACTTCGTTCCGCAAGCGGAGGCTCGGCTATTCTTGCCGGAGGAAAGCCAAGAACAATTATTCCATTGGCGGCTTTCCGAACTCCGCGGCAGAACGTAGTAGTTGCAATTCTTCCTATTTTCAATTAGTCTTACCATTTGCATATATAAGAATGAGGTATACTAAAAGCTAATGGCAAAAAACCTAGTAATCGTGGAAAGTCCGGCCAAAGCCAAGACCATAGAGAAGTTCTTGGGCAAGGACTACACCGTTAAAAGCAGCTTTGGACACATCCGCGACCTCCCTAAAAAAGGCATTAGCATTGATGTTGAGAAGGGTTTTCAGCCTACCTACGAAATTCCTGCCGACAAAAAGAAGGTCATAAAAGAGCTAAAGACCGCCGCCAAGGATGCTACCGTTTGGCTCGCCAGCGATGAAGACCGCGAAGGAGAGGCGATTGCCTGGCACCTCTGCATGGCACTTGATCTTGACCCAGAGAAAACCAAGCGCATTGTGTTTCATGAGATTACTAAGCCGGCTATCGAGAACGCTGTTGCCAAGCCCCGCACGGTTGACCTTAAGCTGGTTGATGCCCAGCAAGCTCGTCGCATCCTGGACCGTTTGGTAGGCTATGAACTCAGCCCCGTGCTCTGGAAAAAGGTCCGTACCGGTCTATCCGCCGGGCGAGTGCAATCAGTCGCCGTTCGCCTCATTGTTGAACGTGAACGCGAAATCAAAGCCTTTGAAAGCACCAGCGACTACAAAGTAATTGGCACCTTCCTTGCAGACGGATCAGAGCTCGATGCCGAGCTCAGTGTGCGGTTTGAAGATCAAGCAAATACCGAGAAGTTCCTGAACGATGCCAAAGACGCAGCCTACACCGTGTCAGATATCTCGCTCAAACCAGGCAGTCGCAATCCCTCGGCACCATTCACTACCAGTACGCTCCAGCAAGAGGCCTCGCGACGCTTAGGCTTTAGTGTTAAGCAAACCATGACACTGGCCCAACGCTTATACGAAAGTGGTCAGATCACCTATATGCGTACTGACAGCACGGTGTTATCTGGGCAGGCCATTAAAGCGGCCGAAACTTACATTGCCAAAACCTATGGCAAAGAATACCACCAGGTCCGCCAGTACAAGACCAAAAACAGTAGTGCCCAAGAAGCCCACGAAGCCATTCGCCCCACCAATTTCGAAACCACTGCCGCTGGCGCCGATGAACAGCAAAAGAAGCTATACAACCTCATCTGGCGGCGCGCGCTGGCCAGCCAAATGGCCGCCGCTGAAGTGAGCCGCACCGATGTTACCATCGCCATGAGCAACCGCACAGAGACCTTTGCTGCCAAGGGTGAAATTCTGCGCTTCGATGGTTTTTATAAGGTGTATGGTGGCAGCAAGGACGACACTATATTACCGCCGCTCACTCAAGGACAAACCCTCGATCTCAAACGCATGACCGCCACTGAGACGTTCAGCCGGCCACCAGCGCGCTACAGCGAAGCTAGCTTAGTTCGCAAGCTCGAAGAGCTCGGCATTGGCCGACCAAGTACCTATGCACCAACGATCAGCACCATTCAGAGCCGCGGCTACATTGAAAAAGCCGACATCGAAGCCGCCACCCGTAACGTTACACGCCTAACGCTCGAGAAGGACAGCATAACTACCACCACCGAGGAAGAAAACTACGGCGCCGACCGCTCCAAGCTGCTACCCACCCCTGTGGCTGAAGTAACCACTGATTTCCTTGTGAAACACTTTGCGCATATCCTGGACTACGACTTTACCGCCAATGTTGAGCAAGAATTTGACGATATTGCCGAAGGTAAGGAAGCGTGGCAAACCATGCTGGCGGGTTTTTATAAAGATTTCCACCCGCTGATCGAAGCCTCGGCCAACGTGAGCCGCGAGGAAACAAGCCAGGCCCGCCTCCTGGGGCACGATCCCAGCAACGGCAAGCCAATCATGGCCCGTTATGGTCGTTTTGGACCAATGTTGCAGCGCGGTGAAACCGAAAGCGAAGAAAAGCCAGATTTTGCCCCCATGCCAGATGGGGCCCAGCTTACCACCATTACACTTGAAGAAGCCCTGGAAATGTTCAAGCTGCCTCGTTTGGTTGGCAAAACCGAAGATGGCCAAGATATGAAAGCCAACATCGGTCGCTTTGGGCCTTATGTGCAGGTCGGCAAGCTCTATGTATCTATCAAACCGCATGACCCCATGAAGATTACCGAAGAAGAGGCCCGCGAGCTCTACGCCACCAAGCTCGAAAAAGAAGCCAACAAGTACATTGCACAGTTCGACAGCGGCATCAGTATTGTGAATGGCCCGTATGGCCCGTATGTTACCAACGGCAAGAAGAACGCCCGCATACCGAAAGCCACTGACCCCAAGACATTAACAGAGGCCGACGCCAAAGCCCTCATCGACAAAGCCCCTGATAAGAAGAAACGCGTCATTCGCCGCAAGTCCAAGTAAGTTTGCACGCATCACATAGGTTTATCCACAAGTTGCACAGGTTGCAAGTTGTTTTACGGTGATATTTCTACATCACAATTCAGGCACAGTAGTCTATTTCATGCTAAAATATGTTTGCAAAGCATGTAAATGCATAAAATTGTACTTTATATCATAAATGTATTGACTTTTTGTTCATATGTTTTACAATTATATAAGATTTCTATAGTATTTAAGGGTAGGGAAGGACAGACTACCGATGCCTGAAACAGCTAAACTACAGATAGAAAAGATTATCACCGACGTACTTGCCACCATTGATAGGGAGCGAGAACGGGAAATCATCGCACGTCGTTTTGGCTTGTTTGATCGCAAAGAAACACTTGAGCAAATCGGGGAACTCCTTGGTATCACCCGTGAACGTGTCCGCCAACTCGAAAAAGCCGTCATTGTACGCCTTAAGACGAATGCAACCGCCGGTCAGCTACCACACATCGAAATGGTTCAAGATGCCCTCGTAGAACTTCTTGGCAACATGGGAAATGTAGCACGCGTTAGCGAGCTCAGCTCACACTTCAGCAAAGAGAATAGTCGACTTGACCAGGCACGTATCTCCTTCTTAGCACAACTGGCACCAAAGCTGGTAGTTATCGACGATAACGACTATTACTTCCACAGCGTGGGTCTTGCTGCTGTTCATGATGAGAAGAAGATTAAGAAGCTCGTGGAGCAGATTATCGCCGCCGTAAAAGCAATTGGTGAGCCGACCAGCATTGATGCCATCGCCACAGAAGCCAAGATGGATAGCGTAAAGCACGCGCAAGCCCTTGCGAGCACCAGCAAGCAACTGGCTACCCTTAATGGCCGCTGGGGCCTTGTAAAGTGGCCCATGGTCAATCCTAAGAACATTCGCGACAAAATCTACGTTATTCTCAAAGAAAATGGCAAGCAGATGCACTTTAACGAAATTGCCGCTGCTATTAAAGACTCTGACTTTAAGCGCAAAGATGTGACCACTCAGGCCATCCATAACGAACTTATCAAAGATAAGCGCTTCGTACTCATTGGTCGTGGCATTTACGCCCTCAAGGAATGGGGCTACGAAAAAGGCACCGTGGCCGACGTTATCAGCGACGTTCTCAAGAAGTCAGGCAAGCCAATGCACCGCGACGAGATCGTTAAAGAAGTGCTTAAGAGCCGCTACGTCAAAGAAACCACTATTTTATTGAATCTCCAGGGCAAGCCACAGTTTAAGCGCGTGGCTAAAGCTACTTACGCTCTCGCAGAATAATCATCCATGTCGCCTCACGCCAAGCCTTCTCAGGGGTGGGAAGTAAGTTTAAGCTGTGATATTCAACTTAAACAAGTTGTCGACAGGCATCCAGAGATAGCCTCCATCGAAGTTAAGCCTGAGGCTATTTCGGAAATACTGGACACCTTAAACCCTGGAAGCTCAGGTAGACTCCACTTCGAACTCGTGCACGATGATCGCTTTATTAATGAAGATTGTGTCACACAAGGAATTACCGGCCCAACAGAGGAAGAAGATGATGGTGTACATGTTGAAGTATCCTTAGGTGGCGGCCTGGATGTAATAGCGTTTTATCCGAAGCTTGAGGAACGCTATCACGAAATGGTTAGGGACAGCTTTAAGACCAGCGAAACTGCGATTGATGTCACAGAAGTAGCCGCAGAAATTTCGGGGATATATGAACCAGAAGACCTTCAATTAACCGCTGTACACGAACTTCAGCACACCGCAGATTGGTATAAAAAGATTCTTAACACCACTGACACAGTTCTTAGAAGTTTCTTCATGCCGCTTGCCGAAACGGGCGTGAATACCGCCCCTCTTTTGGGCGCAGTATGCACTGCAGCTCTCACAAACGTACTCTTGCGTCGTAATTACAAACGTTCGGCTGGCATAGTTGCTGTAGCCTGTGCTATCAGCGCATGTATGGGTACAAGCGAAAGAAGAGCAGCCTTAAGTAGAACAATAGGAGCGCCAACGCACTACTGGCTCTATAATCATTTACCGATGGAAAAACGCGCCTTAGAAAGTGAGAAACAAGCAGATACCTATCCAAGAATCATTGAAATAATCTACAAGTAAACGTACATTTTGCGAACATTTTAATCATCAAGAATGTTGGAAATAACAATCATCCTGAGGAAGAAAAATCAACCGATGCAAGCAGAGTAGGTAAAGATAATGTACATGTACATAAATACAAGAAAACCAGATCAAAAAGCCAATTATGATAACGCAGCAGGAGACCACATTGCGAACACACAAAGATGTCGCACAATGTATATTTTGCGACGCGGTAATTAGTATTATAGGTTGAATGTCTATATGGCCCTACAGGGGACTATTTTGGCTTGGCGGCATCATTACGTAAGTTTAAGCACGACTAACACCTGTTATATACGCACCGTGTTATTTTATTCGCGGTTACTTTCGCCAACCACGGAAGTGCTTGTTGTGATAATTGTCAAAGTTTGACTTTTCCACAGCAATGTCGTGAAAACATTTACTTTTTCATGGATCCTGGCCAATTTATTTGACTTTCCCCTATTCTGTTAGTTTATATATGTTTTTTTGACATTCCCCTACTTTTGTATGTTTGTATAGTTTTTTTGAGAATACAAATACATGAACAATTTGCGAACTAGCGGGGAGTGGAATAGGGGTGATTACTTGTAGAATACTTTCTCGTCGATCCGTACATCGACATACTCTGCAGGAGCAATACCCTCGGCTGCAAATTTTGACCTGGCAGCAAGGTATGTTCCGACCGCCTGGCGTGCCTCCCCTGTTGTAGCAAACTTAATATAGTAATTCTGGCCATTAATACGCACATCTACTTGGTTGGCGGCATTTGATGGCAATGACATCGACTGCACGCTTAAGCCTTCGGCGGCCAGTTGGCGTGCGAGGCTCTGTATAAAAGATGCTTGTTCTACCGTAAGTATAGTTTTACCAGGTTCAGCCTTGATGCCTGATTCGTCTTGTACGGTTGGCACGTTTTGGAGTTGGTTCTGTTTTACATCGCTACTACGTGCCATCACTTTGCCCGACTTATCAACAAAGAATCCACCATTTGTAGTAATGAGTTCGAGCGCGGGCTTTCCTGGGGTCAATACGACCGTAGGCTTTCGACCGAGCAATGGCAACTGAACCTGCACAGCGGCCACATCTGGTACTGCAGTGGCAATTTGCTTCTCTAGTGCTTCTGCATCAACACTCATCTTGAACTGATTGCCAAAGCGCGATGACCACGCATTATGTATAGCCTTCTGGTAGGCTGTTGTGTCTTGATAAATTGTACCCTGCTGGGCCAATACAACGACCTTTGGCGATGGCTGGATCCAAAGTGAATAGAAGATGATTGCAAACATAAACAACAGTGCAAGCACCGATGGTAGACTACCGATTCGTGAACGTATCGTACGGCGCTCAGGCTTGGCTTCTTCACGTTCTACGCTTCGACCGACATTCTGCCCAGTATTCGATCCGGCTCTGGCGTAATAGGAAAAGACTGGCGGACCACTACCGTTTGGCGATCGGCGCTGCGGTGAGCTGTCTGGTGTTTGTTTCTTTCGCCGAAACATCTATGAACTCACCTGTTCTAGCAAAACCTTGCTAAGTCGAGCCGCAGCATCGGTAATCGCTTCTTTGTGCAGCGCCTTGGCCAGCTTGTCTCGCTGGGTTTCGTCACGCAACAACATCGCTATACTTGGCAATAAGCCAGTGGTATCGCTTAACATATCAGCCTCTTGCACTACCAGCGCAACCCCCTGCTGCTGCAGGCGCTTCGCGTTTTCGAGCTGATGGCCACCGGTTAAAAATGGGCTGGGCACCACGATACTAGCTTTGCCTTGCACGCCAAGCTCTGCAATTGTATTACCGCTTGCGCGGGCTACGACCACATCAGCAGCCCCCATGTACAAATACATTGGTCGCAAGAATTCCAATACTTGCAATCGATCATGCTTGTAGCCGTCATAAACGGCTTGTTTGCCCTTGCCAACTTGATGTATCACATGCAAGTCTTCGAAAGTCGACAGAAGTTTTGGCATCATCTGACGTACCGCCTCATTAAGCCGCTGTGCCCCCGAACTCCCCCCAGTAATGAGCACTATCTGGGCACCTGCCGGTAAACCAAGCTGTTCACGATATGCACGAGCATCAGTCGGCGAAACGTGTTTATATGAGTGCTCAACCAAGACCCCTACTTGCACAACCTTGTGTTTCGGATATGCATACATGTTGGCTGGTAGCGCGGTGGCATGTACGTTCACCCATCGGCTGACTAATCTGTTAGCAAGACCGGGGATAACATCCGAGTCATGCGTGACAATGGGAATTTTTCGCAGGCCAGCCGCAATGCCAACAGGCACACCTACAAAGCCACCTTTTAGAAAAACGACCGATGGCCTGATCTTGCCCAGTAAACGCCAAGCTTGCCAAGCGCCCGCAAGTACATAAAATAAATCGCGAAGATTAAGTAGGTTCGTCTTAACGTCAAACAATCTGGTAAGCCACGATTCGCCGTGATAACGTCGCAGCTTGCCTGCTCGTATACTGTAACTCTGATCAATATCCTGGTTGGTATCGGTTAACTCTTTGAATGCCCCGCCCTTCTCACCAATGTAAATTGTCGTTGGTTGGCTGGAGGCCTGTTTCAGTTCGTGGGCAACCGCCAAAATGGGCGTAATATGACCGCCCGTGCCACCACCTGTTAATACTACGATGGGCTTATGAGCTGCGTGGTCTGTTGTACTCATAAGTCCTTCGTTCATTGGGCTGTGTTGTTTTACGGGCCGTTGGCTGAGTATCGGGCGTCTGCAATTCTTCGGCTACACCATAGGTTGTGTAGCGTGATACCTGGAACACCAAACCAAGAGCAGCCGTCACGAATATTACGCTTGTACCACCTGCACTGATAAACGGTAATGTAATACCTTTTAGTGGCAGCAACCCGATCATGGCGCCAATATTAATAACAGTCTGCGTGCTCAACCAAGCCAAGACAGCGGCTACCATTAAACGCGAAAAGTCGTCGGGCGCCCGTTCCATGATGTTTTTGATTCGTGTAAATAAGGCCATAAACAAGGCAATCAGAACCGTCACGCCCACAAAGCCGAACTTCTCGGCCATAATTGCAAAAATCGAGTCGTTCGAAGCCTCAGGCAGATAACCGTACGCCTGCGCGCCATGGCTGAGACCCTTGCCAATCACACCGCCCGAGCCAACGGCAATAAGCGCTTGGCAAGCTTGGTAGCCTGCATTCTGACAATCCTGTTCGGGATGTAAAAAAGTTAAAACACGATCACGTCGATACCCTGTAGAAGCGACCGCCAGAACGGTACCAATGGCAATAATGCCACCAATCATAAGCACGCGCTTTAAGGGCAGCCCAGCCACATAAGCCATGGCTGCCATCATGGCAACAAGTACGCCGGTTGAACCAAGGTCACGCTGCGCGCCAGCCACAATCACGCCGATCACACCCAAAACTATCATGAGTGGCTGAAGTGTTTTTTTGCTATCGCGAATGGTTCCCTCTTTTATGCGATCAGCCAGGAAAGATGATAAGCAAATAACGAGTGCAAATTTAATGAGCTCCACCGACTGCAATGATTGTCCTCCCAAGCGAATCCAACGGTGTGCCGGATACTCCGGGCTCACTGGTAGAGCCAATGCAATCATGGTTGCTATCACCGCAATTACGATCAGCGGTATCCTCATGCGCCGCCAAACCGACAGTGGAACTTGTGATACGATCCCAAAACTAAGCGCACCAAGCACTATAGTTATTATCTGCTTGGTTACAAAATAGCCGTCGGAAACATGCTTCTGGGCGGCCAGCCCGGGGCTTATTGCATACACGACAATCAAGCCTATCACCAGCAGAACTGCCGATAGAATTACTAAGACATAGTCCGGACGATGGCGTCGCTGCCCGGTTTGATCGGTGTAGACTGCTTGTCGGCGGGCCGTTGAACGCGGGCGCATTTATTTCCTCCCAAGCAGGAAAATAATAAGGCCTATCACGCTCGCTACTTGACCCATAATCCAAAAACGCATAGTGACTTTGGTTTCTGGCCAACCAATTGCCTCAAAGTGATGGTGAATCGGTGATGACAAGAAAACTTTCTTGCCATGACGAAGCTTCTTCGACATACGGTTAACAATCACTGAACCGGTCTCGGCCACATAAATGATACCAATAACTGGTAGTACATAAATGGTGTTAGTCTGAATGGCGATTATACCCAGTGCTGTGCCTAGAGCGAACGAGCCAACGTCACCCATAAAGAAGCGCGCCGGATAAATATTGAACCAGGTGTAACTGAGGAGCGCCCCCACTACCGCCAGGCAGAACCCGGCCAAAGCATACTGCCCTTCTATCCCCGCAATAATGGTGTATACCCCAAATGAGGAGGCCAACAGACCACCCGCTAGTCCATCAAGGCCGTCGGTGATATTAACAGCATTGGCCGTAGCGATCACCACAAACCAGAAGATGGCCACAATAAACACTCCAACGTACAGCGTAGTAAAGCCGAGGTTAATGGTATCGACTCCGAGCTTAGCGAATAGCCACCAGCCACCAACAACTGCCACCAAACTATGCAGCAAGAACTTTATTTTGGCGCGCATGCCAGCAATGCCACCGGTGCTACGGATGTTAATGACATCATCGAGCAAGCCAATTGCGCCCGAACATAACATGGCCGCCAATGGAAGCCACGTTTCACTCCGTTTTAAATTAAACAAAACTGTTGCAGCAGTGATGGAAACCACAAAAATGATACCTGCCATGGTTGGTATATGACGTTTGTGCTTTTCGGCATGTAGTTTGGTGTACACAGCCGCAGAACCACCACCAGATGCCTCAGTGCGCGGCTTCTTCCACCACTGCCAACGATAGGCCATCGTGGTGTACAGAGGTGTTAGCAGCATGCTCAACAAGAAGCTAATGGTGCCGAGGAGCAATATCCTGAGTAGTGTGTCACTGGCGACGCTTACATTAATTACATCATGCATAATTTGCCCTTGTATTATACCGTTAACTCTTCGGTTTTACGCCGAAATTATCTATCAACATGTCAGCTAGCTTAAAGTAGACGGGTGCGGCCGCTTTTGCACCAGCATACCCAGTTATATTCTTTGGTTCATGAATCGACACCACAATCACATATTCCGGTTGATCACCTCCAATAAATCCAGTAAATGTGCCGTTATAACGATCGTCGTAATAACCACCATTTGGCCGTGGCACCTGCGCTGTGCCCGTCTTGCCACCGTAGGTATACTCAGGTCGTAGACTCTTAATACCGTACACTGGATAGTTCTTGCCCATAGAATAACTCAATATTTCGCGCATTGTTTGACTTGTTTCGGGCTTCACAACATTGGCTTTTACGACCACAGGGTCTTGCTTCTGTACACTCCCGTCGGCGTTTACATAGCCATCAACCAAGCGCGGGCGATAATAAGTACCCCCGTTCACTACTGACGTAAAGGCAGCGCCCATTTGAAGCATGGTTTCGGTCTGCCCCTGGCCAAACGTCATGTTGGCATACTGAATATTCAGACCGAAGCCGTCGTTCGGTGCTGGCACCGTCCCTGCACCTTCGTAACTCAATTCAATCCCCGTTGGCTTGCCAAATTGATAATGATTCACCAGGTAATCGTGCCATGTGGAGCGCGCCTTCTCATTGATGTGCCCACCACCCATTTGCATGAGCAGCCAAGTTGCACCCGTGTTAAGCGACAATTGGATAATGTCTTTTACTGTCTTAGTGCCCGCCCCACCATCTTCTTCAACGTTCTTGATGGTAGCGTCATCAACCTGGAAATGCGCTGGATCAAAGTAGGCTGTATCCTTAGTAACCACCCCTTCATTTATCGCTGCAGCCGCAGTAAGTGTTTTCATGATGGAGCCCACTTCAAATGCACTGCTTGTGGCATCATTTACAAAAACTGACTGATCTGTAACCTTATTAAAGTCACTCGGGTTATACGTTGGGTAATTAGCCATTGCCTTGATCGCACCGGTATGCGCATCAATAATAACCGCGCTACCTGATTTTGCTTTGGTTTGATCGACCTGTTGCTTGAGAACATCTTCCGTTTGTTGTTGCATACCCATATCAATGGTGAGCAGTAGCTGTTTGCCGGGCTCGGCAGCTTTTACAATATTGTCCTTGTTAGCGGCTAGCGGTACACCTTGCGCGTCGGTGATTGCTTTTAACTCACCGGCTTTCCCCTTCAGTTTGCTATTGAGTGCTTGCTCAATCCCATACTGCCCATCACCTTCATCATTCACGAAACCAAGTACTTGCGCCGCTAACTGCCCCTGCGGATAGGTGCGGTAATTCATAGCCTGTGTGCCAACCCCTTTTAGCTTAAGCTTAACGATCGCCTCATGCTGCTCTTTGCTGACACGCTTGGCTAAAATTTGGTAGCGACTACCAGCAGTTTTCATCTGTTTTTCGTACGTATCGGCACTACCTCCGATTACCTTCTGCACTGCTTCGGCAGAGCCCTTGGCATCTTTCACGAATTTTGGGTCAGCATAGACTGTATAGAGCGTTTGATTGAGTACAATCGGCGTCTTTTCATCACCATTATGGGCATATATTACGCCACGTTCGGGCTCGATTTCATACTGTTTGAGTTGGCTACGCATGGCGGCTTGGTTGTAGTAGTTATGCCGAATAACCTGTAAATAGAACAGACGAACCACAAAGACCCCCGCAATCAGCAATAGTGCGGCATACCAAAGCCGTATACGCGCTAAACGATTAGCAGGCTTCTCTTGCGGAGCTTCTGGCTGACGATTATATCGCCCGGCGGTTTGATTTCGTGGATACATAATTATATGGTTTTGGTGTTCATCTTAGCACTACCATTATAACAGATAACCACCGCTGTTCCACTCTTGTAACACTTACTTGCAAGGGTTCAGGAAGCCGCCCAAAGAACAACTGTTCTTGGCTTCCTTCCGGCAATATAAGCCGAGCCCCTTGCAAACAAGTGCTACAAGAGTGATTCGAGGTATTGTTAGGTTGGCGACAAGAGGCTCGGCTATAGGCCGGAGGAAAACAAGAGTGGTCATTAGGCGTTTTCCACCCTCTTGGAGTTAACCTAACAGAACCTGTCGACGCTGATTGATTAGTTTTGGATGGTGCCAGATGAATTGACCGAAACCATGTTTTTAGCGACGTCGCTATTCTTCACACGCTCCAGCGACTGTAAGCGAGCACTGCTCACCTGCAAGTCATCATGCTCGTTCGTAAGTTGTGTCTGCTGCTGTTTTAGATCGTTGATTTTATAACTGAGCGCATTGGTCTTGGTAACCTGTGTCAGATACAGCAGCCCCAAAATACACGCCAAAATAATCAGCATTATGGTGTTGCTGACTGGGCCCAGGCGTTTCTCGGTCGTACGAACGCGCGCCGTGTTTTGCTGTTGAGCAGCATAGCGCTGTCGCCCCATAGCGAGGCTAGACGAATATGTCATATGGGGTTTTCCTGTTTATTTTTGTGTTTGTTTTTTTTGCTTGGGACCATACATGACCCAAGGCTTGGTGCCCTGCACCCCCTTGGACAACCATAAGAGGGTGCAGAACCGTCAGTACAAAGCCGTTTAAATTACTTTAACGCGAACTTTGTACGCTCGGGAGAGGTTTTTGACCTGAATAGGCATACCTACTCCTTCCTTTTTGTTGTGTTTATTTTTTAACGGCGGCTCGTAGCTTAGCGCTACGCGCACGCGGGTTAAAAACAAGCTCAGCTTCCGTGGCCGTCACCGGTTTCTTGGTGAGTAGCCGCAAGGGAGCGTCGTAGCGGTCACCAGCCTGTTCTTTCAAGTAATCTTTGACCAAACGGTCTTCCAGACTATGAAAGCTGATGATCGCTATCCGCCCTCCAGGAGCCAGCAGTTCTTGCCACCTTGGCATTGCTGCTTTTAGTAGTCCAAGTTCGTCGTTTACCGCTAATCGAAGCGCTTGAAAGCTTCGTATTGCGGGGTGTTTGCGACTTGCTGGCCCCTTCCAAGCTCGGGCAATGATGTCCGCCAGTTCGTGGGTACTTTGTATCGGTCGATGTTCTACAATCATACGCGCAATGGTTCGGGCTTTTGGCTCTTCACCATATTCCCTCAACAGTTTTGCTAAATCTTCCTCACTGTAGTTGTTCACTATAGCTTCGGCGGTTAGCTTTTGCCTGTTGTCCATCCGCATATCGAGCGGTCCATCAGAACGAATACTAAATCCCCGTTCTGGGTTATCAAGGTGCGGTGACGAAACGCCTAAATCAGCCAAAATCATGTCGTATTGACGGCCTTGTTCCAAAAGGTTTTGACTGGCACTGAGGAAATCTTGATGAATAATCTCAATGTCTTCCAATCCCTGTTGGCCACGCAAGTAGTCAATCGCATTTTGATCGCGATCTACAAGAGTAGTTTTGCTTTGTTGTAAGGTGCGTTCCAGAACCTTACTGGCGTGTCCTGCATACCCCGCCGTTACATCGAGGAAAGATTCCCCTTGTTTAGGATTGAGTACTGTGAGAACTTCGTCCAGTAACACTGGAATGTGTTTTTCATCTTCCATGTAGGAGATAGTTTTGTTTTTGATTTTGATTGATTTTTGTTTTGGTGTTTTTGTCTTACATGTTTGTTTTATGCAAGGTCACCTATCCAGCAGCCAACTGTTTGTTTTTTTGGTAGTTTTTGTTTTTGTGTGACAAGTAAGTATTTTTTTGGATTTTTATTGTTGGTTTTTGAAAAAAACCTATAAATCCGGACTTGCTTATCGGTAGATACGTAGCATTGCTACGTATCAAAGTTTGAGAGACTTATGTGTGAGGTGGAGTTTTGGGAGGTGTTTTAATGCAAAGTACGAGAGTTTTTATCGTGGTTACTCTAATATCCACGTGTTGACTGCCAGATAGCTGAACTCGCTATCCGTGATGCTGCTAATGGTCGCTAATTGTTAAAGATCAAGGATCCCATCGGTGGTTGCATCAGGCCGCTTGTAAACGCCAGTAACGTCCGGCTCGGATCGCTACGACGTCTTTGTCGATGCCTGCGTAATCCAATAAGTGCTGCTCCAAGGTGATGCGTCCCTGCTTTTCATCAAGTACGCTATCTACCTTGCCCATTCGGAACTGAACGTTGAGGTCAGCCGTCCGCTCGTCTAGGATATTCCCTTTGAGCTGAGACTCGACATCTTCGTCCCATACCGACTTTGGGTATAGGTGCAGATACTTTTGGAAACCACGTGTTACCACGACCCCGTTAGAGAATTCTGCTCGAAGATCCGCCGGTATTGTTAACCGCCGCTTGTCGTCAAGCTTCCTCTCAAAGTAGTCAGTGGCCATTGATGGTCCTCTTAAATTGCTAGTGGTTTTTATTTTTCTGTGGAAGATAGTCTGTTTTTGGACTACCCACGTTGACCCACTGAGCCCAGTCTACAACCCACAGTTACCCACTTGCAAGCACATTATTACAAAAACTGCCCCTTTTCGGGGCAGTTATCCACAGTTGTGTACAACTATTTGTCTGGAACGCTATATATAGCGTGACAGCTATTTACCGGGTCGGCCTTGCACAGGATGAACTTCCTTAGGAATCATAATCGTTTGACCTGCCAAAGGGGTATCACCATGCAGGGCATGCTCTACGGCTTCCTTGGTTTCACTGAAACATGCATCACCTTCACCGTTACCTGAGCCCGGAACGGCCACTACGGCACTATTAATGCCATCACCGGCATTAAACGTAAATTCCATCGTCTCTGGGCTGAGCTCGCATGTGGTCGCCTCGTCACGAGTCATATGTTTCTGCGCAGGTTCGGCACCAGGTCGGGGTGCCAATAAAAACAAGGCTGAAACTGCCGCCAAACCACCAAGCGCCCCACTAACCACCTTCATACGATTACGCTTTACCTCAGCTTTAGTATAACGACGCACCGTTGGAGAGGACGTTTCCGAAGGCATTACAGCCGTGCGCCTGCTGTCGATGCTGATAACATTTGAGTTGGTAAGTTTATGTTGGGTTTTCATGCGTTGGATTATAGCATAAGCGTGCTGTTATGTCAATTTAATGCTGCGCGGCCAGAACTGCTTCCACTTGAGTGAGAGCACTCACTTGCCATACCCTATCAGCAATTTTCATTGGTCCCTTGACTGGCTCTTCTCTAAGTAGCCAAATATGGAGCCAATTCTTCGGAAGCAGCAGATCGGGCCGATCGTCGACCAAAATGCCACGTTCCGTCTCGGGAAACTCCCGCGCGATAAATTCTCGCTTGGGCTCTTCGACAATGTGCAACGTAACATCTCGGAGTATCGGGCAGAGGCCAATCTTAAAGCGTTGGTAGCCTTCATCTCCAAAAGTAAGCACACTTAAACGCGGGTATAGCTCTCTGAGTTTCTGAAAGACACCACCGGCTTCTGGATAACAAAAGTTCGGCTCGCCATCTTCATGCCAACGACGCTGGATGACGCCCGACACATAGCTCCATGTGCTACCGGTGACTTTTTCAACATGCGCACGGTTATCGTACAGGCGCATGCCATTTTCGAGCTCGGTATGATGCTCTTCAAACGTGGTACGGTAACCTCCTGCTTCGGACCCAAACAAATCAACAAATTGTGCGTCAGCCCATCTTGTATACTGCCGATGATTAAAGATTGTTTCATCAAAATCAATTTGAAGGTGTTCGAAATTAGGCATTATTTAGAATCTCCTCTAACGCGTTCGTAACGAGTAATGGATCGTGACGGATTAATGATCTTTTAATGAAATGGTCATTGGAATCACGCTTGTGTTCATCGCGCGACAACAACCGCCGGCCAATGGCACTAAACGTTACCTCTTTGAATTGGTCGGTGCTTGCGTCGACTGGATATTCGCCCTCGAGTGCGTAGGCCTCAAGGAGCGCCGCGTCAGGCGTATCCGTGTTGTACACAACCATATCTATGGTTCCAGCACCAATAAAACGTTCGATTTCATGGGCATAATCAACCACGCGATAATCTTGTGTCTGGCGAGGTTTGTTTACCAAATTACTAATGTAAACCAAGGGCGCTTTTGCGGACTGCAGCGCTTCGGCAACCCCTTCAACCAAGATAGTTGGCACGAGTGATCCATAGAGATCGCCTGGCGCAATAACAACCAAATCCGCAGCCTCAATTGCCTGCTTTGCAGCCGGGTTTAGCTTGGCTCGAGGGCTAAGCCATAACTTAGCGCGTTCGCCCCCAAGTAACGGCGTTTTCGAGACGATATGCTGCCCACGCACCACACCATCCTGTGTTGCCATATGAAGCGTTACTTTGGTAAGGGTAATTGGTATAACTCGACCGGTAATTTTTAACACTTCGCTGGCTACTTCCACCGCATCACCAAAGTTATCCGACATCATCTCGAGCGCACTCAAGAATAGATTACCAACGCTGTGACCAGCAAAGCTCGAGTCTTTTGGAAACCGAAACGTAAACAGATCACGCAAGGCTTGTGGCGACTCACTCAAGGCAACGAGGCACTGCCTCACATCGCCTGGCGGCAACACGCCAAGCTCATCGCGCAGAACACCAGTTGAACCACCGTCGTCTGCCATATTTACAAGTGCTGTAATATTTGGTGTCAACGTCTTTAACCCCGAGAGTAATGTGAAACTACCGGTGCCTCCACCCAACACTACAATATGTGGTTTAGTTTTCATCGTCAGTCCATTGAAGCGTATATCAAAACATAGCGCAACTTCTTATAGTACTACCCACTCAATCAACCGAAAATAACTCACACGTGGTGTAAACTACTGTTTCGTGAGTTGTTTAATATGGCTAGCCAACCACTTAGCGCTCGGGCGCACGGATCGTTTCATGTCATGTTCCCTGTCTACAGCAACTAGACCAAACTTAGGCCACCAACCGTAGGCCCATTCAAAATTATCAAGTAGGCTCCAGTGGAAATAACCCCGCAGATCTACACCCTCACTCAGGGCGCGTTCCATGGCTACCATGCTCTCCTCGAGCCACCATCGTCGAAACTCATCATTCGCATCCGCCACACCATTTTCGGTAATAAAGATTGGCTTCTTAAAGCGCACCCACGTTCGTACCAGTAATTGGTACAGTCCCTCAGGCTCCATGTACCAACCCATGTCATTCAATGGCACCTTGGGATTCTGACGCTGCAACAGTCCGGTGTAATAGTCGGTAAAGTAATAGTTAAAACCCACAAAGTCTTGATAAGCGTTGATGCGCCGATAAAACCACCAATTCCAGTAATAACGCATGACTTTTGTGGAGAGCTGATCAAAAAGGTTATGGGGCCGCTTAGCTTGGATGTTGGCAATCTGTTGCGCAATACCAACCTGTACGGTAGGTCGCGAACGCTTGATTATTTTATAGGCACGTTTGTGAGCCTTAACCAGATTCCGATACACTTTCAAAAATGTCATCCAGCTCCTTTCACCGGGTGGCCACTCACCTGTTCCATAACCAAAACTAGCATAGACGTTTGGTTCGTTCAGCGTAATTATGTAGTTCACATCCTCGAGCATTGTCTGGCTCACTTTCTCAATGAAACGATCGAAGTACACGAGGTTATCTTTATTTTTGAAGCCGCCCTTTTCAGTAAACCAGGTTGGCATTGTCCAGTGCCAAATATTCAAGAACGGTTCGAGATGACGCGCCCGAAGCTCTTGAATATAGCGGCGGTAGTGCTCGATCGCTTTTTCGTCCCATTGGCCTTCTTCAGGCTCAAGACGCGACCATTCGATTCCAAACCGGAAGGCGTTCAAATTAAGATCCTTAGCAATATCAAAATCTTCTTTGTAACGAGTGTAGTGTTCAACGCCTCGACCAGATATATAATTTTCGGGGTTTTCAGCCTGCTCACGAATCTCAGCCCAATTCGGCAGCCAACCAAGCCGCTGGTGAGCTGTGTGCGCAAGCTCCTTAGCATGTGCCAACTCCCAAACCGTCCATTGGTTTACCGTATGCCCCTCTACCTGATGGCTGGCCGTGCTCGCCCCCCAGAAAAACGTTTTCGGAAAAATAGAGGCGTTTTTGTCTTCTTTCATGGCTATAGATTATAGCAGTCTAGCCAGAGCGCCTACCGCCAGGCTTAGTTTTTTGACGATGCTTGTAGTCAAAATAGGCCAACTTTTTTTTGTGTGTGTCGAGACGCTCAATATAGCTGTCGTATTTATTATAGAGACTGCTATAAAACGGATTTGGCGTGAGTAACTTTTTCAGCTTTTTCTCGCTGTCGAGATATTCAACTAAGCTATAGAAATCACCGTCGCCCGACACAATCACCGCCTTGTCATATGCTCGCAGCTCTTTCATTACCCAAAGTACCAAATCGGCATCAACGTTGCCCTTGGTCTTCTTTTCATCATCATCTTTCTTTTCGTTCGATGCCTTGTCTTTGCTTGATACAGCATTTTGTGGCGTTGGCTTCGTAGCCTCTGGGGCGGCCTTCGTTTCTTCGGGTCGTGGTCGGGTCATATCAAAGGTTGGCTTTAGTACAATCATGTAACCAGCGTTGTGCAGTTGTTCATACATGCTTTCGAATTCAGGTACATAACCAATAAACATGAACGCCTTGGTAACGTTGTAGTTATCGGCTAGAAACTTACGAAACTTTGCCCAGTCCATCTTCCAGCCGAACTTCTGCACACCAACGTTCAGGTTCTGGCTATCAATAAACGCAAAATTGCCTTTTTTCTTTGGTCGTATGTTTGGTCGCATAGTGGCAGTATAGCAGACGACCGTAACGTTGATTTGGAACTACGCATACACGTCGGACTTCAAACCATAGCACAAGCAGTGCCGGGAGATACACCAGTAGCACCAAACCCAGCCATGTATAGAGAAAATTTAAAGCATGGCCAGCGACTGGAATAACGTACACAACCTTTCCAAGCACATCCCAGTTCCGTATTGGTGGATCAGGCTCGTGCAAATTATCGCCTTTTGTAACGAGCTGCTGAAGTTTGTTGTCTATTGCCACTATGCGGTGGCTAATAATTTGCCTCGGGTCTTTACGACTCCGATAGCTAATTACTTCTCCTGGCTCATATTGTCGATCAAGCCACTGTATTACCACGGCGTCACCAGGCGCAAAGACCGGCACCATGCTAGCGGTCTGCACCGCTAGCACTGTACCAGTACGGAACACAACCGCCATATACACCACAGCTATTAACAACATGCCCCGAGCCGCATAGCCAAGCCCACGATACAAGCTACCCCATGGGATGTGCAGACGTTTACTAAGAAACGTAGGCTGCACCGACAAATACAATGTTAAGATTCTGAATGCTCGCACTATTGCCTGCAAAAGCATCTGCCGTCATGGACACCTGAATATTGTATTGCACCTGGGCACCTGGTGATATCACTGGCATGGTCAGTGCCACGCCGCCATTGCTCGCCCCAGTCTGCAGCGCGGCTAATGAAACGGTTTGCGCTGTACCACCACCCGCCGGATTAAAAATCACGAACACCTTCGACAAGTCTATGTCACCCGTTATGGTTGGCGCGGTTGAGATCATGGCCTTTACTGACAATGTAGCATTGCCATTATTCTTAAACCACAGTGGCTTGCCACCATATTGCGTAGGCATAGCCGGGCCGCCAGGTATAAGCCCGCTGAACGTAAAGCCCTGTACCGAAGATACATAGTTGGCACCATCCGTACTTAGTTGCAAGGCGGCTGTGGCACTCTCGATAGTGTTACCTGCCAAGACCGCTTGCTGGCTTTGCAGAGCTGCGAACGTGACCCGCCCAACAATCAAACCCACAGCGGTCAATACAAGTACTGCGCGCAGCCATGGCACGAATCGTTTAGTGATTGACATGAGATCCTCCAATTACGTTAATGTAGTAACAGCATGTCAATTTTGTGTTCAGTTAGACAACTATTTTCATAATCTTTATTACAACAATCTATTATGCGTTAACAGTTATGGTTTGAGTTTTTATCTGTTAATTTGCTGTACTATAACTGAATATTCAGTCACAAAGCTCATCAAAAAACAATAAGTTTAATGAATTAGTAATGTAGCTAGGCAGTAGATTGAACAATGGCTACAATGGCTTGCTTGGAATGAGATCCACTACTCGCTCAAACAGTATGTTGCAGTCGCCAGCCACTAGCTCAAGCTGCCTGCCTGTATTCGTTTTTAACAACTTCTTGCCCATATCGGCGTCATGCTGCTGCACGGGCGTCTCAGCATAATCATGGGTCGGCTCTTCAAGCACCGGGGCAGCATGAATCGCATGCCCGTACTCTGTTATTTCCCCATCTTCAGATCGTAAAATATAGTCATGGTTTACTGAGTTGTTTTCGGTAGCAGGATGCAATGCAAGTTCACGGTAACGAAGCGTCATCTTGCCACCACCAGGTAGTGTAGTAAGAATACCACTGAACTTCACCATCGTTAGTGGCCACGCCCAAACATCACAATCTGCATACAAACGCTCAACAGAAAAGAACAGCCCCCAGTTATCTTTGATTGGTTTAACTTTCACATCTCCAGCTTTATCCAACAGTTCGAGGATTGCATCTTTCAGGTCATCATAATTTTCCATTGTGGGCGGATCAAGTTCGGGCCGATGCATAATAGCTACTCCGATCTGCGGCATATTCAAAGTGGTGCACACCTGTCTCAGACATAATGTCGTGATTATACTGTATTCGATGTTATGCGTGCTACTAATGCTTATGTGCTCAGGGTGTCAGCAAGCGCCTCAATGGCAACACGCCTTTGTTCGGTTGTGTCGCGGTCGCGTACCGTAACAGCACCATCTTCGAGCGTGTCAAAGTCTATAACGACACAATATGGTGTACCGATTTCATCTTGTCGGCGGTAACGTTTACCAATGTTGCCATTGTCATCCCATTCACAAATAATATGCTTGCTTAATTCACGGTACACTTCACGTGCCTTGTCTACGAGTTCTGGTTTGTTGCGAAGCAGCGGAAAAACAGCACACTTAACAGGTGCGAGATCATACTTAAGTCGAAGTACAGAGCGTGTGTCACCATTCTCAAGTTCTTCTACCTGGTAGGCATCGCTCATAACCGTTAGGAAAATGCGACCCATTCCCATTGAGGTTTCTAGAATCCACGGAATATATGACTCATTTGTCTTTGGATCGGTGTAGTGCAGATCAGTTCCCGAAAATTTCTCATGCTGAGACAAATCATAGTCAGTTCGATCGTGGATACCTTCAACTTCGTCATAACCCCATGTTGGAAAATTGTATTCAATGTCCCACGCATCTTTTGCATAGAAGACTAGGTTATCATGCTGTTTCCATCGTAGGTTCTTTTCGTGAATACCCAGGTCCTTAACGTACCAATTCCAGCGGTCCTCTTTAATCTTCTTATAGGCGTCCTCGTTTTCATGGGGAGGAACAAAAAATTGTGTATCAGCTTGTTCAAGCTCACGAGTACGGAACAAAAAGTTACGTGGGCTGATTTCGTTACGGAAGGCTTTACCAATCTGCGCAATACCAAACGGGATTCGCATACGAGTGGTGTCTACGACGTTTTTGAAGTTCAAGTAAATCCCCTGGCAGGCTTCACCTGGTAAATACACAGGTCGTTCATCATTCCCGGTAAAGTCTCCAAGGTTTGATTTAACCAACAGATTGAATGCTTTGACTTCAGAGAAGTCTTTAGCACCACAATTTGGACACTTGATCTTGTCACGGTTTTCGTCAAAGAGCTTGTTAAGCTCTGGTTCACTCATTTTCTCGTCGGCCGTAACACCAACCCTCTCAAGTTCTTTATCGACACGAATGCGCGTATTACACTTTTTGCACTCGGCGAGCGGATCAGAAAAACCACCCACGTGCCCCGACGCTTCCCATACACGAGGATTTTTAAACATGGCCGAATCGAGCCCTACAAAGTCTTCTCGAGCATGAACGTTAGTGCGCCACCACGAAGCCTTAATGTTATTTAAAAGCTCAACTCCGTATGGACCAAAGTCGTAGAGCCCCGCTTCACCGCCGTAGATCTCACTTCCCTGGTACACAAAGCCACGGCGCTTACAAAGCGAAACAATATCTTCCATCGAAACAGTAGTCTTTTTTGTCATAACTAGCGTTGATTATAACAGATTGGCGACGTATTCGTTACCAACAGGGTATCGGCAGTCAACGCATATCGCTCAAGCAATGCGTTATTTGTAGTTTAGTTCAAGGTAGGTGCTGCCGCCAACGAGACTTTGCTCAATAATCTGCCTGAAGTCATCAATAATATCTTCTGGTAAATCATCGAGATCGACCCAGGCGAGTTCACTGCACTTATCGGGCTCAGCATTCGTGAATTCATAGTTTTTGTCACAAATAACAAATTCGTAGGCAACGTACTCGGTGGGCGATGTATTGCGTGCCGCGACGCATAAGAATTCAAGGTCTTCCAGCTTAACGGTCACACCCAGTTCTTCTTCAATTTCTCGAACCAAAGCTTGCCGTGGCGTCTCGCCAACTTCGACATGACCGCCTGGCGCACACAGCCACCCATCCATCCAGCCAGTATTGGCTCGGCGGCTAAGCATCAGCTTATTATGCTGCAGTACATAGACATTTACCGACGGTGCCACGAGATGTTTCATAGAATGTAGTATAGCAATTCGCCAGCGACCATTGCACGAATTGTTGGCGTTGTTGACATTATCGGCCAATGGGCAGATGATAGAATCATGTCACGTCAAAACCTCAGCATTATTATTATCGAGGAAACCGCCTAGCGGGACGTTGCTACATATTTGCAACTCGAAGAGCCCGCCCGGGCTCTTTTTAATTTGAAAGGAACAACATGCCACGAGTAGAAACAGTAAGAGTAAACGATCTGTTGAGCGGTTCGACCGCTCATCTGCCTGCTCATTCCGAAGCAGCTGCACAAACCGAAAGCGAAGTACGCTTGCGCGAGGTGCAAGACCTTGGCTGGTTCGTCACACGTGAAGCGACCAACTTTGGTAGCCCTTTCGGGGGCTGTCGTAAATATTCACGTGATTTATGGCTCGTACCAACCCGCCGCGCTGATGTACATGGCACCATCGAACGGATTGTAGAACTTCCTGAATGGTCACGCTTCGAGGATCCAGTAACCGAGGTGCTGCTACACAAAGCAGACGCCGAAAACACACGTGCTTTCTTAGTTAATGACGAACAACGTAGCCCACGTGGGCTGCCTACCCGCCACTTGCACATTTTCCGCGCTCCCGAGTAACGTGGCTTTATGCATGTAAATGCATGGCACTGGCTGTAGTCAGAAGTCGAGCCATTGGGGGCGCGTAGGAGCTCGCCCCACCAATGCGTGCTATTTTTTCGAGTGGCTGACTGCAACATAAGCGCAGCAACTTAATATGACCGGGCTCGTAGGGCCCTTCAGGATGAACGTAAAATGCCATGGCTTCGGTATCAAAACTGTAATGACTCGATGCGCCCAGGACCTGTCCTATATTGTCTCGCTGCAATTCTGGTTGATGCCCAGAGATAGTCAGCACACGCGTTAACATCCAGACCTGTATAAGCTCAAGCTCAAACTCGGGCTGGTTTAGCGCTTCGAGTAACTCAACCAGCAACTCAAAATAGTCAGATTCGGCATTATCTTCTGTGAGCCGATTGAGCCGCTTCAATACATCGTAGGCATACATGGTACGGTCCATGTGCTGTACAATCTCGCCGTAATGCGTTTGTAGCCGTGCAGTGGTAAGCGTGGCGAGTTCGCCCTTCCCACGCATGAAACCGATTTCACTCACACTCAATAGTTCAGTACCAGCAGCCATTTTAGATCGACTCTTACGCACCCCCTTAGCTACTGCTCGCACCTTGCCGTGATCAGGCGTTAAGATAGTCAGGATTCGATCGGCTTCCTGATAATTCGTTCGAGCCAGCACGATTCCCGTGGTAATAATCTGGTTCATACGGTTTGAAGTTGCGTGATCTTATCGTGCAGCTGACGCGGGGTTACATTCGGTTTGTAATACGCACCTCGCACTCCGAGCTGCTCAAGCGTCTCCGCGAAATCTGCTTCAGTGGCGCGCTGGTTCATGGTGTATAGCAGCACAGGAATTATCTGCCATTCCGGATAGGAGCGAAGCTCATACAGCAGTTCAATACCGTTATGCAGCCCAAGCTGTAACTCCAACACAATCACATCAGGCTCAGCTGCATCTATAGCGTCCACGGCTGTTTGGGCATTTCGAGCCCATCGCACTTCGTGGCCACGCGTCTCTAGTTCGTGCAGCGTTGTGCCTGCCAACACCTTGTCGGGCTCAACTAAAAGTATCTTCACACTACTAATTGTAACTGACGACTTGGCAGTAGCAAGCCACCAACCCCCATAAGGTTCCGATGTCGGTAGGCTTTTAAGGGTGCCGCCAGCTGGCCGCTTAGTTGGTCGGCAATTGCCAAAGCAGTGGCACCTGTCATGCCCAAAGCGCTTACGGCATGTGATGTGTCGAGCTGCAGTTCGCGAGTTAAACGTAGGGCACGTTGTGTGACTTCGGCATCAGCGCTAAAAGCACCAATAACCGTTCCCCGGGAAACTCGATGCGTCCCAAGTACCAGGCGCTTATAGGAATTAGTCGAATCGCCCGCCGATTCAATGAGACTGGACGCCACCAGAGTAAGTAGTGTTTTGAGTGTTTTTCGATGTGCCAGCACGGGTACGGCCGTACCCTTTTGGTCAAGTTCAATGGTTACGTCGTGGTGATCAGCGTATGCCTGTAGCTCGTGCGCGACATCATACAAAACTGCCCCAGTCGTAACGGGCTCGAGAATTAGCTCTGTTTGTAGAAGGGTTTGCGCCTGCACATAGGCATCAACCAGTCGCAAGGCGTGCTCACTAATAACAGAGATATGCGGCAAACTTGCTGTGTGATTTGTTTCCGCCAACCGCGCAATCTGAAGCAGTGGCATTTTAAGCTGCTCAGCTAATGCGATTAGCAACTGATCAGCCGCGTGATAATTGGAACGATCACCCTCAATCATTACTACCAGTATAGCAACCAACGAGTTATCCGTGCTACTTACGGTTATCGGCTATTTACGGAGTAAATTTGAAGTTGGGCAAAATAATATTGTCAAAATCGGCCAAGAACTCGGGCGTTTCAGTCCAGATCTTGATGGTCTTGTCACGCAGCGGGAACATTACCAGCACATCCTTCTGCCCTTGGTTTACCTCGCCCGTGATACGTGAACCGTTAACCCCAGGCACATTTGGTAATACAATCGGTGCTACCGTAACCTTGCCACTCTTCACCTTTGACTCGAGCGTTTTCATTTCCTGATCATACGACTGGCCTGAAACTTGTAAACGAACTGCGAAGTTTGTGCCGCTCTGAAGGCCTGGCACCACGTTTGGATAGAAGTAACCGTCGAGTGGTAGTGATGATTTCTCGGCGGCAGTCACAAAGCCAGACCATGTCTTTGGATATTGCATATTAATGCTTCCATACGTCTCTGGGCCCAAATATGGTTTTAGAGGCTGCTTCTCTTTTTCCAAAAACTCTTTGTCTTTTTTGGAGTCTTCTTTCTGCACGGCAATCGCGACCGCCTTGGCTGACTTTTGATCGCTGTTATCTTTATAGTCGATCATTGTCATGTAGGACCAGACTGCGAAGCCAATTGTAGAGAGCAGTAGAATTACCAAAACGACGATTGTAATAATAAAGCCCCAATGGTGACGGCGCTTTTTGGGCATTTGTGGCATACCGGGCTGTCCTGGCAATCCAGGCATGGCCGCATTGATTGGCGGCCCCTGATATGGTGGGTACAATTGAGATCCACCCGGTACCTGCCCGTTCGACTGTTGTGGTTGCATACTGCTTATGATAATCGTTCGTGTCTGTTACCGCAAGTGAGCGGAGGGCTTATATTCATATAATCGCATGCCATTGATTTCCTTTGTAGCTTTTTTGCCTGGAATGGCAAACGTGAAACTCACCAGTTTGACTTTTTTAGTAATTTCTTGAGTAATCTTTTTATCCAATTTTTCCATGTATGGATTTAATAAAAAGGTATAGATCGCATCTGTTGGTGGCAGTGTATGATGCCAAAAGTTACCGATATGAACGGTAATGTATTTACGGTAGCGCCAGCATGTCAGATAGGTCCACATCACCAGCAACGGATTAAGTTCATAGCCGATTGCATAAACCCCCTGCTTAGCCGCCAGCTTTAATAAGCGGCCATCACCGCTCCCTAGCTCAACGAGTGTCTGTCCTGGCTTTAGGTCGAGAAGTTTTATGGCATCTGGGGCCCTGCTCTTAAGCGTGGGCAGAAACGGTGCGCCAAACACAATCACAAACGAAAACAGTGCAAAAACGATGACAGCCATTGACCAAAGAATTGTCCAAAACATCAGTTCTTCAGCTGCTCAATTTCGTTTTTGGCGTTGGTCAGATACGTTTCGAGTTCGGTTATCAAGGTTTGCCCTTGTTTATACAAAGTTAGCGCCCGATCAATGTCTAGCTCGGCTGACTGCAACTCGCTCAGCACATTGTCAAGCTCGGTCTGTAGGTCTCGGTATGATTTTGTTTTCTTGGTTGCCATAATGTTATTGTACCTCGTTTATGGTCGCCTGCGCGCTACCATCGTGAAATGTTATGGAAATGTGGTCGCCGACCTTGACCTGTTTCGCCGAGCGTACAACAGCCCCTTCTGATCTAATAACACTGTAGCCTCGACGAAGTGCCGCCTGGGGATTAAGTGCCTCGAGTAAGGAGCGCTGGCGCATCATGGTCTGCTCGGCAATAGTATAGGCTCGCTCGAGCATGTGCCGCATGGTGTTGCTTGCTTCAGATAGAGACGCACGGTCGGCTTGTACGCGCGACAGTATCAACTCTGTCATGGCCGACTTCTGAGCACGCAGCTGGGCAACAGTCTGTCTTTTATCTGGAGTTAGTAACTGGGCCGCGTTACTCGGGGTGCTGGCGCGCATATCGGCAGCCATCTCAGCCAAACTCATATCTACTTCGTGGCCAATTGCCACTAATGTTGGCATGCGGCTAGCCGCCACCGCACGCACAATTTGTTCAGTATTAAAAACGCTTAAGTCATCGGCGCTGCCGCCACCTCTGGTAATTACCACCGCTTCAAGCTCAGGTAATTGATTGAGGTGCTCAATAGCTTGAACAATATCCGTAACCGCTTGCTCGCCCTGCACCTGCACATCATGGTGAATAACCCGCATACCACCCCACCGCTCGTTCAGTATTTTTATAAAGTCATGGTAGGCTGCCGACTCCCTGGATGTTATGAGCCCGATGGCTTGTGGGGCGTACGGCATGGGGCGTTTCCGCGAATCATCAAACAGCCCTTCTTTGGTGAGCTTCTGCGTCAACAAATCTGCTGCGCGCTTTAAGCTACCCTCACCAACCGCACGAACTGATTGAAGGTTAAGACTAAAGTTATACAATGGATGCAATCGCGGCGAAGCCGAAACGCACACCATCATGCCCTCTTCAATCGGACCCGGCAAAACGAACACTGTGCCAAAACATTTCACACTGGCATTGTCGTCTTTAATATCAAAATACACCCATTTGCCGCGGCTCACGCGCACGTTAGCGAGCTCACCCTCCAGGCTCACCACCGGATAGGCATAGTCGAGTGTTTGATTGAGTACACCAACAAATTCTGAGGGGCTAAAAACCATCTCATCCATGCCTTAACTCTAACATAGCCTGGCCCCAAAAACGGGGCTTACTTTTCGAGCTTGATGGCTTCTTTAGCCATCTCAGCAGGAGTAGTGGCATGTAAGTTCTTCTGGTAGAAGTAATAGCCTGGCGGCAATTGTACTGTCATGTTAACGACGCGGTACATAACTGTTACTGGCAAGCTAATCGAGGCTGGCACGCCGCCCGCAGCCAACACTGCGGTCATGAGCGCTTCATAAATACCAACACCTCCTGGCAACACCGACACAAGCCCGGCAAAGTTAGCCACTGCGTAGGCTAAAATCACTGCTCCCGGGTTAACCACCGAACCAAATGCCAGGTACACCACATAAATAGCGCCCACCTCGGTTAGATTGGCGGCTAGAGCAAAAAACAATGGTCGCTTCAGCACACCAAGGTTGCGCCGAATGTGCATATAGTTCTCGTGTAGTTCATTAAAGGTATGCTTGGCCTGCTCAATGCTGATTGTTTCTGGATTATTACGGCGAAACAAATGTATAACGCGGTTAATAAAGCGTGCAAACGTGGTAAAGAACGCGTTAATACGCTGCTTACTACCAATGATATACGCCATAAAGAACGTACCAACAATGAGGAGTGTTGCCAGTGAGCCAGCCACTAGCATGAGAAAGTTATTAGCCTGCCCGCCAATTGCCAGCATGATGAGCCCCATAACCAGCATGATCTGAAACGCCACAAACACTAAAATAAAGCGCATCAGCTGAACAATAGTTGCTTGGGCGGTCGAGATATTTTCATTCTTCAGGCGTAAGCTAAGGTAAGAAAACCCGCTCACACCGCCACTCGGGAAGACACTGTTCACAAAGTTCATTTCCAAACTCAAGCGAAACATGGAGCGTGTGCGGAATCGTTCGCCCAACACCCTGAACATACCCTGATATAGCTTGGCATACGAAAAGTGATTAAGTAGTTCAAGCGGCAACACCATGAGTACCCACCAGGCGTTCACGGTTGCCAAGTTATCGACGGTTTGCTTGAGTTGCTTACGAACCGCAAAGGCTAAGCCAACTAAGGCCAAAAACGTCACAACAGTAAGAATTATTTTCCAGCGTCGTCGTCGCTGACTTTCACTCATTCCGCCTATTATAGGTATACTAAAGCCATGACGCAATCAATCGCCATCCTTGGCCGCCAACCCGCTCTTGGCCTTGCTGAACTGGGAAGCCTCTTTGGTGAAGCTGTTACGCCGCTCGGCGCTCAAGCCGCCCTGGTTGATACCGACCCTGGCACTATCCCTTTTGCTCGGCTCGGGGGCACAGTAAAACTTGCTAAGCTGCTCACGGTGCAAGATACCACCGAATGGGGCTCTCTCGAAAAATGGCTCATACAGAATGTCGCTCCGCACACCGATCACCTGCCCGATGGCAAAATGGATATTGGCCTCAGCGTATATGGATTATCGGCCAATCCGAAGCGAATTAATGCCACTGCCCTCGAGGTAAAAAAAGTTATTCGTGCACATGGCCGTTCAGTGCGTGTGGTGCCCAACAAGACCGCGGAACTTTCGAGCGCCCAGGTTCTACACAATAATCTCACTGGCCCTCGTGGCTGGGAGCTCATTTTCGTGAAGCATGGTCGACACACCTACATCGGGCAAACAGTAGCCATTCAAGATATTGACGCCTACGCCGCCCGTGATCAAAAACGACCCAAACGAGACGCTCGGGTCGGCATGCTACCGCCAAAATTAGCTCAGATTATCGTGAACCTAGCTGATACGAGCGGGCGTAAACTACTCGACCCCTTCTGTGGTACCGGTGTTGTTCTGCAAGAAGCCCTACTCATGGGCTACGACGCCTACGGCACCGACCTTGAGGAACGCATGATTGATTATTCCCGTGTCAATCTTGATTGGCTCGGTGATCAATACAACCTCGCAAATCGTACGTACCTGCTTGAAACAGGTGACGCCACTGATTTTAGGTGGCAAAGCTTCGACACCATCGCTTGCGAGACCTATCTCGGCCGCCCTTTTAGTGCCCTGCCGGCCCCTGAGGTTCTGAATAAAGTTATACAAGATGTCGACACCATTCACCGCAAGTTTCTACAAAATGTACGCCGGCAAACTAAGCCGGGCTTTCGTATGTGCATTGCGGTGCCGGCCTGGAAAACAGGTAGCCTCGTTGGCGGCTATGGGCGAGATGGCTTCAAACACCTTAAAGTGCTTGATTCTCTAGAGGAATTGGGGTATACTCGTACGGTATTTTCGCATGTGGAGGTAAAAGACCTGGTCTATCACCGACCCGAGCAAATCGTCGCACGCGAACTAGTAGTACTAACAAGGATCTAATCTATGTCACACGTCAAAGCTGGCGGATCAAGTAAAAACGTTCATGACAGTCCCGGGCAGCGGCTCGGTGTTAAGCTGTTTGGTGGCCAAAAAGTCCGCGCTGGCCAAGTTATCGTTCGCCAAACTGGTATGACCAAGCGCCCTGGCGTTGGCACCTATATTTCTCGCAACTTCACTATTCACGCCGCCAAAGATGGCGTGGTCCAGTATGCCACTCGCAAGGTTCGCCTTTTCACTGGCAAAACCGTTACGCGCACCGAAGTTACTGTCGAATAATTATTGCTGCTCGATCTGTTCGACCGGCTCTATAGGAGCTTCGTGCAATGCAACCACTGCGTCAGTTGGGCGCAGTAATTGCTCGTAATCTGCATAATTAATTGCCAAACCGCTGTCTCGTCCTACTAGTGTAAGTCCATCTGGATAAGCAGTTTGTAATTGCTTGAGTTCATACTGCCCAATCTGGGCCTCATCGTTTACGGCAACAATATTCTTGCCCGAGAAGTCTTTGTCGCCGAATGCTACATCAACCGCATCCCTGGGCTTTTCTGAAGTCTTTATAAAGATCATTGGTGGGTTACCGGTCTCGGCATTTTCAAGCAAAAGTGCATTCAACTTATTCGCGCCCTTCCCCTGCTCGGTCATATCGAGCTCACTGACCTTGTCTTGTAATTGGGCAATGAGCTTTTCACGACCATGTCGGCGCTGCTGCTCTTCAAGAACACTTCTACCGATAGTCCGAGCTAGTCGTTTACTAAGTGGACTGGTTTCAACCGAAGGTTGGATCTGAAATTTTTCTTTTGTTGCCATTTTTTGTTTGTAACCTACTAATAACATAGTACTACTTTATTTGTAATATGTCAATATTGTTATGGTTATCGTCTTTTTGGCAATGGTTGTAGGCTGTCTGGTGATTCGGCCAATTCGACATGAGAAATGGGCTGTCCGGTCGATTCTAGCGGGAGCGACGCTGCATCCGCATGCGCCATGTCTGTTTCTGTGCCCGCTACCTGCCGTTCGACATCAAACAGGCTGCTACTACCGAGTCCCTCAGCGATCAACTTTAGTTTTTCTCGCCTTTGCTCTGGCGTAAGCTTATCAAACCGATCCGTTTCAGACATATTTGAACCCTCTTAATGTAGCTAGTATAACGCAAATATGCCCTGTTTAGCGACCCGGGATTACTTGGGTTTCGTAGTGGTGCGTTGCAACATGGCTTGTCCGATTCGTCTCAATAAGCGGGGACGCTTGGCATGCAGCTCACTCTGGGGCTGAGCCGCTTCGGCTTGTCCATGTACATAGTCACGTATTGGTTCGAGTTGTTGGGCAGTCACGGCCTCCATCCAGGCTGTTTCGGTGGGCAGAGTCAAAGTTTCGCCGCGCTCAAAAATCTCATCCATTTCAGACAACTGAGCAGCCAATGCCTCTTTAGACAGTGGTGCTGCGTAGCCTTTCTCCCACTCATTATTGTCTGTAACGATTGGTGCTAGCAGTTCAGATAATTTGCCGTTTACTTCATCTGAGTAACCGAGTGTCTTCATAGCTTCCGTCAGCACCATTTGTGCGTAGCCCTCCGCAAAGCGCTCTTCGTGCGCGAGTACATCTTGCTCCCAGTCACCCGTAAAACCAATTTCTGGATGTTTGGCTAAAAACATTGAGGTTGCGAGCAACCTACCATCATTCGGCCGTACTGATTTTTCCATAGCGCTAATCCCCGAGAGAATAGCATGACCACTTTCGTGCGCAGCCGTCGATAAATATACCGCTAGGGAGGCATGTGTGATGTCAGCGAGTGGCATCCCTTCATTCTTCATACGTTCATATAGATCGCTCGAGATCTGGCGCATCCCATGTAGGTCTTGCGTCATTTCACGCCGCTCTTCGTTATGAGTACCCGAGGCCGAGCCTTTGTGATATTCGCTTATTTCAGCGAAGGTCCGCGGGCGAGCTTCCCAGCGTGTTCGATCAAGTAGATTCCTTGCCCCACCCCCAAATTGTGGCACCTCAGCAATTAACGCGTCGCCAACATGGCGCGATACATCGTAGAGTGACTTGAGTCGGTCACCAGTAGGCTCAGCAAAAGTCAGCTCACCCGCCAGTACGTTGAGCGCCATTGCATCTTGTTCGGTATTTATACCCCATTGCTCCTTTAATTGCCCGCGTATACTTGAGCTGTCAGCGTAACGTGGATCACGTTGAAGTTCGCTCGCAGTTGGAACGTGATCGATGATTGCGGTGGGAGTTTCGTGTGTCATGTTTTTGTTTTTAGATAACTTATGTATACTTTATCATATAATTTACTTGTAGTCAATTATGCGGCGGGGCTTTGGAGCTTATCATGCAAGCCGGTGTGTTGGCTGTTCATCCGGTTTTCGGCTTCCTGCGCACCGAATACGTGCAAGGCTTCATTTTCATTAAATGCAAAACTCAATATGCGCATAAACACATAGCCATCATCCTCAACTGCTAGCAAGGAGCCGGCCGGTAAACGCACGCCGTTCAACAAAGTTGGGCGCATAGTCATAACTGATGGTCGATGGTAGGTAGAACGCACGAACAGTGGCTCGCCTGCTTCATCGTTAATCACGCCGCCGTCACTTACGTAATATTCGGCATCTTTGCATGAGCCGTCACGTATGCGTATTTCATGTGCCGACATTGGAAGCTCAGTTATAGTACCGTCGGGCTGCTTACGATCTACAACATCGACCAATAGGTCGTGTACTACTTTTGCCGCCGGGTCATTGGCTGGGCCAAGCTGTAGTATTTTTTGGGCCACGTCATCACCTTCACTCTCAAAGATTGTTTTGAGAGATCGATCACGATTATTCACACACTTTGCTATCTCGCGTGTTAATTCAGCGTATCCATGGCCGTAGCGTTTTTCCAAGCCTGCAACCTCTGCAAAAGTATCTCGAATATGCTTGGTAGGAGTAAGCCCAACGTGCTCAAAAGCTGACAATAATTCTTGGGCTGCCTCCGTCTCAATGAATGGCGTAACACCTTCGTGAATGCGTTGGTTGTAGTCCGGCTCACCGTAAACCTGTTCGGCATCTATCTCCACGCCTAGTTGCAACGGAAGCTCTGATAAATCCGCCGACGATTCGGGGTTGGCCGATTTAAGCCCCAAGTAAAGACCGGGCTTGCCAGTTGGGAGCAACACCTTTAATAGTTTCCCATTCTCATCAAAGTACATGCCCGCCTGTTTACCTACTTCAGTCTCTCCAGGGTAATGGTATGGCAAATCATATACCGCCTCGATTGCCTGCTGGCGGGCTCGGGCTAACTTCGTATCTTCCCAGGGTGACTGGATCGTACCACGGAGTGTCGAGTACGAAATATAAGCAGCAATGTCATCAGGATTATCGCTGAACTTAAGAACAGTTGATGCATATGCCTCGGTTGAGCCCGCGTCAAGCATAGCGTTAATCTCTTCGCTAGCATCCTTCGCAGCCTGCATTTCTTTTAGTTTCGAGCTAAACGCTTCGAGTGTCGCTTGGCGAACCTCTAGCGGAACTGAGGAATCTACGGCAATTCGAGCTTCAACATCACCACTGCGTGGCGTTACGGCGTTGATCTCCAGTCCAACACCTTGGCCAATAGCGACAGTTAATTGAGTTCCTTGTTCTTGTTTGGTTATCTCTTTCAAAAATCCATCTGGCTCTTTACCAACCGCAGATGCCGCCAGACCAAGTAATCGACGACTATTTGGGCTGTTTAAGGGAGTTGCCATACGAACTGTGCCATGTTGTGCAGCCTCCAGCACAGGATCTTCGTGGCTACTTTCACGAAACATGGCATCCATTTCCCTCTCAACGCCACCACCAGCATACTCCACAATTTGCTTGGCAACGCGTGTTGTTTCCTCAAACTTCATTTCAGCACGGTATTCCCTTAATTCACCAACAAGTTGGCTTTGGTGCCGATGTTCCTGCATTTCTTGTACGGGTGGATGCAACAGTTGATTAGGTGTTTGTTCTGACATGTATGTTTTTTAGGTTTACACCTAATAAACTATCATATTTTTATGATATTGTCAATTTATTATATTGAAGGGTTTTGGTCGGCAGCTTTTCTGAAACGGTGTTCGGGCGTATTTATTGCCCATTCGTAATACATAATGCCACTTACCCCCACGCCAAATGCCACTGAAGCAAGTTTTTGAAGCAAGGCCTGCGATTCTTTATTCATCTTCAGCTCATAGGCACGGTGACGGTATTCATCTGGTGAAAGTAGCAGATATTTTTGTTCGGTAACAGGAAAAGGCGCTTCACCAGAACGAGAAACTGCCAAGTGACCCTCTTCTTTGGTGTCAAAAACTGTTTGTGTACCGTTAAAACACGTTAATGGTATTTCGTGAAGATTTGGTTGGCCTAAATCTGTGGCGCATGTCTCAATGGCCGCAGCACTAATTTCAGGGTGTACACCACCAGCCAAGCCAATGCCCATTACCGACAGGCCAGCTATGCCACTAACGACAGCTTTCTCTACCTTATTCATAATCAGGAGTATTTTAAAGTATTATTGAGTAAATGTCAATACTCAACAGAGGTCGATATGTGGCTATTTACGGGGTTTAGAGCCCGAGATGTGCTTTAATTCGCTCAACTACGTCGGCAATCACAACTTGAGATTTTACGAGGTAATCGTCGACACCAAGCGATTCGGCACGCTCTTTGTCGCTGTCCTGGCTAAGTGCGGTGAGCATCACCACCTTAACGCTGGCTGTTTCGGGTGTGTTGCGCAAAATGTCTAATACGTCGAAGCCACTGACTTTGGGCATCATGACATCGAGCAAGATAAGGTCTGGTTTGTATTCGAGGGCAGCTGCGAGAGCGTCTTCGCCATTTGGTACGCGGCGAATGTCAAAGCCTTCAGCCTGTAAACGGGTTTGATACACACTGGCCAGTGCGTCATCATCTTCAACTAAAAGTATTTTCTTGGGGTTTTTGTTATCCATTTCAGTGTGCCTCCATATAGCTTATGCTACCCTATTTTCGTTGCTCACGCAAACTTGCGGCAATGAAGCCTTGGAACATCGGATGTGGTCGATTTGGACGTGATTTAAACTCAGGGTGGAACTGGCTGGCCAGGAAGAATGGATGATCGAGGCCCTCAATCACTTCTACGAGGTTGTTGTCGGGGTTAATGCCACTCGCTTTGATGCCCCAGCTCTCGAATTGATCACGATACTCATTATTGCACTCACCGCGGTGACGATGTCGTTCAACAATCTTAGTTTGCCCATACAATGTTGCGGCGAGACTACCTTTCTCGAGGGTACATGGGTAATCACCGAGGCGCATCGTGCCGCCAGTTTGTAACTTATCTTTCTGGTCAGCCATAGTGTTAATAAGCAGGTGTTTGCCATTCGGGTCGAGCTCAAAGGTGGTAGCATCTGCGATACCGGCATTGCGCGCTGCAGCCAATACGGCCATCTGGAGGCCCAGACACAAGCCAAGATACGGCACATTTCCCCGAAGTGCATATTGGGCGGCCTTAATTTTACCTTCCAGCCCACGCTGACCAAAGCCACCAGGTACGACGATGCCGTCATAACCAGCTAGCGCTGCCTGCACATCGGCGCCTGGCGTGTCAAACTCTGAGGCATCAATCCAGGTAATCTTAATACCAACGTTATTGTGCCACGCAGCCGACTTGAGAGCTTCAAAAACGGACATGTACGTATCCGTGTTGTCCATGTATTTTGCGATAAAGCCAATGTTCAATGTCTTGTCGTGCTTTTTGGTCGCCTGTTTAACAACTTGGCGCCAATCTTTTAGATCGGGCTTCTTGGCCTTCAGGCCAAGGTGTTCGGTAATTACATCAGCGATACCGGTATCTTCAAGAGTAAGTGGAACTTCGTAGATGCTATCGGCGTTTGGCAACAGCGCGATGGCATCTTCTGAAACACCACTAAATAGGCTCAATTTCTTCTTTACGCCACCGTTTGCCAGTTTTTCACTGCGCCCAACCAAAATGTCAGGGGCGATTCCCAGGCCACGTAGTTCACGTACCGAGTTCTGGGCTGGCTTGGTCTTGGTTTCGTTGCTGGCACCCAGATACGGTAAGTACACCACATGGATGTATACGCAGTTTTCGAGCCCGACCTTTACGCCAAGTTCGCGGATTGCTTCGATGAACGATAACGACTCATAGTCACCCACGGTGCCGCCGATTTCGACAATGTGAACGTCAAAGCCTTCGCCCGCTTTCTTAATCCAGTCCTGAATAGCACCCGTAACATGCGGGATAATCTGTACATCGTCACCATCGAACTTACCTGCTCGCTCATCTTGAATGAGCTTTAGTAGCACGCGGCCACTCATGAGGCTACTGCTGCTAGTTAGTTCTTCATCAATGAAACGTTCATAGTGACCAAGGTCCAGATCGGTCTCGGCGCCATCTTTTGTTACAAAACACTCGCCATGCTCACGAGGGTTCAAGAGACCAGCATCGACGTTTAAATATGGATCACATTTTTGGAGATTGACTTTGAGTCCGCGGGCTTTTAAGAGGTTG
>CAYMZG010000004.1:19477-105750 GCA_964394925.1 uncultured Candidatus Saccharibacteria bacterium | reverse complement strand
CATTGAGCTACCCGGGAATATCTTTACGACGACTAACTTTTTAACACAGATGCTATTCTACCCAATGCAAGGGGTAAAAGTAAACACTTGTGATGAATTTTGCAAAAGGCCTTTGATATGGGTAACGGTATTGGGCGTTTAGAGCATATGCGGTATACTTGTAGGTGATAGCGGCAACGTATTGTGAATAGAATAAAGAGGGTAAATTGGGTCCGTGGATTTTGGATTGCAGTACGTAAGTACGTAGCAGTCATTATTTTGTTCGCTAAGCCACATGTAAAGAGAGTAAAAACTTATGTTATACGCACGTACTACACGGTGTATAAGTACTTTATTACTGCTATAAACACCGTTACCACCAAACTTGTTCAACGGTTTCCTAAGTTAAAAAAGTTACAAGGTCCAGCTCAACGCCGATCAATTACATACGCCTCACGAGCCTTAATAATTACGTTGGTGTTGATGTTTGCCTTTCGCCCAGGCATTTTCGCCTTACCGGACCTTAATGATACTTGGGATTTTAATACTCCATCAGATTACACCTACGACAGTGGTATAGAAGTAACCTCTGGTGTAGCTCGACTAAAAGCGCAAAACTACGCCACAGATGCAAATACATCAGCACTCTACCACTTCGACGAAAGTGGTGGTGCGCTAGCCTCTGATGCTACGACCAACGCTAACAACCTTACGTTATCGGGGGGTTCTTTTACTACAGGCAATTTGAACAACGCGGTGTCTATAAATGGGACAAGCGACCAGCTGTCTGCGCCCGACTCGGCAAGCTTGCGCTTAGGGCAAACGCAAACTATTGAAGCATGGACAAAATTTGGCTCAGCTTTTAGTAATAACAGTCACGATCGACGACAGCAGATTGTAGATAAGGGAGACTACCAGCTGTATTACGACAACGAAACTGGCAAACTAACCTATGAGTTAGCAAATGCTAACGCGTCAACTTGGAGCCAAGTTGGTGGAAATGACATTAATAATAGCTGGGATGCCAACGGCAAATTGTCGGTCAATGCACTTACTAAGATGGGTACTAAAACTTACGCAGCCATTGGCAACACCACTGGTGACGCCGAAGTCTGGTCATGGGACGGCACCACTTGGACCAAAATCGGTGGTGGCCCAGATTCAATAAATAATAGTTGGACTGCTCAAACCTACGAGGGTGTGTACGCATTAGCCAATGACGGTACTCATGTATATGCTGGTCTCGGCACCGGTACTGGTGACGCCGAAGTCTGGTCATGGGACGGCACCACTTGGACCAAAATCGGTGGCGATTCCCTTAATAACGGCTGGACTAACTATGCCGAACAGGTTTGGACACTCGACTATTATAGTGGCAAGCTATACGCAGGCATTGGAAGTGGCGCCAACGACGCCGAAGTCTGGTCATGGGACGGCACCACTTGGACCAAAATCGGTGGCGATTCCGTAAACAGTGGTTGGACCACCAATTATGAAATAGTAGGTGGCATTACCAATGATGGCACTAACCTCTATGCTGGCTTGGGTACGACTGCTGGCGATTCAGAAGTATGGCGTTGGAACGGCACCACTTGGACCAAAATCGGTGGCGATTCCCTCAACAGTAGTTGGGATACTACTATTGAGACGGTTCGATCACTGCGTTACTTTGGTAGCACACTATACGCGGGCCTTGGTGACAGTGCCGGCGATGCCGAAGTGTGGGCTTGGAACGGCACCACTTGGACCAAAATCGGAGGCGATACAGTTAATAGCAGCTGGGCCGACACTACCTACGAACAAGTAACGGCGTTTGGTTACGATGGTACCAACCTCTATGCTGGCTTAGGCACAAGCAATGGAGACGGAGAGGTGTGGCGCTACAATGGTTCGTCTTGGACTCAGATTGGTGGTGATTCCCTAAATAATAGTTGGCAATCTGCTTGGGGTGACAGTGTTAATACCCTCCTTTGGGATGGCACCAAACTTATTGCCGGCACGTTCGATACAGGTGGAAGTGGCTGGACCTATAGCTGGGACGGATCAAACTGGGATCTTACGGGCGGTAACTTTGTAAATAAGAGCTGGGGCTTTTACGGTTTGTCGGCTGTGCAGGTTATGCAAGCCCAGGGCGATTACTTATATGCTGGCTTAGGGAATACCACAGCCGCCGCTGTCGTTATGCGGTTTAATGGTTCTACGTGGGAAGTAGTTGGCGGCCAAGGGGTAAATGGCAGCTGGGCACCAAATACCTATGAACAAATCACGAGTATGGCTAGTTATAAGGGTCGGTTGTATGTTGGCTTAGGTAGTACCGCGAGTGCTTCAGATAACGACGCTGAAGTTTGGTCTTGGGATGGCACTACGTGGACAAAAGTAGGTGGCGACGGTGCAAATGGTAGTTGGGCTTTTTTGGCGAGCCATTACGGTGAGGTTGATTCCCTAGCCGCAGATGCAAGTTATTTGTATGCTGGCCTCGGGGCTGGTGCTAATGATGGTGAGGTCTGGCGTTATGATGGTTCATCGTGGACCAAAATCGGTGGCGATTCCCTGAATAGTGGCTGGACCAACTATGCCGAAAATGTGTACGCACTAGCGATTTATAACGACAAGCTAATCGCTGGTCTTGGTCGGAGTGCCGGCGACGCCGAAGTGTGGCAATGGAACGGCACCGCCTGGACTAAATTTGGCGGCGATTCGGTTAATAGTAGCTGGTCTGCCTCATATATAACTGTTGAGTCAATGGCTACCTACAATAATGCTATTTATGTCGGTTTAGGAAATACTACCGGACAAGCCGTGATTTGGCGATGGGATGGCACCACCTGGACTCAGATAGGCGGTGACGGTGTAAATAGCAGCTGGAGTGCTGGTACGTATGAACGAGTACGTACTATTGCTTCATATAACGGCAATTTGTATGCCGGACTCGGCAACTCGACTGGTGATGGCGAGGTCTGGCAGTGGGATGGTGCTACCTGGACCAAAATTGGTGGTAGCGGTATAAATTCGGGCTGGTCAGGTACAATAGAAGAAATTGAGTCTTTTAGTGCCTATAAAGGTAAGTTGTATGTTGGTACGGGGCTCACGGCGAACTCAGATGCCACAGTATGGGCGTGGGGAGACAATGCCTTCGTACAAAGCTCTACTTCGTCGTTTGACACCAACTGGCATCATGTTGCAGCCACGTATAACGGTAGTGTGGCAAAACTGTATGTTGACGGTTCAGAGGTAGGTTCGGTCAATAAGTCAATTACTGTGAATACTTCTGCTCGGCCGTTATTAGTTGGTGCAGGCTATGGCGGTCGCGAGGCTGGCCGGGCACAGTCACGCTTTAGTGGTTCACTCGATGAAATCAGGCTCAGTAACATAAACCGTAGTAGTTTTACAACCACTCCCTACGCAACTTCCGCACAAACCATCTCGAACGCAAATAGTATACGCACGAGTGGCGTATGGCACTGGGATACACTAAGCCATACCCAGTTACCAAACGGTGGTAACGTTACGTATCGTTTGTCTAACGACGACGGTACAAGTTGGCTGTATTGGGATGGTGTTGCGTGGTCAACTTCTGCCAACACTGGTCAGGCCAACACTACAGCAATAGTGACTGCTCATTTTGACACGTTTCCTGTTACGTTCAAGGGCTTGCGTTGGCAAGCAATCTTTAGTGGCAATGGTTCGGAGCGAGTGGCACTCGACGGGGTTAGTGCTGATTCTACCTCCGACAATGGCTTACCGTCGAGTAACCCAACCACTATCAATGCCTATATGTCCAATGGCGGTAATGGCTTTAGCGAAAACGCCTGGATAAACAGTTCATCACCCTATTTCACATGGGATGCAGGTAGCGACGCTAAGTCTGGCGTGTACGGCTACTGTGCCTATATTGGCAGTGATCAAACTGCCGATCCAACTACTACCAAGGGCTTGCTTGGCAACAGTCCAGCCGATGGCGGTGGTCATTGCCCATTTGTAGTTAGTGGCACGAGTCTTGACCTAGCTACGGCGGGTATCATGGCGTCTCCGCTTACGAGCAGTTCAAGCAGTTACTATGTATCGCTGCGTACTATTGATAAAGCTGGAAATGTTTCAAATAACTCGAAACAGTTTGCTTTTAAATTCGACAATACCCCACCTGTTAATCCGGGCTTTATAACGGCACCTTCTGGCTTTATAAATACCAAAGATGTAGAGCTGACCTGGCAAACTGCCGGTGGAAGTGCGGCTTCAGATACTAACTCAGGAGTTGCTGGCTTGCAGTACCGCATTGGTGCGAGTGGCACCTGGTACGGCGACAGCCATACGGGTATTGGCGACAGTAGTGACTTGCTCGCTAATGATGGTAGCTATAACACCATACCGACGCCAGACCACAATAACCTTACAGACGGCATAAACACCATATACTTCCGTACATGGGATAACGCGGGTAATTACACAACTACCTACACCACTGCAACGTTGAAGATAAACACTAATGGTACTCCTTCGGAGCCAAACAATTTGGTTGCTTCACCCGCTACAAACACACAGAATGCCTTTGCCTTTAACTGGGATGCTCCCACCACATTTGTGGGTGACGAAACAAAAATAACCTACTGTTATACCGTTAATGTTCTGCCAACAGTTTCTAACTGTGTGTTTACAGCTGCCGGCTCGACCGAACTTACGCTGGGAGCTTACGCAACACAACCGGGAGCAAACACTATGTACGTGGTTGCCCGTGATGAATCAAACAATATAAATTACGCCAGCTACAGCTCGGTCAACTTTACTGCCAACACGACCGCACCAGGTATACCACTCAACACAGATATTGTTGACGTATCTATTAAGAACACTAGCAATTGGCGTTTAGCACTCACCTGGGAACAACCTGCGGTTACGGGCGCAGGTGTATCAAGCTACCGGGTTTATCGCTCAACCGACAATAATACGTTCAGTCAGGTGGGCACCAGCTCGAGTACGACCTATATCGATGCTAACCTTGCCCAACAAACGTATTACTATCGGGTTACTGCCTGTGATAATACTAATAACTGTGGAGCTCATGGTTCAGTTGTGAGCGAGTTGCCAACGGGTAAGTTCACGAGTCCTGCAGAGCTGGTAGGTACGCCCAAAGTATCTGGCATAACAACACGACGTGCCGTAGTGAGCTGGGGCACTGATCGTGCCAGCGATTCCAAGATTGCCATCGGAACCAAGAGTGGTCAATATGGTTCATCTGAAGTAGGTAATTCAAACCAGGTAGCTGCCCATGAGATTAGTCTGGATAACCTTTCGCCAGGTACTACTTACTATTACCGCGTGAAATGGACCGACGAAGACGGTAATACCGGTACGAGCCAGGAACAAACATTTACCACTTCCCCTGCTCCTGTCATTAAAGAGGTGTCGGCTAGCAACATTTCGCTTAACGGTGCTACAGTTGGCTTCACGACCAAAGGAGCCACGAAAGCATTCGTGTACTACGGCAACACTGACTCATTTGGTGGCTATAAGGAGATAAACACCTCTACTGCCGAATCAACCTACCAAGTTCGTCTAGATGGCCTTACTGATGGCACAAAGTATTACTTCATGATCTCAGCAGTCGACGCAGAGGGCTCAGAATATCGTGGTAGTATTGCTTCTTTCCAGACACCTCAAAGCCCACGTATCAGTAACCTACGCTTCCAGCCTGTTGTTGGTGAGCCAACCAGTACACAGCGTGTTACATGGGACACTAATGTTCCGTCAACTACCCAGGTCACCTACTCTGTTGTTAATCAACCACCACAAGAACAACAAACATCACAATTAACCACGCAGCACGAAGTAATACTCCGTGGTTTACGTGACGATAGTGAATATGTGCTTGTTGCCCAGAGCCGAGATGGGGCCGGCAATCTAGCTGTTTCAGATCGTCAGGCTTTCCGTACGGCACTTGACACACGACCACCTAAGATCAGCGATATAACGGTTGAATCGTCGGTGCGTGGCGCCGGTTCCGAGGCACGTGGGCAAATTGTGGTGTCGTGGCGAACCGACGAGCCAGCAACCAGCCAGGTTGCTTATACAGAAGGTTCCGAAGCAACCACCTTTAATAGCAAAACCGCTGAAGACAATCGATTAACCACCGAACATATTGTTATTATCTCTTCCCTGCCAACCTCTCGAGTCTTTAGTGTTCAGCCTGTCTCAAGCGACGGCGCCAAGAACCAAGGCTTGGGCGACATTCAGACGGTTATTGTTGGTCGTGCCTCCGACAACGCGCTTACGGTAGTATTTAACACGCTAAAATCACTGTTTGGGTTCTAATTTATGGCAAACACAGCAAAACAGAACACATTTGATGCCAAGAACATTTCTTTAAAGTTTATGGTTGGCACCGAAGAAGTTACGGCTGTTCAGCCCGGCAACGTAACTATTCCTCATGGGCAAATAACCATCATATTTGGGCCTTCCGGTAGTGGAAAATCAAGTTTACTAAACATACTTAGTGGCTTGCAAGCACCCACAGCAGGTGTACTACATTACGTTGGCAAAGATGTGTATGGCCAAACACAAAACGAGCTCGCGTACTTTCGGGCGCATGAACTCGGCATTGTGTACCAGACAAACTACTGGGTAAAAAGCCTCACGGTACTCGAGAATGTGGCCCTACCCCAGTACTTTTTAGGAGCTACTAAAGCCGAAGCTCATCGATTAGCACATCAAGCACTAGAACGTGTTCATATGGAATCATATGCCAATAAGTACCCAATTCTTTTGTCTGGTGGTGAGCAGCAGCGGATCGCCTTCGCCCGGGGTATTGTAAATGATCCCCCAGTAATCATTGCCGATGAGCCTACTGGTAATCTCGACAGCACCAACGGAGATATTATTATGGATCTCTTTGTAGAACTGCAGCAGGTACATCACAAGACAGTTATTCTGGTGACGCATAACATGGAATACTTACCCATCGCCCATCACCTGATACGCGTACAAGATGGCAAGATGACTGAGATAAACCGCTCAGATATTAGTAAAACGGTAGATACGCTGTTGGCAGATGTTCAAAAACGCATTCATGCCCTTGCCAAGAAGGGTGGTACTCCGTGAGTCGTTCGTTTCATGATAAAGCCACCGTTCAGCGTTCCATCTTGCTTACTATCGCCTTCAGAAACCTTACGAGTAAGAAGTTGCGCACTGCCCTGACCTTATTTGGCATTGCTATTGGCATTGGTGCTATTTATTTCTTATTGTCGTTTGGCTTAGGTCTCCAAAAACTCGTCACAAGTGAAGTAATTGGTAATCAGTCAATTAAGACTGTTGATGTAAGTAGTTCTAACTCACGAATCGTGAAGCTCGATGATATTACTGCTCAGCGCATAGGTGATATAACTAATGTTGAGAAAGTTGGCAAAGCCTATTACTACCCCGGTAGTTTTAAGCTCAGCAATAGTGAGTCAGACGCTATTGTGTATGGCATAGACGGCGGGTACGAACGTCTAACGTACCTTGATATTAGTAAGGGCGAGCTACCTAGTACCTCAAAAGAGGAAAACCCCATAGTTGTGAACAAATCTGCCCTTGAAGCCATTGGCTTAGCCAATCAACCAGATGAAATACTCGGAAGAACGGTAGATATTCAAGTACCTCTAAATAAAGTGTCAAGTAACCTTTCGGCTCTAAAACGTAGCTTTAAAGTGGTAGGTGTTATAAACACCGGTGGTGGCCCAGAAGTGTTTATAAAAAGTGATGTTTTCAGGCAGAGTGGTATCGACGCTGTAACGCAGCTAAAGGTTGGCGTTAAAGATGTAAACGACATTAAAACGATCCGTTCGCAAATTGAAAGCTTTGGGCTCGAAACACAATCGCCTGCCGATACGGTCGACGAGATAAACACCATTTTCCGTTATTTTAATCTCATGATGATCGGTTTTGGTGGTATTGGTATGATCATTGCTATTCTAGGTATGTTTAACACCCTCACCATATCTTTACTGGAGCGAACTAAAGAAATAGGCCTAATGGTGGCACTTGGTGCTCGTTCGGTAGATATGCGTACCCTGTTTATGTTAGAAGCCGTACTTTTGTCTCTCTTCGGCGCAATCCTAGGTATCGTTGGTGCCACAATATTGGGTTACGGGGTAAATGCTATTATGAACATCCTCGCGCGCCAACGAGGGGTTGAGGGTAGCTTTATGTTATTTGCCTACCCTTGGTGGCTTTTCTTTGGAGTGGTACTATTTATGATCTTCGTAGGTTTTGTAGTGGTGTGGCTACCAGCGCGCCGTGCCGAAAAGATCAACCCGATTGACGCGCTGCGGCGTGAATAGCAGGTCACTGGTCTAACACTGACCTAACGTTTAACTTGTGGCGTTTTGGACCATCACTGCGTAGTCGATTGTTGCCATGAGCTGCTGATCAACCTGTGCTTGGCTAAACTCAGGGTGAGCAAGCTCAATTGCGTAACGCCCAGAAGCGATGGTAATAACAGCTCTGGATTGTTCTTGGGTCAACTGCGGACCGGCTTGCTCGGCAAGCGGCTGTGGCGTGGTGGTGTTTGGCTGAGTAGTCTCTGGGGTGAATTCGGCAACCACAGGCGTAATGTTTTGTTGCGATGGTGTTTCAGAGAACGAAGCTTTCGTGAACATACCGGCACCTGCCAGAATACTAACTGTTGCTAAAGCGCCTATCGCCCGACGCATGCCTGTGCGTGGTTTTCTAAATCGTCGTTCCTCATGACGATCTTGACGGTATTGCTGCCAGCGTTCGCGGATGCTTGGTTTAGGTATTGCTACTGTTGCAGGCACCACTTTGGGAATGGCAGTTTCATGTTGGCGTGTACTATTTGCCGGAGCACCTACCTCGAACATAGAAGCCAATTGCTCCTCAGTAATAAGTGCTCTAACCGGTCTTCTTACCGGAGGTGCATCGGCAAATAGGTCACTAAAATCGGCTTGCACGGTTGGTTTGTCATGATTCAAATCTAGGGTAACAGGTAAACCTTCAGCTTCAGCAGCGTGTATAAAGCCACGAAGTAGTGATCGGTATTTGCTTGGCCGCATTGAGGTAAACTCAGATGGCGCTTCGGTCATTCTTGTCTTGGTTTGATCGGGCGAAATGTTTTCTTTTTGAGTTTCGGTTTCTTTCACCACCGTAGTATATAACACTAGTCACGCTTTGATAAGTTCATGTGTGTGCAATTAGATGTTAGACAGCAAGCTGGCGGATAGATCGTTCTTGATCGCGGCGTTTTAAAGCCTGACGCTTATCATACTTCTTCTTACCTTTTCCAGCTGCAATACGTAGTTTTACATACCGTCCACGGGTGAGCATTTCAAGAGGTACTATTGTGCGTCCTTGCTGCTTTGCGGTCTGCAATGCTTCAATTTCGCGCTTTTTTGCAAGTAACTTGCGACTGCGTGTTTGATCTTCATCTTTGATTCTAATGCTTGTGTCACCGGTTATAGTGGCGTTAAATAGCCATAGCTCACCGTCTTTGATCTGCACATACGCACCACGAAGATGTCCATTACCACGGCGCAGCGATTTTGTTTCGGCACCTGTCAGGCTAATGCCTACAACTAACCCATCACCGAGATCATAGTCGAAACGAGCACGGCGGTTCTGGATTTGTTTCGGGGCTTGGGCTTTTTTCTTGCCCGACTTCTTGGCCATATGGCTATTCTACCCTATAAATACCCTAATGTAATCTGGATATTGCAACAGAACAAAAAATGTGACATAATATTAGTAATATGGATGTAAATGAAGCTTTGACTATCCATCAGGAAGGTCAAGAATTTTTAGAGAGCTTTGCGGCTGAAGATCGAGCCGAAGCTGCTGCTATGCTTCGAGACGACACACAGTACTTTGAGGCGTATACATACCTATCTGCGTTGGGTGAGTTGGCAGCTGCAGCTCGCATAACTTCTGAGGAACACGGTGTAGCAGATATATCAGATGCACCTCAAGAACCTGAAAACATCAATGACTTACTAGCTGAGCTTGAAGATGTTGAACATCAAGCAGAGCTTACTAAGCTGGCTGAACAACAAAAGGAAGACATTGATAACAGTCATTCAATGCTCTCTGATCTTAATCGATTGCAGGCATCTTTTGGCCGGCGACCCACCAAAAAGCAAAATGCTGAATGGAAGCGTTGTCTTAGGCGAGCTTTCCGCGAACGCTGGACAGCTGAAGAGCTGGCAGACCAACCACACCGGTTAAAAACTGTACTTGAGAGTATGCTTTGTAAGGATGGTGTTCGAGAAGTAACAAGAGATGGCGTACTCGAACATATTAGGACAGAAGTAGTTAAGTATGTAAAAACTACGGAGCGCACTACTACACCCGATGTAATCGCAGACCGTTTTGTTGCTAGCTTTTCGCCAGGTTTAGCAAGTCAACAGTTAAAAGAAACGCTAGTGAAACCATATATCCAAGAGGGCGAAAGACACGATATTGAAGGTGTGCTTAATAACTACGAACGCTTGGTTCGTGCTACCTTGAGAGTTTCTGATAGGCCCGATATCTGCAAGCAAGCAATTCTAACTGCTGGCTTTCAGACAGAGTTGTTACCCGGTAGAAGCCTGTATAGTGGTATGATCCAGGCAATTCCTCGTTTTCGTCTCGATCAACCTAGTTTGTTTGGTTACTCTATGTCATGTTTGCGAGCACTTAATGTACTGCGTATTCACCACGATGTTGAATTTGTGATGTCTAGTCGAGGTAACATATACACAGAAGCAAATGCAACCATTCAGCAAAGCATCGAAAGCGGTAGGCTAACGGATGAGCAATACCGAGCATTAGAAAGCCATTTTGGTCGTGTTGGATTACAGCATGGCTCAATTGCAGTTATGGCACTTGGTGCAGAAGAGTTCCAGCGCAGGATGTTGGCGATGGAGATGTATACCGAACAGTTGAACGGTGAAGCAGCTATAAACCGATTTATCGAGGAGTTTGGCTCACGTTCGCGTCATCAAGATGTTTTAGATGAGGTGCCGCATTTAGCTGATATTGCCGTCGAAGCTGTTTGTGAGGAAATGCCTGATATGCGTGACTTCCTGCTTGAATTTACCAACGCCGACTATGAAGTACTCCATGAGTTACCAAACTATGTTCCCGATATGAGCTCCAACCTTACTAATATTATGAGAGCTAGCAGACACAGCGTGATTGACGATATTGGTAGTTCGGTTGATGCTATGTACGAAACACTCTACGAAGATCCAGAGACAGCAGAGCAACTTCGCGAACAGGGTTATGAGCCTGGGATGTCATTCCTTGATTCTATGTCACAAATGCGTACAGATGAGTATGTGACGGATGATGGCTATGTTGTGACTGTTATGTCATCTGCTAATGATCCCGAGATTACTACTGCTGAATGGGAGGATCTGCTTGAGTACTATAAGGTCCAACTTGAAGAAGGAAGGCAGATAATCAGTGAAACTACTGGCCAAAGGCGAAAGTCACACATTATATCTGATCCTGAACTTGGTTTACATGTTACTATTCGACCCGAAAGTGAGGAAGATCGTCGAGCCTTCCACCCTATCGACAAACTTCTTAACCAGGTTGATAAAGTCGACGAGAGTGACGTTAAGCTGTTTCAATCGATCATTGAGGATGCGCGCCAGAAAGTGTTACTTGAACGGCGTCGGTTTTTGAACAGTCGAGGTATTCGCTACAATCTCGATGGCGATGACTCACTAGGGATAAGCATTGTTAAGCATCCGAAGAACCCACAATACTATATTTGTACCTTCGATGTTCAAAGTGATGAACACCCGTTACGTGTCCAAGTACTAATGAACCATGACTTACAGTTTCAGCTTGGTAATAAACGCGTACGATCAAAAGAGAAACTTCTAGCATTCAATGCCGTGGCGGCCGAGTTACTTACTTTCTTTATGTGCGCAGATGCTCTAGATACTGAAGAGGGACCAATTAACGACGAAAAGAATGCTCTTGTGAGCCGCATTGCTCACCTACGACTTTTGCCCGAAGGCCAACACTATAGTCCTGACCGTTGGAGAAAGTGTTTGGAAGTTGAAGGTGAAGACCTAGAAGTGCTCAGTCGTTTACAGCAACTGAGGTACCATACCTCACGTAACTCTACATACGTCCAGGCTGTAGAAAATGACGACTCCTCCAAAGGACCGTTGTTAATTTACATGCCTACGAACGAAGCATAAATTACCAAAATTACTGGCTAGTCTTACCTTAATATGATATTTCTTTCAAAATAACATAAGCTTAAGCTCTATAAGATATTTGACATACAGTAAAACATAGTACAGAATCCAATTAGTATTAATAATCAATGGGAGTACGAGGGTACCATGACACGAGCCTCACATAAATTACTAATTGGTCTTATTTTAACGGCACTTGCAGTGCCAGTTGTAGCCGTAAGTTCTGTATCTGCAGAACGTTACAATAATAACGACCGACATCATAATCAGTATCATAATGAAGACAAGCCAGATTGTTCCGATGACTTGGTTGAGATTCCCCGTGACAACGAACTATATAGTACAAACTACTTTAATAACGATGGCATGGACCGACACAATCGTCATCATAAACAGAATCAAGAAGTTACCTGTGTCACGGCTACTCCTGCAACCTCTGTAGATCCTACCTGTGATCAGCTTGGTTTTTACATAATTCCTACAACGGTAGGCGTGAATTACACCGTTGATGGTCAAGTTGTTGCTGCTGGCAACCACACGGTTCCTAATGGTACAACTGTAACTATTGTGGCCGTTGCACAACAGGGTTACGCCTTTGACCAAGGTACCCCTACAAGTTGGACCTACACTATTAACGCACCGACTGGCTGTGTGACTGCAACAACTGCTTCGGCAACAACACCAACACCACAGGTGAAGGTTGTACCAACTGGCGGTGTATACGCCGGTGGCGGTGGTGCTCAGAACAGCTCAGCTGCACTATTTGGTCTCATCGGCTCAACTACTGCTCTCGCAGTTGGCTTGGTCCGTAAGTTCGTAGCTTAATTCGGTAGTATTCCGGGTCTCTATTATGCACAAGCGACGCACCACAGCGATAACCCTACGAGTCTCTTATACTAAGGTGCTCCTGGTTCGCTTGCGTCGCTTTCGTGTTTCTAAAAGCCATCGTTCAAGAACAAATCGTCAGCTTGTTTTAAGTACTAACCTTAGGGGTATACGACAGATTTCTGTCGAGCTGATTTCCCTGTCTAAACGTTCAAAGTATCATCAACCTCGTAGTAAGCATACAAAGAGTCATGCTTCTTGGGCTCTCGTTGTTGCTGGTCTTGTCGGAGTTGTCTTTTTTGCTTGGCAGCTAACCAAAACACCACACCTTCAGGCCGAAAGCTCAGCAATGCTACCCGCAGTAACGAAGGCATCTGTTAAGTCTGAGTACTATTCCTTGCCCAAATCGCTGCCAAGCTCTCTCCAAATACCACGCATAGGCGTAGATGTAGCCACTTCGCCTGTCGGACGTAATGCTGATGGCTCTATGGCCACACCTGGTGTGTTTGACGCCGTTACGGGTTGGTATCAATATGGCCCTACCCCCGGCGAAATTGGACCGGCAGTTATTGTGGGCCATGTTGATACCTATAAGGGTCCATCGGTGTTTTGGCGACTTCACGAGCTTCAGGTAAGCGATCAGATTAAGGTGACCCGTGTCGATGGTACTGTTGCTACGTTTGCAGTAGAGTCAACCGGACAATTTGAGCAAGATAGTTTTCCAACAGACACTATTTACGGCAATATTCCCTATGCAGGCCTACGGCTTATTACCTGTGGCGGTAGCTTTAACGCCAGTACTGGTCATTATTCACAGAACACAGTTATCTTTGCTCGGCTGCTGAGAAACTAGATATCCACGCCATTTGCCCGTAGTGAATTTTCTGCTTTCGTGCTCTTGATCTCTTCTTTAGCCGTGTCCCATAACCCAGGTTCGCCACGTAGTTGCTTCATCTGGTACCACCACTCTACTCCCCACAAGTCGATAGTCTTCATGCCTGAGCCTTTGCCGTATTCGATACGGTGCCACAGGCGGTCGGGGTTCATTGATTTATCAAGTTCGCTAACGGGGGCGTTTTTAATGTCATAGCCCCCTGGTAGCCACGCTTCAGTTTGAAGCTCATGAATAATCATATCTTTACCAGTAATAATTTTGCCAGCCCCTGCTAAATAAGCGTAAAACCAAGCTGGGAATGGATATTCGTAGTAACGATGTGTGATAGTTTTGTCCCAAACACGCTTATACACGGACACCCCAAAGGTATCAGGTGTTGGTTTGCCAATCGGTAGACCAACTGCATTATTGCTACGACTTATGATAAGTTCATGATTTGGGTCGAGTTTTTTAACAAGCTCAGCTTCGGCAACTAACCGGTTGCGATCGAAGTCTTTACATTCACCAAAAGCAGATAGAAAGAATTCATTTTCAAGCTGGTAGCTTTCTAGGGTTGGATTGTGTTTATAGCGCTCGATCACGGCCGTTATAAATTGGTTAAGTTGCGGTTGCCATACATCTTTCGGCTCGTTTAATGCCCAAGTAGGCATATGACACTCGGGCCACCTGGGTTGTCGCAGCCCAATTGCTAGCGACACAGGCACTCCGGCGTCTTGAGCCATCTTCATTTGCCAGTCAAGATCGCTAAAGTCATAAGTGCCCTGTTGCTTTTCAATCTTGTCCCAGTAACTTACGAGGCGCAAGTGCTGTACACCAAGATCATGAATGGTTGCATACAACGTTTCATGTGGGTCAACACCTAAATATGTGGCGTAGCCGGAAATGAAGGTAGCTCCCAGTCGAGTCGGTTCTTGACGATTACTATAGATGTACCACTGCGCAATGCCGTACATACTTGTGATAGTAATAACCAAAGCCATTCCACACAGAACTATTGCTTTATGCCACCAGGTGCGGTGCCACCACCCAACGAACTGGCGCCAGAAATAGCGTGGCGAGTTCTTGTCGATGCCACGTTTTGAGGATGCCCCCTTTTGTTTCTTGGATTGTGCCTTCATCTGTTACTATAAGTTTACTACGAAACTCATGAAAAAAGCATTAACGTTATCTATTGTTATCCCTGTTTATAATGAAGAACTTCATTTGAAGCGGTGTCTCGATGCCATAGCCAAGCAACGTGACATGCCTGAGGAAGTTATTGTAGTTAACAATAATTGTACCGACTCCACGGTGGCTATCGCCAAGACGTATCCTTTTGTACGATTGCTAAACGAAAAACGGCAAGGAGTACTTTATGCTCGCACGAAGGGCTTTGACAAAGCTGAGAGTGATATTATTGCGCGAATTGACGCCGATACCATTTTGCCACCAACCTGGACACGAACCGTAAGAGAGCTCATGCAAGATGAGCGCTATGCTGCTGTAACTGGTCCCGTTTATTACTATGAATACCCTCTGCCACACAAGAACTACAAAGTTGATCACCGTATTCGCCAAGCGCTCTATAACCATATGGGACATGCCCCGTTTCTATTTGGGAGCAATGCGGCACTACGGCGCTCGGCATGGCAAACAGTGCGCCGTGATCTCTGTGACCGTAGCGATGTTCATGAAGACCTAGACTTGGCTATACACCTGTATCAGGCTGGTTTTAATATTCTCTACGATGAACATATGTTAGCTGGGGTATCTGCGAGGCGGTGGGATGACAGTATTTCGCAATTCAGAGTGTATATGGGGATGTATCTCAACTCATATCGAGTGCATGGCATTGGTTTATTTGGCCCACGGATCGCTACGACCATTTACTGGGTTGGTTACTGTACGATACGCCCGGTTCGACTGGCGTATGATGATCGCACGCAAAAGCATACTATTACACAATTGTTTCGCCGCCGCCGAGCCCGTAAAAACCCTATGAAACACTAGTTATTGGGCATCGTTCGACGTGTAGCCGCCATACTGATTTTGCGTTGGCTTGCACGAACTCCAAAGCCCACGGTTTGCTTCGCGAGCCGCCTTCTCATAGGCCCTGAACTCGTCGGCTTTGGTAAATGGAAAACTCGTATAGGCAAACGCATAACCATTTTTTATGTCTTCGGCCTCAATAAGTTTGCCATCGTAAGTGTACACGTAACGGAGTAACCGGTTGTAACGGTCGCGGTTGGTACTTAACGGGTCTGCCTCTAGTCGCACAGGCTTATCCCCAATGAGCTGCTTCGTGTAGGCTGCGGCTGCTATACCAAAACACTGCACCGCTTTGCGCGGATCATGCGTCTCGGGCGTATCCATGCCTATCATACGAATTGTCTCGGTTTTGCCGTCCATATCAACTTTAATAGTGTCGCCATCAACAAATTCGGTGACGTGGTACATGCCGGGCGAAGTTTGCGATAACACCTTACCTGGCTGGCTCAAGGGGTGCTTATTGGCATACCAAGCAATGCCCAGCAAAGCTAGTGAAAAGCCAAGCCCAATTAGACGTTTCTGCTGGCGTCTGGTTAACTTTCCCGCCCCTTGACTACTCACTGAGTAATAAGCCCCTGTATATATCCTGGTGATACTCTTGTGCCATCGACTTCAATGTGAGGCTCGTCGGAGCCGGGTTCTTCAATTGCCTCTGCAACTCGCTCGAACAGTTGCTCTGGTGACGTATTAGGTGGCCATAGGTGTTGACGGCTCGTATCTGCCGATCGTTTTTTGGCCATGTCTCGAGGAGTTTTAACCCATATAAGAATTGGCTGCGCATTTGTACGTCGACATATGTCGTACTTATCTTGGCGGTGTTGTCTGCGATTTAAATTTGCATCGTAAATTACATCATTGCCTGCCTTTAGAAGGCTTTCGGTTGTAGAGTCTAGGTAGCGGTAGAGTTCTTCATGCTCTGCCTCTGAAAAGGTAGGTTTGCTAAATAGTGCTGATCGCACCGCATCTGATGACAGATGGGCTGCACCTGTCAGCTCATGAAGTACGTTGGCGGTAGTCGTTTTGCCTGCCCCAGCGTAACCAAACATCATATATAGCTTGGCCACGATTAGAAGTCGATCCCTTTATTGGCCAAGAACTTATCGTCGAAGTGGTGTTTAACTTTAGTCATGTTTGTCGCAATATCTGCATACGTAATGAACTTTTCAGGGAAATTGCGCCCTGTTACACACAGACTCGTGTTCTTGGCGCGTTTTTTAAAGAGTTCTTCAAGCTGTTTTTCGCTAATTAGTCCATCGTGCACAGCGTTGTTAATCTCGTCACAAATGACTAGATCATACTCACCGCTCGAAGCGCACTCTAGGGCAATATTATAGGTCTCCTGAGCAGCCTGTTTGTGCTGCTCTTCGCTTACGAAGTCGGCACTAAGCTCGCCGGCGTTGTAGAAACCCTTACCGCCTTTGTAAAAGTACAGTTGATCTTTAAAGAGCGGCTGAATGTCACGAATGAATACGTGTTCGCCAACACCCCAGTATTTAATGAACTGAACAAATGCTACCTTCCAACGGGTGCCGAGGGCGCGGGCCATTAAGCCAACCGAGGCACTGGTTTTACCCTTTGACTCTCCCGTGTAGACGACCACTACGGCTTCTTTTTGTTTATAGTCCTCGAGTGCCATTACCGTCTAGTATAGCAATGATTAAGCAGTTTGTTTCAGAGTTGCGTCGTCTTTGTTCATGCTTGCTCGCCAGTCTAGTACTCGTTTAGCAAATATCTCGAAACGGTGCTGTCTTACACGTGCGCTGCGTAGCTCAGGGTCCATCTGTTGATTGTGGATAAGCGCTTGTAGTTTTGGGTTGGCGTCAATTTGTGCCTCGGTGGTCGTATCAAACGCAACAACCCCTTTGTCGGCACCCGACGAAAATACTTCATAAGCTTGTTGCACGGCATGTAGATGTTCAGGGCTCTGACTAACGACATCTACCATTTTGCCAACAGCCTCAATGCCCACCACACGTATCAATGCTATTGCCTCGCCAAACTCCTCGGGCCTTTGTAGCAAGGCTATCTCAAGCTCGTTAAGCAGATGTTCGGTGTCTGCATCTTCACAGTTTAAGCTAGCAAAACCTGGTACTTCAATTGATTCAGCCATATAACCCCCTAACACCTAAATGATACCAGATATGGTGTTTATAATGGAAGTGACAACGCTATATATGTGCTAAATATCACACTTCAGGTATCAGAAAAGAAAACTATACCAGTTTGTGTGCTTTCAGGGCAGCGTCAATTTTTGGCTTATCAAACCCAACAATAATGTCACCGTCGATATCAATAACGGGGATGCCCATCTGATGTGATTTCTCAACAGAAGCTGTAGCGTTGGCAGGATCTTTTTCAACATCTAAATCGGTGTACGTGACACCGAGCTTATCTAAGTAATCTTTGGCGGCATGACAGTACGCACACCATACAGCTGAATATATTGTAACCATACATATATTTTACCATGTTAGACTGAGAGTGCTATGAAAGATGAAGCAGACGTTACTGAGGTACATGAAGCAAAACGCCCTCCTCGTAAGCCCCTGCGTAACATTGCCCATCCAAAATGGGCACTTTGGATCTTACTCATATTAACAGGCGCTCTCTTGATGGTGGCTATTCGTTATGCAACCATCAAAGATACGAGCGTACACTACCATGCTAACTTTGGGTTGTATGTAAACGGCCAACAGGATCAGTTTGAGGGACCGGGGTACTATGAAGAAGTCACGGCCTGCAATACGCATAATCACGAGGATGTTAGTTCTCGCACCCATATGCATGAGAACGTTAACCATGTCATACATGTACACGATCATAGTGTGACTTGGGGAGATTTCTTTGCTAACCTTGGCTACACGCTTGGTGATACGGTGTTGGTTACCGAAAAAGGCACCTATGTTGATGGCCAAGATGGTAACAAGCTTACCTTTACGATTAACGGTCAGCCCGCCACACATATAGCTAATACTGTTATTAAGAGTGAAGACGTCCTTCTTATTAATTATGGCCAAGACGACGTCAAGGCCCTGCAGACGCGCTACGATGCAATTCCAAAAGATGCACATCACTACAATGTCACCAAAGACCCTGCTGCTTGTCAGGGTGGTGAAGGCTTGACACCGCTTAATAGGCTTAAGCAAGCCCTTGGTTTTACGGCTGGCTAAATGTAGTTGCAGTCACCTCAAGAAGCTTGCTATACTATGAGTTGGATGAAAAAAGCCGCCGCCCAGAGAGACGAGACGACGACTGTTGCTCGAGATGAGTTGGATGAAAAGCTCCGTAGCATAAACACCAGCGCACAGAAGCAATTCTTTGGCGCCACGTTTACCCTTGGCTGGCGATTGGCAATTACCGTATTGATACCACTCATTGCTGGTATTAAACTTGACCAACATTTTCACTCGAGTCCATCGTACACGCTGGCAGGCTTCATGATTGCCGCCGCGGCCGGCGCGTATGCGGTATGGGCTACCGTGAAAGAAGTAAATAAAGAACAAGCCGAAGAAGAGATGAAAGAACAGGAGGAAAAGCGTGTTAAGTAGTTTGCTCGGACGATTTGCCGCAGAAAGTGGCCCAGCGGTTCATATTACACCGACCGTTGTGTTTACGATCGGGGAGTTTCAGGTTACTAACTCAATGCTCTACGGAGCAATTTGTGGGCTATTAACCATGATCGTGTTAGTGTATATCGCTAAGCGCATGACCCTACGGCCTAAGGGTGGTTTTACACAAATAGTAGAAGTGGGCACCGACTTTATAACCAACTTACTAGAGTCATCACTCGAAAGTCGTGAAAAGGCCGTTAAATACGCGCCGTACTTTGTCACCGTCTTCTGGTTCGTGCTCTTTAGTAACTGGCTCGGGTTGCTGCCAATTGTTGGTGAAGCCTTTACCTCCGCTCACACTGCAGGTGTAGAAGCCCCATTGTTCCGACCGTTTACGGGCGATCTGAACGGAACCTTGGCTATCGCAACAATCACTATAGTTATGGTGCAGTACTTCTCAATTAAAGAGACTGGTGTCAAGAAACACCTGCGCCACTACTTTAACGGTAGCCTCAAGAATCCCCTTACCTTATTCCTCGGTATTTTTGAAATGTTTAGCGAGCTTACTCGTATTTTCAGCCTTGCCCTACGTTTGTTCTTAAACGTTACCATCGGTGAAATCATCATTGCAGTCTTTGCCTACCTTGGTAGTGTTGCGGCCCCAATCACCGCTCTGCCATTTACCATTTTGGAATTCTTGGTTGGCGCCTTGCAGGCGTATATTTTTGTCATGCTGGCCATTATGTATCTGGCGGTTGCCGTGAAGCACGCCGATCATGAGGCTCATGAAGATCCTGACCACGAACTCACCGTCGACGATGTCGTACAGGCTGAGCTTGGCACAGCGAGTGGAAATTAAGTAAAGAAAGTAATAAGGAGTAATACATGTTTAACGTAGTCGCAGCAGCAGATAGCCTAGACGTGCTTGCTAAGGGCATTATGATGGCCTTTGGTATGCTTGGCCCAGCTATTGGTATCGGTCTGATCGGTGCAGCTTTCATGAATGCGGTTGGTCGTAATCCTGAATCAAGCAAGTACCTTGGTCAGCTCTTGGTTATCATTGCTATCATCGAATTGATGGCTCTTCTCGTGTTTGCCTCATTGTTCATCATTTAAGTAGTCGAAAGGAAGTTAAGACGTGGTGCAATTATATTTTGCAAGCGAAGCCGCCGCAGGCGGATCACCACTGGATGCACTTGGCGTCAACGGCAAGGCATTCCTGATCCAGCTGATCACTTTTGTCCTCGTACTGATCGTGCTCAAGCGTTTTGCCTTCAAGCCTATTACACGTTTGCTATCGCAGCGTCGTCAGGTTATCGACGATGGTGTAAAGATGGGTCTTGAAATGGAAAAAGAGCGCGCCAAGCTCGACGCTGAAGTCAAGCAACTCATGCGCGACGCTCGTACTGAAGCCGACAAAATCATTAGCAATGGCCAGAAAGAAGCTCGTGAAATTATTCGCGAAGCCGAAAAGTCTGGACAGCGCAAGGTAGATACAATGTTGGCTGACGCCGAAGCGCGGATTGCTGAAGAAACACAGCAAGCTAAACGCAAGCTAGAAAAAGAAATTGTAGGCATGGTCTCTGATGCAACAGAGGCAATCGTAGACGAAAAGGTCGACGCTACGAAAGATGCCAAATTGATCGATAAGGCCCTTAAAGGCCAGAAGTAAAAGACTATGAAGGTACCGCGGCACACGCTTGCACAAGCTATCGCTGAAAAAACGATGCATGTGACTGACGACAAATTGTTAGCTAAAGAAATAGCTGCTTATTTGTTGGCGGAGCGCCGCACGGCAGAATTGGAATCAATTCTGCGCGATATCATGCAATACCGCATGGACCATGGTGTTTTGGAAGCAGAAGTAGTGACTGCTCACCCAATTGGTGACGACGTGCTCGAGCACGCCAAGCAATTACTACAAACTGCCTACCCAGATACAAAAGCGGTCCATGTGTCGACTCGCCTCGAACCAAATGTAATTGGTGGCGTCCGCATTGATATGGCTAACGAACAGCTCGATATGACTGTTGGTACTAAATTGGCTACCTTCAAACGCTTAACTTCTGAAGAAGGATAAAACATGAACGATATTTCGATCCAAGAACTGTCCGATGATATTCGCTCCGCTATTAGCGAGCTCAAGAAACGCCCCGAGATTGAAAATGTTGGCGTGGTTACCCGTGTTGGTGACGGTGTGGCCTGGATCTATGGCCTGACCAAAGCTGGTTACTCAGAAATGATCGACATCACCTCGCAAGACGGCATGCCCATCACCGCCTTCGCCTTTAACCTTGGTGAAGACGAGATTGGTGCTGTGATTCTTGGTGACGACACGCAAATTAAAGCTGGTGCCACCGCCAAGCTCACCGGTAAGGTGCTTGAAGTTCCTGTTGGTCCTGAGCTGATTGGCCGCGTGGTTGATCCAATGGGCCGTCCACTGGATGGTAAGGGTGCTATTAAGTCGACCCAAATGAGCCGTATTGAACGCCCTGCCCCTGGCGTGCTTGATCGCTACGAAGTGCATGAACCACTCATGACTGGTATTACGGCAATTGACGCCATGGTGCCAATTGGTCGTGGTCAGCGTGAGCTGTTGATTGGTGACCGCCAGACCGGTAAAACTGCCATTGCCCTCGATACCATGATCAACCAGCACCGCCAAAATACCGGTGTTATCAACGTGTACGTTGCTGTTGGCCAGAAGCTTAGTAAAGTAGCTCGCCTGATTGAGCGCTTGAAGCGTGAAGGTGTGATGGATCAAACCATTGTGGTGGCAACTTCGGCTGCTGACCCTGCCCCACTGCAATACTTGGCTCCATACGCCGGTGCTGCCATGGCTGAATACTTCCGTGATAACAAGCAACATGCTTTGATTATTTACGATGACCTGTCGAAGCACGCTGCAGCGTACCGCCAAATGTCACTGCTGCTGCGCCGCCCACCAGGCCGTGAAGCCTATCCTGGTGATGTGTTCTATCTGCACTCACGTTTGCTTGAGCGTGCTGCTAAGTTGTCGGAAGCACTTGGCAGCGGTTCACTGACCGCCCTGCCAATCATCGAAACGCAGGCTGGTGACATTTCTGCTTACATTCCAACCAACGTAATCTCTATTACCGATGGTCAGATTTTCCTGGAGACCAACTTGTTCTATCAGGGTATTCGCCCCGCTATTTCGGTTGGTTTGTCGGTGTCCCGTGTGGGCTCATCGGCTCAGACTAAGGCAATTAAGAAGGTTGGTGGTGGTCTTAAGCTGAGCTTGGCTCAGTTCCGCGAACTTGCTGCCTTTAGCCAGTTCTCGACCGACCTCGACGCTGATACCCGCCACACTATCGAGCGTGGTCAACGTTTGACTGAACTTTTGAAGCAACCCCAGTACAGTCCGTATGCAATCTGGGAAATGTACGCTACGCTACTCGCGGCTAACAATGGTTGTTTTGACGCTGTTCCTCTGGAGAAAGTAAAGTTGGCCCAGGCCGGACTACTACGTGACCTTAAGCACGACCACGCCAAAGAAATGGCACAAGTAGACACTGGTGCCGAACCAGATGAGAAGATTCAGAAGATGATCATTGACCTCGCAAACAAGATTGCCGTCAGCTACAAACCTGAAGAGGTTAAGGCGGAGAAGTAAGTTTATGGGCAAGAGAATGTCAAATCCACTTCCGAATATTGAATGGGCACAGCGTGCGTATCAAAACGCTGCTTACATGTCCGTTTCGAATGGAAATGAATTTGATACTGCTACTGGCCAATTTGCTACCCTACCACGTTTCGCAGACCAACCAACGCCTATCATTGGCAGCCCAGGAGAAGTCTTTGCCCAACTTAATTTTGGAGCAGAATTTGGCGTTCATGATGAACCTGACAGACTAAATATGATTTTTTTGATGGGCTACATGTATGGGCAAATGGCAGGCATCGAAAAGCCTATCAATCAAGGAGCTAGTAATGGCTAACACGATAACCCTTAAGCGACGCATTGGCTCTGTTAAGAACACGAGGCAGATTACCAAGGCTATGGAGTTGGTAGCGGCGAGCAAGATGCGCCGTGCTATTGAGCGCGCTGTTTCGGGCCGTACCTATCGTGAATTTGCCTATTCCCTGTTGACACGCCTCAGTGCAATAACAGAGGTAAACGATCATCCACTATTTGTATCGCGCCCCGTTAAGCGACGGATGTATGTGGTTATTACGAGCAACGGCTCGCTAGCAGGTGCCTATAATGCCAACATTATTCGCATGCTCACACGGGCTATTTTGCAAGACCAAAAAGATGGCGTTGCGGTGCAAGTGATTGCCATCGGCAAGCAAGGCGCTAAGTTTATCCGGCGCATCGAGGGCGTTGACTTAGTCGCTGCCTATACGGATTTCCAGGACCACCCTGACGCCAATGATATTCGTCCAATTTTGAACACCTTGGTACAAATGTACAGCGACAAACAAGTCGACAACGTGCAAGTGCTCTATACGCAGTTCAAATCGAACCTGGTGCAAACCGCCAACGCGTTGAGCCTGCTCCCTGCTAAGTTTGAAGATACCGAAGAGGCCGAGAACGCCTTAAGCAACACTACCTTTGAGCCATCAATTCAGGCCGTTCTCGACAATGTAACCGAGCGTTTGCTTGAGGTGCAGGTGTGGCAAGCTCTGCTTGAGTCACTCGCCAGCGAGCACTCTATGCGTATGATGGCCATGAAGAACGCCAGCGACAACGCCTCGGATATTATTGATGATTTGACCCTAGAATTTAACACTGCCCGCCAGGCGGCTATCACACAAGAACTAGCCGAAATCACGGGCGGCGCGGAGGCAATCAAATGAGTCGGCCCGTCAGCCTTTATCCTACGGCTGTTTTCTTGCATGATAGAGATCATGGCAACGTCGATGAAGTGCAACGCATACCACTAGACGTACTTATTGCACAAGGGGTTAAAGCATAATGTCTTACAGTATCCCAAATGAGGGCATAACCGGCTACCGTGCACAGTTGGAGCTTGACCAACAGGCTGGCATACAGTCATTCATTGAGGGGTTGACGGATGAACAGCGCCGACGTTTTACTGAAATTGCACACCATCTCGTTTACGTCGGCTTCGAAGAAGGTAGCCGTCGTTACTATGATGGTTTTACTGATGAGCAAAAAGTTCGCCAGTTAACATATGAGGCAGAATTGTTCACGGCAGGCGCCGGTGAATTTCATGAATATTTAGAAGAGCTAGGAAAGGAACAATAATGGCAGCAACCGCAGAAAAAACGAAAGTAAAAGGCACGATCAGTCAGGTAGTTGGTGTGGTCGTAGACGTAGAGTTTAGCAAGGATCACCTCCCTGCAATCTACAACGCCCTAACCGTAGAACACGATGGTCAAGAATTAGTGCTCGAAGTCGCGCAGCACTTGAGCGAATCTGCAGTGCGTGCGATTGCGCTTGGTTCAACCGACGGCCTGCAGCGCGGTTCTGAGGTAAAAGATACAGGTGCCGCTATTAGTGTGCCCATTGGCGAAGACACGCTAGGTCGCATGTTTAACGTGACCGGTGAGCCAATCGACCAAAAGGGTGGCACGTTTACCGAGAAAGCGCCGATTCACCGCGAGCCACCTGCCCTCGTTGAACAGTCTGGTAATGTTGAAATCCTCGAAACTGGCATTAAGGTTATCGACCTGATTGCACCTATCACCAAGGGGGGTAAGGTTGGTCTGTTTGGTGGTGCTGGTGTGGGTAAAACGGTGCTGATCCAGGAGTTGATCAACAACATTGCTAAATTCCACAGTGGCTACTCGGTGTTTGCTGGTGTTGGTGAGCGTACCCGTGAAGGTAATGACCTGTATAACGAAATGGCGGATTCGGGTGTGCTCGAGAAGACCTCACTGGTGTTTGGTCAAATGAACGAACCTCCTGGGGCGCGTCTCCGCGTGGCTTTGTCGGGCCTGACGATTGCCGAGGGTTTCCGCGATAAAGGCTCAGACGTGCTGTTGTTCGTCGATAACATCTTCCGCTTTACGCAGGCTGGTGCCGAGGTGTCCGCTCTGCTTGGTCGCTTGCCATCCGCTGTGGGCTACCAGCCAAACCTGGCGCAAGAAATGGGCCAGTTGCAGGAGCGTATTACGTCGACTCGTAAGGGTTCTATTACATCGGTGCAAGCCGTCTTCGTGCCCGCCGACGACATTACCGACCCTGCCCCAGCTACGACCTTTGCTCACCTTGACTCAACCATTGTGCTGAACCGTGCTTTGACCGAGCTTGGTTTGTACCCTGCGGTTGATCCACTTGACTCAAGTTCTACTATTCTGGACCCCGAAATTGTTGGCGAAGAACACTACGAAGTTGCCCGTGAAGTGCAGCGCGTACTTCAGCGCTACAAGGACCTCCAGGATATTATTGCCATCCTTGGTATGGAAGAATTGTCGGATGACGACAAGCAAACCGTTGCGCGCGCCCGTCGTATCCAGCGTTTCCTCACACAGCCATTCTTTGTGGCCGAAGCCTACACAGGTCACCCTGGTAAGTACGTTTCTCTGAGTGACACAATTGCCGGTTTCCGCGAGATACTCGATGGTAAGCACGATGACCTACCAGAGTCAGCATTCTACATGAAGGGTGATATCGCTGAGGTAACCGCTACTGAAAAAGACGCCAAAGCCGACAAAAAGACCGATGACAAAGCCGCTAAGTCAGACGCCAAAAACGCAAGTAAAACAGCAAAGGTTAAGAAATAGTTCATGATCCACTTTCAATTAGTCAGCCTCGGCGGCGTGAAACTCGACGATGAAGCGTACGAGATTATTTTGCCGACTATGGATGGTCTGATTGCAGTGTTGCCTGGCCACATGCCACTCATTAGCGTGGCCGCAACGGGCATGGTAAGTGTCCGAAAAGAAGCCACCACGCGCGATGACATGATGGATCACTTTGCCATTAGTGGTGGAGTGATTGAAGTCGAAAATGACACCCTGCGTGTATTGGTAGACGAGGCTGACCACGCCGACGAGATCAACGAAGCTGAAGCCCAAAAAGCATACGATGAAGCCCACAAGATGCTAGCCGAAGCCAATGACCAAGTGAGCCTTGAACACGCTCAGTCATTAGTTGACCGTTCGGCGGTTCGATTGCAGGTTGCTGGCCTTAAGCGCCGAAACCGTCGGGGTGTATAGGCTCGAGGCCATCTATCCCAACGATAGTATCAAACGGTACAATCTCGGCTAAATTCTGAGCCGCCCAGACTTCACGCATAAAGTTCATTCCTACTTGAGCACCGTTGACGTACGCTTCACGAGCACTTGCATCATTCGGATAGCGCTCATGAGCCTCAGTAACGAGCCTTAACATCAAGGAGCCATTGGCTCGAACTAAATCATGGTCAAAAGCGTGTCCGTCTTGTTGTCGGGCTTCACTGGTCATATGAAGCACGTCGGGCTTAACATCTTTCAGATGTTTTATCGGGTCAATATGATCGAGTGCTTCAGCTAGGGCCATTGTTGCCTCCTTCTATAGAAAGTATAGCGTGCAAATGCTGTAGCGTAGTGTGATAAATATCATACGCTATATGTGCTGTTTTGCTCATTGCGCTTGCATGAAATAAGCCCTTGATTTTATGTAATAACAGGGGTAAAATACTAAAAAGTTGTTAATAAAAAGTACGCAATATTAGGAATTATGCCAGAACACACCCCACCACTTTTTGATTTAAACGTAGAAACAGGTAGTGATCACCTGCTGACTGATCCATTTGTGCAACTTAAAGGAGAGTTTGAAGTAATGTCACAAGAAGCAAAAGTCGTATCGCTCGGAAAACTAAGTGATTTACTACCTGATGTTACATTTAGGGGAAACATTTCAATAACACGTCGCCTGGAAACAGGCTCGGCAACCATTGAAGGTTTGGCTCAAGCAAACGAGGCCTTGCATAAAAGCTACGTACCAACAACGCCTGGCGCAAGCCTGCGTTGTGTTGATGGCCGAGGTATTTTGGGATATGACGACGAGGATCCGAAGTCATATGAGGTTGGCCCACAGGTCCAGGGTGGTACTCCAGACATTGCAGTCGCCCGTCGCCTGCGCAAAGGTGTAGATGTTGACGCAAAGCTCGAGTCAGACATTGATGAATTAGTGAGCAACACATCTCAAAAATACCTTCCTTCTGGTCATACCGATGACCATACGCCAGATGGTGAGTTTGGTTGTGGTGCACTTAAGGGGCAAGAAGTAAAACTTGGCTATTATGAGGATGCTGGTTTAGTCGATGCGATCAGTGGTGTTACTGGTGCAGTCATGGATCTCGCCGGAAAGAAGCTGCACGATAACTTTGCTGAGACACTCCAACAGAATGCTAAGGCTCTATCTGAAATATCCAACAGTTACTTTGCTGGCAAGCCAGACATTCTAGAGTATCTAGAGAAGTTCAATAAAGATGCAAAACGCGTGAAGACCGGCAATCACAATGAGTTTAAAGTGGTCCTTAACTTTGTTCACGGGACAACCCTAAATAGTGGCAAAATGAACATGCTCACCGATGGTGAATACAATGCCTTTGGGTTAGACGTTTGGTACATTATGGAAAACTTTGGCGATGATGCACCATTTATACTTGCTGACGCACTCGCAACGCTCATTAATTTGACCGACGGATCACTGGAAGTCGAAGCGCGATTACCTGTCGAAGATGGTGAAGCGGCTGCTTAGAGTTTTTTGGCACATGAGTCGGGGATGGGGCTGTTAAGTAATAGTGCCACCGATGCTCGATTACAAGCTAATCCAGCGGTGGATGAATGCAATAGCGGTGTTCTTTACCAGGCCCGAAGGCTTGCTTACGAATGCCATCGGCAACGTTAGCTAGGCGCGCATAGGCGCCGTCAATGCCCCGCTGCGTTTTCTTAAGGCTCCCCCGCTTGCCGGTCTCAATAAAATCAAGTGTTACCAAGCTCGGTAGTTCATCGTGCTGGGCTTGCCAAGCAAGTGCATACAGCGTTAGCTGCTCGCTCGAGCTGGCACGGCTTTTGGCTTTTTCGGCCGTGTCTACGCTGCTCGACGTCTTGTAGTCAACAATTTCTACACTATCACCAAGTGTAAAGACGGCATCGAAACGACCTCGAACGGTGAGTTTACTATCTGGCACACGTACTTCAAATGGTTCTTCAATGGCAAGTGGCATTCGCGGCTCGACTTTGATGGTGTTATACAGGCGCTCAAGGGTGCGTTGGCCTTGTGTTTGCGCTCGTTCGCGTTGAGCTGCCGAAAGATAACCTCCCTGTGGCCACTCTTGCGTTAATCGTGCTTGTAGTTCAGCCAGTTCTGGCAACTGATCCCCCGCCATCACGCATCGATTAAGATCCTCCAAAATACTATGCATCAGCGTGCCATAGGCTTGGCTGGGGGACGACTCAGTCGGCACTCGTAAAACGTAGCGATAATAGAAGTCGAGCGGGCACTCCAAGTATTTCGTAACTTGACTAACACTAAGCCTCACGTGTTCGCCCTCAAGTATGCTCGATGGCATGGGCAACGGTTGCGTTTTGGCTGCGTAATTGCCCAGGCTTGTTAGATCAAAGCTGGTTTGGTTTTTTACTGGCCCAAACTTATCGGTTTCGAAGGCTTCTTGCAAGAAACGCGATGGTTTGCGAAGCCGTGCGCCACCATGGCTATCTGAAAACGTCAGAATAAGCTCATTTTTGGCTCGTGTCATGGCAACATACATCAAGCGCCGCTCTTCGGCCATGTGCTCATCGGCTTCGCTGGACGCTGGTTGTAGACCTTCGGGCAGAGTAATCCCGCTGCGACGGTTGGTTAATGGGAACGAGCCCTCGGTACAGTCAGTAATGTATACGATTGGCCACTCCAAGCCCTTGGCTTTGTGAACACTTAGTACATTAACCACCTCTCCGCTCAGGTCAAGGGTACCGTCTTCACTGCTGCCATCGGCCGCCATAAGGGCTGGCAAGGCATCGAGATACTGCACGGCACTGGGCTGGATCGCCACTCGCTCAAACTCCTTGAGGGTTTGAAAGAATTCTGTCAGGCGGTTTAATGACGTGCCCAGCGTTGGGTCATGCTGCACAGCAGCAAATAGTCTGTCTTTTAGGCCGCTGTCTTCGAGCAGATGAAAGGTTAGTTGCCCAACGCTCATGGTGCCCGAAACGCTTCGCCAGGCATGTAGCTTTTCCATGGCCAATTGAAGATTAGCTGCCTTAGTTTCTTGAAGTTCGTCGCTTAGTTTGGTGTGGTGCAACTTTGCCAAGGCCATCGCTTCTGCAACGTCGGCTATTGGAATGTCGAAAAGTGGACCTGTTAGAGTGTGGTAAACGGCATTGTTGCCCTGCTCCGTTACGGCCCGTAGCCCTTCCAGCAAGCTACGCACCAATGGCTCGGCGTATAGGTCAAAGCGCTGCCCAATAATGACGTGGTCTATGTCGGCATGTGTTAGTTGCTCAGACAAACGCCCAACGGTCGCATTTCGGCGTGACAATATTGCAATATCTCCGGGCGCTGCACCTGCGGCGAGCCGTTTGGCGATATCTTCGGCAATCCAATGGAACTCATCTTCGAGGCGTTCAAAATGTTTAACCGTTGGTGCTGCACCATCACGCTGTGCCTTTAATCGTTTGTTAATGTTAAGGCGCTCTTCTAGACGGTTTGGATTATTGTGAGTTATTAGCCTGTAGGCGGCATCAAGAATGTCTTGCGTGGAGCGATAATTTTCGGTAAGGGTTACTTCGGAAGCCTTCGGGTAACGTTCTTTAAAGTCGAGAATGTTTGCTAGCGTAGCACCGCGCCATCCGTAAATACTCTGGTCGTCGTCACCGACTACAAATAGGTTGAGGCGCTTGGCGGCCAACATATCTACCAACACAGACTGCATTCGGTTCGTGTCTTGGAACTCATCAACGAGTAGGTATTCATAGCGTTGCTGGAGGGTATGTAAAATATTTGGTCGCTGCTTGAGCAGCTCAATCACCGCGTAAATCTGGTCATCATAGTCAATCACGCTGGCTTCGCGGCATAGGTGAAGATACGTTTCGTAGCATTGCGCCAGCTCAAGATGTTTCTGTTTATCAAGCTTGGTGGCGTCATCGTTGGCGGGCATTTGCTTAGCAAAAGCCAGATAGCTTTCGGGTGTAATAACATTTTGTTTTAGGGTCGAAAAATAATCAGATAAATTACCGAGCTGGCTATCTGGTGCAGACAGTGGTGCAAAATAATCCAATTGTATGGCGTCGATTCGTTCGCGCAGGAAGACAATTTGCGCGTTGTCGCCCATCACCTTAAAATTTCGGTTTAGACCAACGTCGGCGGCGAACTCGCGCAGTAAGGATTCGCCGAAGGCATTAAATGTCATGAGAGTGACGTCTGTTTGAAGATGGCCGGTTGTAGTGTTTACCCGGTCTTGCATTTCGGCAGCCGCTTTTTCGGTAAATGTCAGGGCAAGCAGACTGCGTGGACCTTTACCGTCAGACAATAAGCGTGCAATGCGCTCCACCAGAACGCGCGTTTTGCCCGTGCCGGCACCGGCAACAATCAGCGCTGGACCGTCGTTGATATCTACCGCCTGGCGTTGTGCGCGGTTTAACTGATCACTAACCGTTGCCTCATCCATGCCTCCATTTTACCGTAGGCAAACGGCTTTGTCTGTTGTTGATTGCTCACACGGCTCAGCTTAGCTGATGCTTCAGCTTGCGCTGGGCTTTGACGGCACTACGTTCAGCCTTGGTATTGCTAGTAGTGTCATCGAAGTAGTCCTCGAACATGAGATCTTTGACATCGGTTGGCGTTGCGAGCACTCGGTTAGTACGTTTCATTTTATTCCTCCACCCTATTATTTTATTCACCTAAACCCTCCTCTAATGAATCTCGTTTTGCTAAACGATCCGGTGTTGCTATATCATTGCGCGCTTCCTCAATTCTTTCTTTGGCTTCATCGGCAAGGCTGCTCGCCGAGTCTTTAACATGATCCTTTGTCTGGTTAAGTGTACTGTGTAAATGATTGCGTATTTCGGCACCGGATCGTGGTGCGAACAAGGCAGCCAGCCCAGCGCCAAGTGTTGCGCCCAGCAAAAGCAGCTTAGTGTCACGCATGTGTGAGGCGGTTGATTGATTCATAATATCTCCTGACTTACGTTTAGTTACGATCTAACAAAGGTCCGAACAATGGCAAGCAATACAACTGAGCCAAATATGGCAACAATCAGGCTGCTGGCGTTAAAGCCGGTAATGCCGCTACCGCCCAATGTGCGCACTATGAAGCCACCAATCATGGCGCCGGAGATACCGACCACAATATTCGCCACAGTCCCTTGCTGATCATTAGTACGCATGAGCAGCGATGCTATCCATCCTGCCAGCCCCCCAAAGATGGCCCATATAATAAGGTTGATAATCATGTAGCTGTCTCCTTTTTACATTTTTATTGCGAGCAGCTGGGGCTATACCGACAGGTGTCGTGGTCTGTGGAATCTTGGCAGCTGGTGTGCTCCAGCACTCAAGCGCGATAGGAGCGACAACGAATTTTCTCTTCCCCCGCTTGCATCTTCTGCAAGCATTGGGAATTGTTCGGCTTTGCGTTTCATGAAGCTGTCTATTCGTTTATCAAGCTGCTTATCGCTCATTCGTTCCATGTCCCCTCCTCAATTATTGTTGCCATGGTGCTTGGTTAAGCTGACCTCTACTATGATGGTTGTACGTATTTATTGCTGTAAGGTACCTAACGATACTTTTGTGAGAAAAATTACGCGTAACCTCAGCAATATAAGCTAGTGTTACAATGAGGGTGAAAAGGTCCAGATATGCAAGAGATAATTGATCAGCTTAAACCGCACACGATTGCTCGAAGTGTACGCAAGCATACAATCTTGTTGTATCAGGGTGAGGTGCCGCGCAGCGCCTACTTTATTACCAGCGGCGTCATGAAGGTCTACACCATTAACTCAAGTGGCAACGAGCAGATTGTAGCCTTTTTCACGGTTGGCGACGTCTTCCCGGCCACCTGGATCTTTGGTCATACCAGTAGTACGCTCTACTACTACGAAGCCATGACCGACTGTAAGGTGTTGGCTGTCGATAAGGAAACACTTCTTAAAACACTCGAAGAAAAGCCGCACTTACAGAAAAAAATGTTCGATTACATCATGACGAACTACACCAGCTCGCTCATGCGCATTACTTCTCTGGAACAGTCGCGTGCCGGCGAGAAGATTAGCTTTACGTTGTACTATCTCGTTTTCCGCTATGGCCGCGAAATTAAACCTGGCATTTACTCGGTGCAAATGAACCTTACGCATACGGTTATTGCCGACATGGTTGGCATTGCGCGCGAAACAACCGCGGTCGAAATGAATAAACTCAAAAAAGCCGGTGTGGTTACATACAATAGCAAAGAATATATTATTGACCGTCAAAAACTCGAGCGAGCCATGGGCGAAGACACCTTCAACTCGCTCAATACCTAAACTATACGGCTAGTTCGTGTCCAATTTTTTGAGCAAGTTCATGTGTCCATCGATCAAGGCGATCGAGCTGATGGCCCATAACAATTCGCTCGTCATCTGAAATTTCAACTCGTTTTGCAAACGAGTCAAGCAGTCCAAGTATCCGCTCTATATCATCGCGTTTTGCCGTTGACTCGAGTGATTTATCGATGGAATTAAATCGGTTGCTCATATATTTGAATAGTTTAGTAAATTCATCAGTAGCCATAGTAATAGTCTAGCATTCTCCAGGTTATAGGTTTAGTTCTTGGTCTTGAGTGTTGTTTCGACGATCTGGAGCAACTCTTTTGGCGAAGCCCAGGTTTTAAGAATGTAGCGGTGGGCGCCATATTGGTAGGCTTCATCAATCTCTTTTTGCATGTCGTAGTTGCTGAACACGATTACCTTAACCTTTGGGTGGTTCTCTTTTAGGTTGTACTCACGCAAGAAAGCCACACCGTCCATTTGCGGCATACGAAGGTCAAGTAAAATGAGATCCGGCTCTTGTTTTTCACTCTTCTCGAGCGCTTCTTTGCCGTTAAAGGCAGTATGTACCACATAACCCGCTTGTGTGAGTATCATCTCATACGCTTCATTGAGCGAAACTTCATCTTCAACGACTAAGATTGTGGCGGGCTGTTTCATGGAGCTCCTGTTTCACCGTGTGCATCAATCATAACAGATGGTAACCAGCTAACTGTAATAAATATTACTGATAGATTCTACGATACGGCAATGAAATGGTAAAGGTTGAACCGGTGCCGGGCTCGGACTCAACGTGAACACGCCCGTGGTGCAGCTCAACAAGGTGTTTTGTTAAATACAGCCCAACGCCCGTACCACTGACCGTTTCGGTCATGCTATTGTCGAGACGAGTAAACAGCTTGTAGATTTTGGGAATGTCGGATTGTTCAATGCCAACACCGTTGTCACTAATGCTAATGCGCACGCGGTTACCTTTAGTGGCCACAGTCACATCAATTTTTCCACCCGTTGGCGTGTACTTTATGGCGTTACTCAGCAGGTTCTCGATAGCCATGCGCAGCATATGCTCGTCGATATTAAGGGTGACAGCTTTCTTGGGGTAATGCGTTTTGAGTTTGTGCCCCGCCTGTGTAATATCTGGTTCGAGCTCTTTCACAACTTCCTTTACCAGCTTCACAATATCAGCCTTCTTGCGTGCTAATGTGATACGCCCCGAATCAACTTTTGCCACGTGCAGCATTTCGTTAATGATGTACAGCTGCCGTTCGTTTCCGGCGTAAGCGCTTTGGAGGAGATTACGCTGCGTATGTGAAATATCTCCCGAAAAACCTTGTAGCACCATGCCGAGGTATTGTTTTACTGTTGTGGCCGGTGTGCGTAGCTGGTGTGAAGCCAGCGAGAGCAGCTCATCTTTGGCAATATCGACTTCACGCTCCTTTTGAATTGAGAGTTCATTGGCCCGCGTTTTTAAAAGCAAATAAATAACCGAGCAAAGTAGCAAGCCAAGCGTGAGACCAATAATGAGCACCCACCATGGTCCATTACGCTGTTGCTGCGAAGCAAGTGTGTCAATGCCGATTACATATTCAAACGTCCAAGTTTGACCATACAGCTCGATGGTTTTTTTGTCGGACTTATGGCCGGCAACTTTGTTGAGTTTTTCGTAGTTTGGCGTTTGGTAAAAGGCTTTTTGGCCCCCGTCTGCTACTGCTGAGACGCGGAAGCCCAAGTTTGAATCAGTTTCCGAAATGCGAAACAGACTGTTAAAGAAATCTTGCGATTTAAACCCGGCATACACATATCCCTGCAACGCTTGCTGACGCTGGGCAGTGGTATCTATTGGTTGGTTGGGCCGATATTGTGGCGTAAAGAGGAAGAATACTAAGTCGTCGCTATTGCTACTCGGCAGCAAGGCGTCGGTAGGCGGCGTGAGCGTGGAATGCCCACTGTCACGTGCTGTTTCGAGCGTGGACTTTCGCACCGGGTCAACCGACATGTCCAGCCCGACACCGTTCGACTTTGGCTCAAGATACATAATTGGCGTATAGTTTGTGCGCTCACCTGATGGGTTGATGGCAAACGCTTCGCCCTGATCTTGCATAAACGTTACGGCGTTATTAAGCTGATCGGCTGGCGTATTTAATAAATAGCCGATGCTCTGAACGCCAGGGTACTGCGTTTGAATACTAAAGGTTGAAACGTAGTTGTGCCACTCGTTAGCAGACACGTTGTCGGAAGATCTAAACAGCCCCGCACCGCCAAGCAGAATCTGTTCGTAAGAAGCGAGGCGTTGCTTGAGACTATCACGGATTTCGTCTTCGCGCGTACTAATTACGTTCGCAATACTTCGATTCACATTGCCCCGTGTGGCACGCCATGTCCAAGTGGTAAGAGCCAGAATGGCAATAAAAATAACCAGCGGTGGGAAAAACAAGGAGTGATAGATGGAGCGAACTTTGGCCATAAAATGCTCGTCGCGGCTTTGCTTGAGCGCGGCTTCTTTCTCGGCTACAGTTTCTCTACTCACCCTATAATGGTACACCTCATCGGTGATCATAGGAAGATGGCCACCGACGCACACAATCAGGACAAATACTATAGGCCATGCCTGTTCAAGTGAGCTGTGATTTAAATCAATAGCATTACGCTTATGGTTGTGGTTATAATAACGTCATGGATCATTCACCGCTTGTGGCGGCCCGCGTTTTAATGGGTGACAGCCTTGGCTTTCACATAATATTTGTACTTATGAGCCTGGCGCTCCCTGTTCTGGTAGTTTGGTTTGAATACATGGGCATTCGTCGCAAAGACGACAAGCTGATTGGTGTTGCCAAGTTCTGGTCAAAATTCATGGCCCTCTTGGTTATAACGGGCGTTATATCGGGGACTGTCATTGCCCTTCAGATGTCACTGGTATGGCCCGGTATTCTCAAGTTTGGCGGCAAGGTTATTGGCCTGCCATTTATGTTCGAGACCTACGCGTTCCTAATTGAAGCCAGCTTCTTAGCACTCTATATGAGCACCTGGAACAACAAGCGCATCTCGAAATGGGTTCACTGGCTGTTCGGTATTGGTGTAGTCATTGGCAGTACTTTGAGTGCTTACGCCATCACGAGCATTAACGGTTGGATGAACCTGCCGACTGGTTTTGAATATAAGAACGGCGAACTGGTGAATATTAACGTATGGCATGCCATGTTCTCGCGCACGGCTCTGATTGAGTTCTTCCATTCCATGCCCGGTTACTATGTGGCGGCTTCGCTTCTAATTATAGGTGCATATGCGTTCAAGCTACTTCTTAAGCGCCGCAAAGATCGCCGTGCCAAGGCCTCGGCCACTGATCGATTTGTGTTGAAACGCCTTGTTGTATTTGCGCTCGTGATGTTTTTGCTCTCTGGTATAACCGCCGATCTAACGGGAAAATACCTAGCAAAATACGAACCAGCCAAACTAGCAGCTATTGAGCTTAACTATAATACGCGCAGTAATGCACCGCTCCTCATCGGAGGGGTTGGGCAACCAGACCAAACAATTGCCGGTCCGCATTTTGAAATCCCAAATGCCCTCAGTATTTTGGCTGGCAATAGTCCCGACACCAAGGTGCAAGGCTTGAACGAATTTAAAGAGAGCGAGCGACCACCGCTGTATGTGCACACCTTGTTCGACATTAAAATGACCATTATTACCTTTATGGCTATTGCCTTTGTAGGGCTAGGAGCAGTGTGGCTGTGGCGCCGTAAGTGGGCCACTTCTAACTTGTACCTGCTAACGCTGGTGGTGTTGGCTCCCCTTGGTATTATTCTGGTTGAACTTGGCTGGATGATGACCGAAATTGGCCGTCAGCCGTGGGCCGTGCGTGCCTATGTAACCACACAGGAAGCCTTAACAAAAACGCACGATGTTCGCAGCTTTGGCTATATCTTCCCACTCGCTTACTTGGCACTATTTGTGGTGACTATTTGGGGCGTAAAGCGGATTATTGATGATGAGCGGGCTGGTGCTCGACCAGACAATAAGGCTAAGCTGGCTACCAAAGCACCTGCCAAGAAAGGAGCCAAGAAATGACCGCCGCGCTAGTACTTTTCTTGGTGCCTACGCTTATATTTGTGGTCGCCTTCTTGTACGAAACGTTCCTTAGTTTTTATCGTCTCAAATATCCGCGTCGTGGCCGTAACGGCTATGTAACTGCAACCTGGGAGTTTACGCACACGCTGTTAGTTTTTGCGGTGGTGATGTTGCTCATGATGTTCACAACTTCTATCGATTCATTGGCAACTGCCCTGTTTTGGCCAGCCTTCCTAGCTGCAATATTTCTTGGCCTGCGCGCAGTTTGCTACATTTACATTTTCTACGTTCGCCGATCAACCGCCAAGATTGATTGGGTCGACAAAGTGTTTGCCTTCACACATGTTGGTGCTGCTTTATTTTTGGTTTTGACCGTAGCGAGCGCACTGTGGTGGCTCTACCAAAACCACCCCACACCAAACTCAGAGTTTTTGCCGTTCTTTATCCCTGGGCTCGTGTTGGTGTTGGCCATTTGTGCAGTGCCGATTGGTATGTTGTATGGCACGCGCGACTAGTTGCTGCTATAGCTAATGCTGGCTTGATAGCGCTTTTCTTCGGGTAACTCTTTGGTTTTGATGGCACGAGCATCGGTACCAACGGCGGCTAATTCCTGGCCGATGGCATGACAATCTTCTGTGCTCGTTGTGGTACGTGGCTCAAGAAACTCCACAATACTCGAGGTTGTGCTGTAGTCCACAAATACCGGCAAAACCATGGCGCCCCTTTTGCAGGCATCTATGATCATGTTGCAGGTTCCGTCGCCAAAGGCACGCATTTTTACGGTGCCTTCTTCGGCATCAAAATGGTCCTGCTCGCCGCTTGGAGCAATGGTAACTATACGACCATCTTGGGTGCTCATCAGATCAGAAAACGCTTCTTTTGTTTTGTGATTGCAGTATCCCCGATAAAGGGCCAAGGCAAATTCCTCATCTTCGGTGAGTGCTTCACTACCCCCTCGTGGAAATGTCTTTAGAATGCTGCCAGCTCTGCGTAAAATGCCATCAATAACGTTTGTTTCGCCAAGCGTAAAGTAACCAACCACACGACCAATTACGGCAGTCAGATAATTCTCAAGTCGTTCTACACCGTGCTCGGCGGCCGCCTTGTGCAAAAAGCCCATCGTGAAGCCCTGGTCTGGTAGTTCCAAGTGATTACTCAATACAATTAACTTTGCACCCTGTCGCTTGTGGTCATGCTGTAACCTGTCAAAAATGCCAACCTCGTCAGCTGCTTCAGCAAACTTTTCCGTGATTTGGGCCGTTTGTTCTGTGCCAAGCATAATATCTACAAGGCTGAGTGCCTCATTAATCTCTCGGTTGTTTAGGGCATTGGGAGGCAGTAGCGTCAGGTTATGATTAATAGCGTCCGGTCGGTTCGGTGGCTGCAATTGTTCTTCACCAACAACACCAAAGAAGGCACCCGGCTTAGAGGCTTCACGGTTGGCAATTGCCATGAACTGTGCATCGATGTGTGGCGTGGTCTCTCGACCTAACTCAAGCCCGACTTTTACCGACTCTGTCACTTGATGAATAAGGTGGCGAACTTCCATACACTCTCCTGTTATTTGGTCAATGATAGCACCGATGTATTGCGCAGCATAATAATATGCGAGCGGCGCGTGTTACTTAGCCAAGCTCCTTCTCGTATTCAGACAGAACCTGTATTTCCTCTAGCCTCTGCTCATGATCTCTCATTCTTCGATTAGATGCATAAATAACCGCTGCACTCAGTGCGAGCGGTATGGCATTGCTGGCAATCTTATCGGTAGCACCTACGATCATTTCACCAACTGAACTTATCACGCATAATCCAACCCCCACATAGCCGAGCGTCTTTGTGAAGCTCAGTTGCTTCAGGCTATTTTCGCTCATATCATGTTCAATCTGTAGATAGGGTTCCTCGTAGTTTGGCATATGCTGTTTTGGTTACCTTTGGTCAGTATTACGCTGGAATTATTCAGTTTGTGATTGAGTTTGCCGTATATCGATGAGCGGATTGTCGAATCCCCACATACGATGATGTTCTTTTCGGGACTCGGGAGATTCGTAGCCGACGCGCGGGCATGTTTCACTCGCACAGTCGTAGATACCATCTAGTACGTCATATCTTGGCTGGTGTTCGGCAAAGAAGTCTTCTCGAATGCCTGGCTCGGAGTCCTCGACTAATCGTGTAATGCGGTCATATTCAGCACGTACTTGTTCTAAGAGCGGACCGTCCTCTTTCATGCCATGTGCAGCACGCACTGTCGCCTCTGCCTCTAAATATCCGGTCATTGCGCCCAATACACGTGCGGTTTGACGTAGATCCATTCGTTCTACCGAAAATGGTTCTTTAGTCTGTGGGGTTTTCTCAGATGTCATATTTTCTCCATGCGCATAATTATAAGTATTGCCTACTAAACTACAAGCAATAGCAAAAACAAAGACCTATGCGAACAGAGGTCAAAACGCTTATTGCTACGTCCCCATCGGACTAGTATGAACACCGAGGTCAGTGTTAGATAGTAGCGTCTCTTTCAACAAGCATCGCAGTCAAGTTATCTTCATATGTTGGCGGCACCTCTGGCGCGGCTACCATTTGAATGATGCCCCTATTTGCCATAGTTTCAAAAATGTCCATGAGTAGCTGTTGCCCACGCTCCAACTCCCCAGTGCCCACAACCATTTGCTCTGCGCCGTTTATTGGTACGGGCCCCCATTCATTAATTGATACCGCAAGTCTTCCACTATCAACATTGTAGCCCGTAGGTGTCCATAGCGCTTTAGCCTTGGTGAATGTATCCCCATCCTTAAGTCCGTATGCCCAAACTGAACCAATGAATAGCCCAGCTCTTCGAACCTGTTGAAGTTTCTCGATGGGTGTTTCTTTTTCTGTCTTGGTTGTCTCGATGGTTGTTGTACTCATACGACTAGTTAATACCTTTGGTTTTTCGGTTGCAAGCATATGCAAAAACAAAAACCTCTGCGAACAGAGGTCAAAGTGCTTATGGCTACCTTTGGTTGATGTACTTCGGAACCTTTCTAACGTTCAGTGGCAATCATTGAATATTTTGGAATAATACCATCGTCATCTACAGCCACCCAACCTACTTCGCATAATACACCTAAATCTTGCTCAACAGTGCTCGGAACGACCTGAAGCATTGCTGCAATCTGGCTCAGAGAGAGATTCTCCCCAGCAGCTAGAGACTGGAGTACGGTTTGTGGAGTGTCAGGATCTTCCCTATAGGCATCAAATGTTTTTACAACCTGCTCCATTAGTAGCTGGTTCATTCTGTTTGCGACACGAGCATTGACCGCTTCTGGAGTCATGTCTTCGGTGTGTATCACGGGTGGCCTGCCATATGGAAATTCATCATGAACTTCAAACAAGCTGATAGTAGTAGGGTTGTCCCATCTTTTCCTTGGCATAACACTATTAAAGTCCCGCGTTGGATATATTGCAAGCATATGCGTAAAACAAAAACCTCTGCGGACAGAGGTTAAAGTGCTTATGACTACCTTTGGTTGATGTACTTCGGAACTACCTGGGCTATGAGAGGGCGCCAGTCAACAGTAGTTCCGACAGTTATTTCATTAAGTTGACTAACTTCTACCCATTCATGTGATAAGCCAGCCTCTCTCTCATATTCATCTAATTTGATATCTCCTGCGTCTTCGCTCACAAATTTACAGGAATAGTAGATAAGTAGTGAGTTCACGTGTTGCAAGTTAGGAGGGTTATCATTAGCACCGTAGCTAAAGAATGAGCTAACTACATCAATTATTATGGGATCCTCCGTTGTTATGCCGGTCTCTTCTCTTACTTCACGTATCACCGCGTTTTTAGGGTCTTCTCCAAAGTCCAAGCCACCTCCAGGAAGATGGTATTTGCCATTTTCTCTCACCAAAAGGATCTTATTATCCATAATTACTATGCCGTAAGCGGAAGGTCGCCAAGAAAGTTGATCGTCAGATATTATATACTGATTACCCTCAAGATCTTTACTGTACATGCATTTATTGTATACGAAAACAAAAGACTTCCGAAGAAGTCTTCATCCCGCTTATGCTTGGCTAGGTTTGGTCGATGTACTTCGGAACTTGAGAGCTAATGCGTTAAATTAGCCCAACGTCATGGAGGCGTTGCGAGCCAATGTCGGTGATGTGTAATTTAGGGTCAAACGCAACACGGCCATTAGTCTCTAGATGCGCCAATGATTCAATAACAGCACGCCGTGTAAACTTCGAGAACGCCTCATAGCCCTTCATCGTTTCAAGTAAATAGCTTGAAGTCAGCTCTTCTGGAGGTGTCTCGTTAATTACTCCAAGAAGCATATCGGTTCTATTTGGTGTGATTACCTCAGCCATATAATCATTATATCAAAAAACAAAAACCTCTGACATAACAGAGGTTAAAGTGCTTATGGCTACCTTTGGTTGATGTACTTCGGAACTTTAAGGTTATCGTTAAAACTTAGACTAGCTACTGACTACAGGTTTTGGAGTTTCGGATGCCGTCTCGGCTTCAACAAAATTTGGATTCTCAATCTGTGCAAGCAGAGTTGCTATTTCTCCAGCAAGAGGAACACCGTCTCCTTGGTGTCGTGAACCGTGTGGATAAAAATAGCCATTGCTAGCCTCCGTGGTTACATCACGAATCGCAATTTGTGCTGCAAGTGCTCGTAATCCAGTAACGAGAAGTTCTGCTTCTCGACCACTTCCATCAAAAGACACTCTGTCGTGTCGCGGCTCACGCGGCCCGTATGAAGATGCTATATCTTTGCGTTCCATTTCTTTACTCCTTTATAGACATATTGTCTTGTAGTAAGTCTCGGATTGCAAGCACGACCGAAAACAAAAACCTCTGCGAACAGAGGTCAAAATGCTTATGGCTAGGACGGAGGGATAGCGCCTACCAAAGGTGGGCTTCTCCGCGGACGGCAAAGCCGCCGCTACGCCGAACCTCGTTCATATAATCCTTCAGCCAAGTAAAAAAGGTTTGCCAGCAAGCGATGCTCACTGCCAAACCTTTTTGGCTAGGGCGGAGGGATTCGAACCCCCGAATGCCAGGACCAAAACCTGGTGCCTTACCACTTGGCCACGCCCTAATATACTGTTACTACAAAGCTAGAATTACTAGCCTGTTAAACAGATAGATTTTAACGCAGAAGTGGTAATTTCTCAACATCTCTAAAAATCCGCAGCGCGAAACCAATAATATCCATAAGCATTTTTCTAACCAAAAACACAGCAGTTCAGCTATAATCATAGGCAGAATGCGAGTGTTGGATCCAAAGGAGCTGGAGGAGCGTCGTGACCATCGTGTTAAGACGCAGCACAAGAAGAAACGCAAACATCTGTGGTGGCGCGTCTTGCTGTTGTGTATTGCACTCTATGTGGGGATTGTGATGATCTTGCCCGTGCCCTCTTTGCAGGTGGCGTCAGATAAATTACAGCTGCGGGGTGCTCAGCCAGTCAGCATGCCATGGCCCGAGCAGGGTCAAGCGGCAGTTGGTGCTGTAGGCTATGGACTCTTAACCAAACATGGTGATGAAAAGCCTCTGCCAACCGCAAGTGTCGCCAAGGTGCTTACTGCTTTGGCAGTACTCAAGGCTAAGCCAATCCCTGCTGGTGGCAAAGGCGAAACGATTACTATTACTCCTGAAGACGTTAAAACATATGAATCCTACGCTGCTCAAGGGCAGTCTACCATTAAGGTTACCGCCGGCGAGACGCTCACCGAATACCAGGCCTTACAAGCGCTGCTCTTGCCTTCGGCTAACAACATGGCTGATGTACTGGCACGTTGGGCCTTTGGCTCAACAAACGATTACCTGGCGTACGTAAACCCCTTTACTAAGACACTTGGTATGACCAACACCACCATGGCCGACGCCAGCGGCTTTTCGCCCCAAACCACCAGCACCGCAGTTGATCTTACTAAGCTCGCTGAAATTGCCATGAATCACCCAGTCATATCCGAGATTGTTGGCCAAACCGAAGCCGACCTGCCTGTTGCAGGTACTGTTACAAACGTGAACTTCATGCTTGGCCAGGATGGTATTGTGGGTGTTAAGACTGGGAATACCGACGAAGCCGGCGGTTGTTTTATGTTTGCGGCTCGTCGTGAGGTAGAAGGTCAAAAAGTTACGGTTGTTGGCACCGTTATGGGCGCAACGAACCTATACGAAGCCATTAAATCGTCACAGCCGTTGGTAGATGAAACCTTCAAGAACTTCCAAAACATTGAAGTCGTAAAAACTGGTCAGGTTGTTGGCAAGGTGAATCAATCGGGTGGCAGCAGCACTACGGTGGTAGCTCGCCAAGGCTTACGCACCCTTGTGTGGGCTGGCCAAGCACCTTCGGCGGAGCTGGTTGGCGCGAACCTTGGTAAGAGTGTAAAGCAAGGTGATGATGTCGGCACGGTCCAGGTGCACGTTGGAAACCAGACCTATCCGCTCACGGCCGAGGCAACAGGAGCTATAAGCTCAGGTTCCATTCCGTGGCGACTCACACATGCCGGCGGCTATTTATAGTGATGTGATTATCACGGCTTGCCCCTTGCCCTCTCTTTCGGTAAGGTGTATATAACATGACGAAAACGAGCACACCACTGCCGGCTGATTTCATTGTGCCACTGTACATTAATGGTTTACAGGGTCGCATGCTGCGCATGCCAGCGCCCAAAGGCAAAAAACGGGAGATTCTATTTGTGTATGGTCACCACTCCTCGCTTGAGCGTTGGTGGGGGCTGATTCAAGATCTCAACCAGTATGGTGCGGTCACCGTGCCAGATCTGCCAGGCTTTGGTGGCATGGAGAGTCTGTACAAAATTGGCCGCAAGCCCGACATCGACACGCTCGCCGACTACCTTGCAACCTTTATTAAGCTTAGGTATAAGCGAAAAAAAGTAACAATCGCCGGTCTCAGCTTTGGTTTTGTGGTGGCAACCCGCATGCTGCAACGCTATCCTGATCTGGTGAAGAAGGTTGACCTATTGGTGAGCGTGGTTGGTTTTTCACATAAAGACGACTTTACATTTAGTAAAACTCGTTGGAATTTCTACCGTTTTGTGGCGCGCACGACGTCTTACCGCATACCTGCTTGGATGTTCCGCACAATTGCCCTTAACCCAGTGGTTCTGAGGTTGGCTTACCATCGCACGAATAACGCCAAACACAAATTCAAGGATATGGACAAGCAGCAAACAAAGAATATGATGGATTTTGAGATTCATCTATGGCACTGCAATGATATGCGCACGCACGCCTATACGTCTGATCAATTCTTAAACCTGGACAACTGCCAGCAGCGCGTTGACCTGCCGCTGTGGCATATATCCGTCGACGCCGATAACTATTTTGACAAACACCGTGTTGAACAGCACTTAAAAGTGATTTACAAAGATGTACATGTGGTCCACGCTGATCTTAATAATCATGCGCCGTCGGTGCTGGCAACTGCCGAAGAGGTTGCTCCACTCATACCCAAACAGATACGACGAATGTTGGCGCGCCAACCCAAATAGCTAATTTGCTATACTGTATTTAAGATGAAAATTGGCCTTATTTGTCCCTACAACATCTATAAGGGTGGTGGCGTTCAAGAAGTGGTATTTGCGCTGCAAGCCGAACTCAGCCGGCGTGGACACGACGCATTGATCGTTACACCACAACCTCGTGAAGTGCCCGAGCACGTTGAACCGTACGTGCGCCTGCTGGGCCGAGCTCGAGACATTAAGTCGCCCTTTCAAAATACGACCGCCCAGATCTCTGTTAGCGTTGATACCAAACAGTTAGTCCAGCTACTCGACACAGAACAATTTGATGTGCTGCATTTTCACGAGCCGTGGGTGCCTTTCTTATCATGGCAAATGCTGCAGCGTAGCCAAACCAAGAACGTTGCCACCTTTCATGCTAAGCTTCCCGACACGGTTATGAGCCGTACCATTGAACGTGTGATCACTCCATACACCAAAGCAGTTCTTAAATATCCCAACTTGTTAACAGCAGTGTCCGAAGCGGGTGCGGAGTATGCTCGTAGCCTTACCAATCAGGAAATTACGATTATTCCAAATGGCATAGATTTAACGAAGTATAAGGTCGGCAAGCCAGCAGCTGAAAAGTATGTTCTCTATATTGGACGGCTGGAAGGCCGCAAGGGTCTTAAATATCTCATTAAAGCCATGGCATTACAGCAGCGGGGCTCCCAGCCACTAAAGCTCATCATTGCTGGCGATGGCCCGGATAGGCAGCGACTGACCAATTATGCTAAAGATCAAGGGGTTAATGTTGAGTTCCGAGGTCGTGTTTCCGACGCCGAAAAACTGCAACTACTTCGTAGTGCCACTGTCTTTTGCTCACCTGCAATTTATGGTGAGAGTTTTGGTATTGTCTTGCTTGAAGCCATGGCCTGCGGTGTGCCGGTGGTAGCTGGCGATAACCCCGGTTATTCGGCGGTTTTGGATGGCACGGGCCAATTGTCGCTCGTAAACCCCAAAGAAACGGCAGATTTTGTGCGCACGCTTGAGCTTATGGCGTATAACGAACAATTGCGTGATGTCTGGCGCAAGTGGGCGCTGGAAACGGTTAAACAATATAACTACCCGAACGTTGTCGATGCATACGAACGCCTCTATGCCGCTTAAAATCGGCTTCGTGCTCGACGACAGCCTCGACAAAACCGACGGGGTGCAGCAGTACGTGACGACGCTCGGCGCCTACTATCAACACCTTGGCTACGAAGTGCATTACCTGGTTGGGCAAACTGAGCGAAAAGACCTCAAGCATATTCACAGCCTGTCTCGTAACTTGCAAGTGCATTTTAACCAAAACCGTATGAGCACCCCACTACCCGCTTCTGCCAAACGCATCAAGACCTTATTAGATCGTGAAAACTTTGATGTGCTGCACGTACAGATGCCCTACAGCCCACTTATGGCAGCCAAAATCATCAAAGCCGCCCCGAACTCTACGGCCGTAGTCGGCACCTTCCACATCATTCCTTTTTCGGGCCTCGAGAAGAAAGCCACCCGCTTGCTTGGCATGGCACTTCGCAGTAGTCGCCAGCGGTTCGACGCCGTGGTGAGTGTTTCGAAGCCAGCCGCTATATTTTTGAAAGAGTCATTCAAGCTCGCGTCTGTAGTCATACCAAACGCTGTTGATGTCGGGCGATTCAGCAAAGGTCGACAACTTGCGAAGTATGATGACGATAAATTGAACATAGTTTTTCTCGGTCGTTTGGTTGAGCGCAAGGGCTGTATGTACTTCTTGCAAGCCATTGAAAAGCTGCATGCTGCACACAAGCTCGATAACACCCGGGTCCTCATAGGCGGCAAGGGTCCACTCCAAGCCAAGCTCGAAGCGTACGTGCATCAGAATCACCTGGGACACATCGTGCACTTTATTGGCTATGTACCAGAAGCCGAAAAACCGAACTATCTGGCCAGTGCCGATGTTGCGGTTTTCCCGAGTACGGGTGGTGAGAGTTTTGGTATTGTCTTGGTTGAGGCCATGGCAGCGGGTGCAAAAGTTGTACTCGGTGGCAGTAATGTTGGCTACGAAACGGTTCTCGGTGAACGGGCCGATCAGCTTATTACCCTTAACGAAACAGAGAGCTTCGCCAAGCAGCTTCTGCATTTTATTGTCTCCGCTCGGGCCCGCCATGCTGCGTTGCGTTGGCAGACCAAAGCGGTGCAGCACTACGACATCCATGTGGTCGGACAGCAGTTACTAGAAGTTTATAACCATGCCTTGTTGAAAAGACGAGCAAACCTGCCATAATTAAACGTAATATGTTTCGATTACGCCGCAAAGACAGCGATCAAGCAGTAGAAGTTACGGTTTCGAACTCGACCGTGATCCGCGTGCTACTAATGGTTATCGTGGCTGTGGTTGCGGTAGCGGCTATCCGCCACGCTGCTCACGCCATCGTGCTTATCTTCACGGCATTTTTCTTGGCGCTTGCTCTAAACATGCCAGTCCACTGGTTGGCTCAGCGCTTGCCGGGTAAACGCCGTGGCAGCCGTACGCTAGCTACTGGTCTATCATTTTTGATTATTATTCTGTTTTTGATCGCATTCCTTGCGAGCATTACCCCACCAATCGTCCGTCAAACTCAAACGTTTATAGACAATGCACCGACCATCCTCGACAATGCTCGTGGCGACGACAGCTCAGTTGGCCGGTTTATCCGCCGCTACAACCTTGAAGATCAAGTCGATAAAGTCTCAGGTCAGCTCAAAGATCGACTCCAGAACATGAGTGGTACTGCCGTGACGGGTGTTGGTAAAGTTGGCAGTAGCGTTTTCTCAACCCTTACCGTGCTTGTGCTGACCTATATGATGCTGATTGAGGGGCCGCGCTGGCTGGCGTTCTTCAGAAAACTCATTCCCGATGAACATGAGAATCATTTCTCGAGTATGGCGGCAGATATGTACAAAGTTGTTACTGGCTTTGTAAATGGACAGGTCACTCTTGCGGCCCTGGCGGCGTTTCTTATTCTCATCCCCCTACTGGCTTTGCATGTAAGCTACCCGATAGCCCTGATGGTTATTGTCTTCATTTGTGGGCTCATCCCGCTGGTTGGCCACACCATTGGTGCTGCCATTGTTACGACGGTAGCGCTCTTCCACTCGCCATGGTCAGCGGTTTTCATTTTAGCCTATTATATTTTGTACCAACAGATAGAGAACTATGTTTTGCAACCTAAGATTCAGGCCAATTCCACCAACATGTCTCCGCTGCTGGTTTTTAGCGCGGTTATTATTGGTGTGAGCTTCAGTGGTATATTTGGTGGTCTCGTTGCTATTCCACTAGCAGGTTGTATCCGTATTGTTGTACTGGATTACCTTACAAGTCGTGGCTATCTAACGAAAGCCGAAAAAGACAGTATTACATCTCGCGAAGCCAAAGCAGCTGCGTACAACAAGTAACCTTAAAGTATAAAACACCCGCCCTGGGTTGTAGGCGGGTGTTTCGTGGTAATGGATTTGTCTATTAGCTAAGTAAAGTTAGGCGTGCTTTGTGCCAACGTACTTGGCATCACCAAGGCCGAGGTCCAACGCACCAATGAATGGCAGCAGCCACAGCGCAAAGATGCCGTATGCAGCACCCTTGCCAAAGTGTTTAGCCAAATCAACAGAAATTACAATGCTCACAATGAAGTTCACGAATGGTATGAGGAGTAGTAAAAAGCCCCAGCCATTGCGACCAGCAATGCGGAAGTAGGTGTAGGTGTTATAGAATGGGATCAACACTTTCCAACCTGCTTCACCAGCTTTTTCAAATATCTTCCACCAGCCAATAAGAACAAGTACCGTGATCAGCAAAGTTACCAACCACACGAGCATCAGCATAGTTTTATCCATAATATTACCTTTCGTTATGATTAATAGTCGAGTGTTATCTCGGTAATGCTAATAGCTCCCTCCCATCCAACGGTGCTCTAAATAACCCCAAGCTCCGTTGTTCATTACTGCTGTTATGATAGCAGAACTGTAGCAAAAAGGCACATGTGGATGTTGAGAAACATCATAATGCTTACTATGTTTATGTTTTATGCGGTCAGTTCATTGCCGAGCCGGATACTTGCTTCTTTGACTGTTCGAATATTCTGCTTTATTTTCCCGATATCTTTTTCGTGTGCCCTGCCCAATGCAGAAACGACTTTAAGCGTGTCATCCATGTTTGCTACGTGGTCTTCTAAGGTTAGGAGTCGTTGGCCAGCAAGCGGCACCATACCAAGGTATTCACGAATGGCTTTCAATTCGTCAATTATTGCTTCACCAAATAACGCCTTAATTGAATCATCATCAAGATCATGCATAGCTGCCATTATAGACAACATTTATTAACGAAAAATTAAAGTTGTACAATTCTACGACAGATTTATTCGATACCAGATCTGGCCATTGCTTGTGTCGCGTACACCAAGGCCTGCTTCTGCCATGGTGTCACGGAGCTTGTCGGCTTCGGCCCAGTCTTTAGCATCACGGGCATCCTGTCTCTTGGCTAGTGTGGCTTTCTGCTTATCGGTGATGTCATCACCCTGCAGGTCAATACCCAGCAAATCACGAATGCTCACCAAGGTATCGCGGTTTGGCATAGCAGCGTTTGCATCAACGGTGTCAAAGTATTCGTCGATGAGAGCTAGTACTTTTGGAGTATCAAGATCGTTTTGTAGGGCTATTAGAATATCGCTTGAAATGTCGGTTTGGTCGTCGGTCAGCACATCTCGTTGCCAGCGGCGGTTGAACATCTCGCGCCAGCGATCAATTCTGTTTTGGGCTGCTTCCAGAATCTCCCAACTAAAGTTGCCTTCGGTGCGGTAATGACTCGAGAGCACAAGCAGCTTAAATGCCTCTAAGCTAAAGCCTTTATCGAGAATGTCCTGCAAGGTGTAGCTGTTGCCTAGCGACTTGCTGAGCTTGGTGCCATTCACCTTAATGTGGTTGTTGTGAAACCAGTATTTGGAGAACTGCTTACCGGTAACTGATTCAGTTTGGGCAATTTCGTTGGTGTGGTGAACGGGTATGTGGTCAATGCCGCCAGTGTGTAAGTCGATTTGTTCACCGAGGTTCTCGTACGCAATCACCGAGCACTCAAGATGCCAGCCCGGGAAGCCTTTGCCCCACGGCGAATCCCATTCCATATCACGTTGTTGGTCTTTTGGTGAGAACTTCCAGAGGGCGAAGTCGGTTTTGTTTTTCTTGCCACGCACATCTACGCGGGCGCCAGCTTCAAGGCCACTAATGTCGAGCTTGGCCAGCTTACCGTAGTCGCTCAGTTTACTCGTGTCAAAATATACTCCATCATCAGTAATGTAGGTGTAGCCCTTCTTATCGAGCTTTTTCACAAAGTCAATCTGCTCTTGAATTAGGTCGGTGGCACGTACCAGTTTTGTGGGGCGTTTGAGCCCGAGTAGCTCATATGCTTCATGGTCAGCAATCTTGATGTATTTTTCGGCGACCTGCCAGGCGGTGAGGCCCTCTTTTTTGGCGCCCTTCTCCATTTTATCTTCACCTGCGTCATCGTCGCTTACTAGGTGACCAACATCGGTAATATTCTGAATGCGCGTAACGTCAAAGCCACTTGCCGCTAAAGTGCGCGTTAAAACGTCGGAGTAAATATATGCCACCCAGTTGCCAATTTGTGGCTGTGAGTATACAGTGAGACCACAAGTGTACATCTTAACGTTTTTATCTTCGAGCGGTGTGAAAGTTTCAACTTCGCGGGATAAGGTGTTGAATAGTTTCATGGTTTAAGCAATTCCTTGGTTAGTCGGTTGATCAAGTTCGTTGAGCAGCTGGCTGGCCAGCGCGATACACTCTTGTTTGATCTGCTCAAAACTACGCCCGTCTTGTACTTTAAAACCGCTGGCATAGGGGTGTCCACCGCCGCCGAAATGTTCCGCCAGCTTGTTGCCAATGCCTTTGCCATAGTTGCAGCGGATCTTAGCCGTCACTTTGTTGCCGCTGTATAGTTTAAAAGCGATAGCTACATCGGTGCCTTCGGTAAGACGCATGTCATCGAGCACGAGCATCGAAGGATTGTAGGCATGACTGTATTTCTCGATCTCTTCCCACGGAATGGTGATAGTAGCCACATGGTTCCCTTCGCTATACTCAACGCGCTGAAGTAGCTCCCCTTTGTAGCGTACGAGCTCGGGGCTTTTGCGCATGAGTTCACGGCGGGCGTTGTCGAGGAGTGCGAGGCTTACACCTCCTTCAACAAGTTCGGCAATGATATGAATGCTACGTGGTGATGTGCCTTCACTCACCAAACCAAGGCTATCCGACATAATTGAGATGGCTAGCATATTTTTTGCGGTCACGTTTAGGGGCCAGCCCTGCTCATGTGCTAGTTCATAGATAACTTCACCTGTGGCCACGGCTCGCCGATTAATGTTGATGCTCGCAAATGGGATGGTAAGTTCAACATTATGGTGGTCAATAACAGCGCATGGCTTACCTGCGACCCAACCCTTTTGACCACTCCGCTCAAGGGTTTCGAGCAGGGTCAATGAACTGTCGTCAACAATGATCGATAGGTCGAATTGGCTTGGCAGCTCTTTGCTTACACGCGACCAACCTTCCATATAGTGAAGATAACTGGGAATCTCGACGCCGCAGTATAAAAACGGTTCCTTGCCAAGGTCGGCCAAGATTTGTTCAAGCGCCAAGGCTGAGGCCAGGCTGTCGCCATCGGGGTTGTCGGCCTGAATAATCACCACGTTATGTGCCGCTTCAAGCGTTTCAACCAACTTCTTTGTGTCGTCCATTGGCTCTAGTATACCGTATCAGAGGTGCTGCGGGTACCGCTCTGTACCCTATCTGCTATAGCGTAGTTCGGCCCTCGAGAGCGCGACCAAGCGTAATTTGATCAGCGTATTCTAGATCAACCCCGACAGGTAAGCCACGCGCCAGTCGGGTAATTGTCACTGTGCGGTCACCGACTTGCTGCTGAATATACAGCGCAGTCGATTCCCCTTCCACGCTCGCATTGGTGGCTAATATGATTTCTTTCACTTCGTCGTCATCTATGCGCTGAAGCAATTCTGCTACATGGAGCTGTTCGGGCCCAATGCCATCTATCGGCGAGACAAGTCCGCCAAGTACATGATATGTACCATGAAATTGCGCAGTTTTTTCGAGCGCCAGAATGTCAAATGGCTCGGCCACCACTGCTACGAGTTGCTTGTCACGCTTTGGATCGGTGTACAGATCAGATAGCTCTTGCCCCTTTGGTACGAGGGCAAACGTTTTTTTGCAGTAGCCAACGCCGTCGTGAAGTCCGGAAAGGCTTGCCGCCAGTCGACTCGCTACTACCGGATCGGTGCGCAGCAAGTAGTATGCATAACGCTCAGCGGTACGTGAACCAACCCCTGGCAAACTGCCCAGGGCTTCAACAAGATCTTCAAGAGCTGGTGGCAAAACACTCATACGACGTAGGTCAGATAACTAACGGCCTACAGACCGAGCTCGCCGAGAGCACCCATCATAGGCTGCATTTTTTCGGCGGCAATCTTCTGGCTTTCTTGAATAGCTTCTTTCACGGCGTCTTCGAGCCAACGCTCCAATTGTCCAATGTCGTCAAGGTCAACGTACTCAGGGTCGATTTTGATCTTCTTGATCTTTTGCTCTCCAGTAATCTCTACCTTAACAGCACCGTCACCCTTCTCAATCTCGATGATCATTTTCTGCAATTCTTTCTGCAGCTTCTTTACCTTCATTAACAACTTGGCTTGGTCTAGCTTACTCAAAACATCTCTCCTTGTTTGATCTGTTTCATTGTATCAATCTTTTCTCAACTAGGGTAGCGCTAGAGGGCTACTTGTTCGGATTCGGTGGTAATCGATAGCTATAGGCAGCACGGGTGGCGGGGTTCTGTGGCCAGGCTATGAAGTATTGGTTGATATGGTAAAACGCTACAAATAGCACAGCCAGTGAAATGGTTGTAGTGGCTACCACTCGAGCAAAGGGATTCTTGGGGAAGACCGTAAACCACTGCCTCAGTAAGAAGGCGATGCCATCAGCGATGAGTACAAACAGTGGCAAGAACAGAACGGTAATTGGTATTCCGCCTAGAACAACGAGTACGAATAATATGAGGCTACCACCAACAATCAGATGTGACCGTACCTCTTTCATGCGGTAGCGGAGGCTATAGGCGCCCAAAACAGCCATAGCGATACAGAAGATATCAAGAAGTGGCAAGCGGCCAAGCCAGCGGACTGGATCATACGGCGCACTAATCACAAAGCTCCTCGGTGTTTGGACAAGATTATGCCACAGGAGCTGGATGGTTGGCAGCCTGTTTGGCAAACCGAGTACTTCAAGGCCAACGCTCGGATGCAAAACAATCGCTTTAGCAAGTGGCACCAAAATGATCGCCATCATAAACACGCACACAATGCGGAACCATACGGGCACATTCTTGATTTCCTTCCAGATACGTTTGTGCTGCCAGATACTAATAAAGATAATCAGCCACAAAAAACCTGGTACGTAGAAACACATGGCCGTTAATACCGCCAGCAATGCTAAGGCGCTCTTGTGCAGCGTGGTAAAGTACAGCCAAATAACTGCCCATACAAACGGCATGATGAGCAAGAAGGTAGCTTCTGGTGTGGCCAATCTACCAATGTGCAGGATCCAGGCGCTTGTCATGTACAGCCCGGTTCCAAGTACGGCCACACGCGCGGTGTACCACTCACGGAGCACAAAGAAACAGCCCATAATCGAAAGTGCTGCAAAAAAGGCGCTGACGGCGCGGAAGGCAGCGATAGTATTGATGCCTAACTTAAACAATCCGTACACCGGCAGCTTGTGCATCGCAAAGACCGGATTGTCTACAATAGCCTTGCCTGATCGTAGGCTTGTTATATAGGCAACCTCAGGACGACTTGCCCCAGGCGTTAAGGTGCCAAGCTTAAAGCCATAGAAGATAGCTACCACTCCCGCAACGCCCAGCCCGATGAGTATGGGTCGCCACATGAGCTGCACCCAAAGCTTAAACTTCTTCATTTGAACCTAAGTATACATTACGATTCGAAGGGCTGCGAGTGTTTGGTGTCCAGGCTTCGGAAGCGCTGCTTGTCTTTGTCGAAGTAAAGTTCAACGGCACCGGTGGGGCCATTACGGTGTTTCTTAATGAAAATATCAGTGACATTACGGCGATCTGTTTCGGGATTGTAATAGTCTTCACGGTAAATGAAGGCTACCACGTCGGCATCCTGCTCGATCGAACCGGATTCACGAAGGTCGGCCAGCTGTGGAATCTGCGGGCTTCGACTTTCAACCGAACGACTGAGCTGACTGAGCGCAATGAGCGGCACGTTCAGCTCACGTGCAACGCCCTTGAGACCACGGGATATTTCACTAATTTCCTGCACACGGTTACCTTCACCGCCAAACTTATTACCGCCACTCATCAGCTGCAAATAGTCAACAATAATCAGGCCGAGATCATGTAGGTGGGCTTCGCGGCGCGCCTTGGTGCGCAGTTCACTGACGGTAATACCAGGCGTATCATCAATGTATATCTCGGCCTCGCTCAGCGTGCCCATGGCCTGGCCAATTTTCTCAAAGTCAGAGTCCGTGAGGTTGCCTGTCCTGAGCGCCCAGGCATCCACACCTGATTCCATAGCAAGCATACGGTCCACTAGCTGTTCTTTGCTCATTTCGAGGCTAAAAATAAGCACCGGTTGTTTGGCTTGTACGGACACGTTGTGGGCGAGGTTCAACGCCAGGGCGGTTTTGCCCATCGACGGTCTTGCAGCCAGGATGAACAGATCTGAGCGCTGCAACCCGGCCAAAATATTGTCCATATCCTTATAGCCGGTCGGCACACCGCGGATCTTGCCTTTGTCTTTGTGGAGTTCATCAAGACGGTCAAAACTTTCACTCAAGATGGTTTCTAAGCTGGTGATGTCTTGCTTGATGTGCTTTTGGCTTACCTCAAACAAGCGCGCCTCAGCCTCTTCAATTAATTCTTGTAAGGCGGTACTTTCGTTATACCCAAGGCCCGTGATGTCTTGAGCAGCCTTAATAAGTTTTCGGCGCAATGACTTTTGGGCCACAATGTCGGCGTATTGTTCGACATGGCTGGCAGTCGGCACAAAGTTTGTCAGCTCAGCAAGGTATGATGAACCGCCAATTGCATCGAGGGTGCCATTGGCTTTCAACTGGTCTGCAAGGGTTAAAACATCAATCGGGCTGTGCTTTTCATATAATTGAATAATCGCTTCATAAATGTAGCGGTGTTTCTCATCGTAAAAATCATCAGCTGCGATTTTGTCGGCAATACGTACCAAGGCGTCGGTATCAATCAAAATCGCGCCGAGCAAACTCGCTTCGGCATCGGTATTTTGTGGTGGTAGAGCGACCCCCTTTGGTTCCATGATTCTATTCTACTATCTCTGCGCCACCGAAGATATTGCTTATGGCTTCTAAATCGGCCGAAGGCGCTTCATTGGGTGCTTCTGGTGCAGCTGTCGGGGTTTTTGGTACTGCTTCTATGGGTGCATGAGCGGGCGGTGGTGTACTGTTCTTATCGACTAACACTTCCAGGCTCACATTTTGGCCCGTTACTTCGTAGATTTCATCGAGCAAGGCCTGGCGATGCTTGCCGTCATTCAGCCGTTTTTGGTGAAACGGAAACGTGAAGGTCAAAATGAGTGTATCGCCCTCAAATTTTGGTGTAGCCATGCGACAGATGCCATACAGAGTGTTATATTTACCACGAATTGCCGTCAATACCAGCTGCCACGAATCGGCGTTTAGCTCACGTGCTTCAGTCGGTGCTTTTTTTGGCTTGGACGGTTCGGACTGGGATGCTGCTTCTTTGTCTTTTCTCGCGTGAGGCTCTTTAATCGTTGCTTTTGCGGTCTCGGGTTCTGGCTGTAAAGGTTTGCTTACGGGTGCCTGAGCTGGATCTGGAGCTGGCTGTGCGGTTGGCTGCTTTGGTGTAACCGTTGTTTGTGTGGTGGCTGACACGCGTGTTGCCGTTGGTGCGGTGGCGTTTACGACTGGTGTGCTATCCTCAAGAGCTATCTCATAAATGGCGATCTCCAGTGCTAAGGCAGGATCGTGAGAACTTGGTACGCCCAATAGTTGCTTCAATAACCGCAGCCCGTCATGATTGCCTAAGGGGCTATTGTTTTCGGTAATGCCCTTTCGTACGCGGGCGGCAAGTTGTTTGGCAATCTGGGCCGGTTGTGAGCCTTGAAGGCGCAGCTCATCAAGTGCCGTCATAATTTGGTTGGTATCATGTGTCGCTATAGCGGTAAGCAGTTGTTCAATCAGCTCGGTCGGTGCTTGACCAATGGCTTGCTGCACATCTTTAAGCGTGACGTGTTGGTTGATGTGGCGAACCTGATCAAGCAAGCTAATGCTGTCGCGGAAGCTACCCTCGCCATGCGTGGCTATCAGCTCTAGTGCACCATCGTCGATCGTAATCTTTTCTTGCTTGGCTATCGACTGCAAATGAGCGATGACTTTGGAGCGATCCACCGGCTTGAACGTGAAGCGTTGTGTGCGACTTACGATTGTTTCAGGGACTTTGTGCGCTTCAGTGGTGGCAAGAATAAAAATGGCGTGCTCAGGTGGTTCCTCGAGCGTTTTCAATAATGCATTAAAAGCCTCTTTGGTTAGCATGTGGACTTCATCAATGATGTACACCTTATAGCGAGCGCTGGACGGACTGACGTTAACACGCTCTTTCAGATCACGAATCTCATCAATGCGTCGGTTGCTGGCAGCATCGATCTCGATAATATCCAGGTGAATGGCATCTTCGTCGTACGGCAATTTATTAACTTCGTAGGCCAAGATACGCGCAATACTCGTTTTGCCAACACCACGGGGCCCTGTTAGGAGATAGGCGTGGCTGATGCTGTCTTGTTCAAGGGCGCGTGTGAGCGTGTCAGTGATATGCTCCTGACCAACGACGTCACTAAGTTTTTTCGGGCGGTAGGCCCGGTACAACGCTTTCCCCATATAGGTTTATTATAGAACAAGCATCTATGATTCTGGTGTTGTGATTTCGCCACGTGCGCCACGGATAGAGCTAACTATGAAACCTGGAATATTAACAACCCTTTCAGAAAAGTCTTCCACGGTGACTTCAAAGAAGGACATTCCTTGGGGAAGTATCTCAGCATCGCGTGCATAGCCGACCGCTGCTGTTGTCGACAGCCCTAAGCCAGTCCATGCGAGTGCTTCTGATCCAAGCTGAGCTGCGCGTCGTAGAATTGGTTGCTTGATGCCTTCAGCACCCATACGCAAACCAAAACCAGCCACTGTCATAGCTTCACCTAATTTTCCAGTGTAAGAAACCTGTAGCTCATGACCCGTTGCTGTACCATAGGTGCTCACAGCGGTTTTGGCAACTTTTTGACCAAGCCCCACCAGACCGAGCTTTTTTGGAATCGCCCCGGCTTTCATACCGGCATGCATGATAGCTGCTCCGAAAGCTGTGTCAACAACAGGATCTTCGATGCGTCCAAACTCAGACCTTCTGAATCCCAATTTTGCCCAGCTTTCACCTTTATCTTCTTGTGAAGCCAGCCAGCCATCTCCCTTGTCTGAAAGTGCAAAAACACCAGCTTTCCACCAGTTCTTCCCCGGATCCTCTCGTACCTGCTTATAGAGCCATGGTATTGCCAACGCGCGTGCAGTGGTCATTGCATTAGGTATTGTCAGTATATCTCGTATACCCTTGGATTTTATTCTCTCAGACATGTCTTCTCCTTTTCATGATATTGTACGTGCCAACCGCAAGATAACCATGAGCAATAAAAAACTGCTCAAGTGCGAGCAGTTTTAAAAAATCATTCGATGTTACTAAAGTGCGGCTTCGAGCGCAGCCCACTCGGCGTGGCTGTCATCTTCTGGAACGTTGACACTCACTTGGTCGCCCGGCTTGGCCTTGAAGTAGGTAACACTGGCAAGCAGTACGCGAAGTTGGCGGCCATTTACGTCGACGAAGTAGTGACCATTCTCGAGCTTGAGAATGCCAACCACTTGTTTGCGTGGCACAGGTCCGATTTGCTTATACAGGAATGAGCCATCATCAGCGATGGTAAGCTTTAGAATGTCACCTTGAACGAGCTTAGATTTGCTTGCGTAGTTAGCGGGTACTGGATAGTTCTTGCCATCTGAGCCAACCATGGCTTGACCGTCGAAGACACCTTCGATAATCTTGCCGAGAGCTTCTTCTTGGATGCTGGCAGCAACAGCTGGATCCTCACCAACAAGACTCGTGAGCAATTCCTTGGCAGCAGCCAAGCTTGTCTCTGCCTCTGCAATGAGCGACTTCAACCGTTTGATTTGTTTTTCTGGTACTTCTGCCATTTCTCTGTCTCTCAAAAGTGTTTATTTGATACACTTCTTGGCCTTACCGTACCACGTGCCCAATATTTAGTCAAAGAAAACTGAAAAAACTGTGGATAAGTGGCTATGATGTTTGGACGAAGGCGTGAGAAAAATGTAATTCTACTCCTGGCGTCAGGATTGCGGCAACGGCATTTTTATACTCTTGTATCACATCAAGTGGGGTTGTAGGTGGAAGATTCGCCAATGAAGAATGGGGATTGGCACGTTCATGCATAGGAACTGGCCCCCAATCATTCAATTCACACAACACTGTTTGAATACTCCCTCGGTCAACGTATCTATCTGGCGCATTACTAGTGTCAAAACTCGCAGCTATGTGAAAGCCCGTGTTCCCCATTCCGAATTTACCAATATTTTGGATGCGGGCATGGAGTGGCTCGCGGAGAGTCGGCACACCGTCGTATATTTTCTGCTTCACATCATCAGCATCGTGTTCTCGTAGGAAATTCCAGGCTTCTGATTCGTGCCAGGCAATAACAGTAAAATCAGGTTCATTACTACCACCGTCACCTCGAATGATAGTATTCGCAGGTGTATCATCAATTTCACGCAGTGCGCTGCGTATTGCCAGGGCTTGCTCAGGATCCAAATAGCGGACTACTCGCAGGCCACGACACGCCTCCGATGACTCTGCCTCACTAGGTCGGCCCTGATACCTGACTTGCTGACTTCTCGTTAATCTTTTCCGACTCATAAAAAAGTATAATAACACCGAGTGGTAATTAAAACAATAATAGTTCAGAGTGAAAACGCCGCCCTAATAGATACGGTTATTGAAAAGAGCCCTGATCAAGGGCTCTTTTCAAGTTGATGTTAGCTATGAATAACTAAGCCAACTCGACGGTAGCGCCAGCTTCTTCCAAAGCTTTCTTGGCGTTCTCAGCGTCTTCCTTCTTAGCCTTCTCAAGAATGGTCTTTGGAGCACCATCAACCAATGCCTTAGCTTCGCCAAGACCGAGGTTAGTGAGGTCCTTAACTGCCTTGATAACAGCAACCTTTTGAGCACCAGCATCTTTCAATACTACGTCGTACTCAGACTTTTCGTCAGCAGCAGGAGCGGCTTCGCCACCAGCAGCTGGACCAGCAACTGCAACTGCGGCAGCAGCAGGCTCAATGCCGTACTCGTCTTTAAGGATTGTCTTAAGGTCGTTTACTTCCAAAACAGTCAAGCCAGTGAGCTGTTCTGCAAGCTTCTTCAAATCTGTAGCCATGTTAGCTATCCTTTCTTAATTCTTTATGCAGTAGCTTTTGCTTCGACACCGTCGAGCAAGCCATGCAGGTTACCTGACAAGCCACCCATCACATCGTTCAGAGGTGAAGACAATGTCGCCATGACCTGAGCGATCAGATCATTCTTGCTTGGCAAGGTAGCGAGTGCTTTCACTTCGTCGGCAGTGAGGAATTTGCCGTCAGCTGATATTGCGCCTACAAATTCAATCGTAGGCTGAGTCTTGGCAAAGGTTGCCAAGGTTTGGGCAGGTGCTACTTCGTCTTCGCTGTTGAAAGCGTAGAGGAGCATGCCGTTAAGTGCGCTGGTGTCAGCATCTTTGGTGTTATCGGTAGACTGAATAGCCTTGATAACCAAACGGTTCTTGACAACCTTTAGCGTGGTGCCGTTGTCACGGCCACTTTTACGGAGAGCCTGCATAGCCTTCACAGGAGTACCCTGGTAGGCTGCAATAACGGTCATCTTTGAATCGGCCAGTAACTGGCTTACTTCAGCGACAACTTCGTTCTTCTTATCTTTTGTAAGAGCCATGTAATGCTTCCCTTACTTTTATGAGTTAAGACAGATACTTTCGACCTTGTTATTAGTAGCTGTCTTGTACCAAAAAGCCCCTGGCGTTGACCAAGGGCTAGTGCTCACAAACAAAAACAAACAGTTTTACTGGATGTGTGCCTCGGTAGCATTCTTAAGCGTTGGAGTATCGATCCGCGGCCGCTACTGTCTTTGGTAACCCTATGACTCTAGCACGAATCACCCCTGGTGTCAATCGCTGAAAGCATCGTTTGGGAGCGGTCCGGCGTGTTCGAGATATGGTTTGGTTGCAGCCGTAACAGGCACACCTACTTTCCTAAAGTCATCAACAGTTAAAGTTCTGCGTGTGGTATCACCAGTAGTCTCAAGTAGCCAAAAAGGTGGACGTTCCTCGCCCTGGTCACGTTCACCAGATTCTGGCCTGTTTGCTACATCTGCTTCCATAGTTTTCTCCTAACTAAAACAGCCCTCGCTTATTCCGCGAGGGCTGTTGATTTTCTTAATTACAAAGACTCACAGCCTCGCGGATAGCGAGCAGACAATCACCTTAATAATTGCGTTATGAGTCATGTAACTAGTCTGCTCTTATGAGTTGATGTTGTCAAGGGTGGTGCCGTTATGCTGGTAAATGAGCCCGAAAGCCATTAGGTACGACTACCTGTGCTGGTACATCAGGTGCGCCTTCCGTGCCACTATACGGTACGCACGGTACTGCATCGATGGCCGTGATGCCCTGGGTGGCAACAGTACTCTCTACCGCAAAGCCCATTGCGCGCACAATTCTTGGGTCAACATCAGCCCTGGCAAACATCGCCCTTCTTACTGCTTCTCGTTGAACAGGGTCGTTCACGATTCTCTGGTACGGTATCTCAGCCTGTTCTGGTGATGGTGACATATCTACGCTCCCGTTGTGCCAATGTTCTGGTGTTTGATTTGACATAATTTTCCTCCAAAATTAAAAATGACTTCATCTGGTGAAGCCTGATTTGTTGGGGCTGTGCTTGGCGTTTTTTACGCTCAGGCTTCAACCGTGCTGAAGCACAGCCCAGAAAGGCCGAGGAGGAGGTTCAATTGCTTCAACATTGTTTGCATGACATTTACAATACTCGTAATAATCTTCATTGACAAGTGTTTTGTTTAGGCGTAAAGTGTTGCCTCGTGAACAAACTACAAAAAAGCCGTGCGCTTACCTGTCATACGAATCGCTTTGTTTCCAAGGCGATGATTATGAGTGCGTAACGCTCGGAGCCAGTTTCACACACAGTCCTCAAATCACAAATCGAACACAAAAGGCTCCATGAGGGAGCTTTTTTTACGGAGCAAAAACCTTAGTCATGACAATCGCAGAGACAGATCGGCCATTCGATCCACCAGCATTACCAGCTGGTGCGTTTCAATATGTCCGTGAAATTGCAGAGGCGCGCTCTATGATTGCTGAGGGCGTTGTGTTTGACGGCGAAGTGCCTGCTGAAACGAAAGACCGCTACTTCGGTGCCGTAGCATGTAAGTTTGCTGAAGCAACTGAGGCGCCAGCATCACGTGAAAACGTATATCAACGGCTTGGCCGACTCGTTAAAGAGCAGCTAAACATTGTCTTAGAGGAGATCGGTGACCCTATCATTGATACCGACCCTATAACTTTTGCCAAGGATATTGAATTGCAGAGTCAACTTTTCGAAGCTAGCCCCGTTGACGCCGCGGTAACTATCCTGCATTTCTACATGAGCATAGGTATTGAGGGCTTTGAGGGCCCAGATCCAATCGCTGATTAGCTCAACTGATTTAATTTAAACTGCGTATAGCGTTCGGCAGCGAGTCTGGTTAGGGCTTCGTCTTCACCTTGGTTTACAAACTTCATGGCCTCGGCCATCATTGGGTGCACTTCACTTAAGCGTTCATGCATTTGTTGTACAAGTTTTCGGTAGCCAGGATGACCTTGTGGACTGGTGCGTAGTTCATGCAGATGGAAAGCCTCACGAGCATTGTAGGTAACCTTCCAGCGCATCTTATGACCGAGCAGTGTTGCGTACTGTGCCTCTAGATCATAGCCTGCCGCCTGCATTGTACTGAAGAGCTGCAGACTGAGGTCAAAGCATTCCTCAAATAGGTCAGTCATACCCGCATCTTCAACGAGCTGCGGCACATCGTAGCCATAGCGTGGAGTGAGTAGTTGCCAGTTCATGTCGTCTACCATTCGGTGACGTTGCAGATCACGAAAGATGCCATAGTCACACACGAGATCCCAGCTGTAGTGGGCCTTTTCCAGAGCGCGGCCGGGGCGATGGCGGCGGTTAAGTCGTTCGCCCATATATGCTTCAAAGACGTCCATCCGACGGGCAACTGGCCAGGTGGCTACCTCCGCCTGCAAGTCACGTAATGGCAGGTTGCTGTGTTCGTACAACATGTCGGGTACGAGATCGAGCTCGTTCCGTGGCCAAACCGACGTGAGTGTTACGGCATCGGTCTCGCTGGCATGATTCTCTGGCAGGTATTTTTCGGCGAGATCTTTCACGGAACGACGCGTGTTAGACACGTATGCCATTGTGGCGCCGCCGCGGTCGGGCTTGTCGGCGCGTTCCAGAAACGTTGGAATGACCTTCCGCGCTTGTTCAAGGATTTGTGCTCCAACCTCGCGGGCTTCGAGCAAGTCATCGCTCATGAGGTGCATAATGAGGCTTTCCAGGGCTTGGCCTGATGCAAAAATGCCGACCGTTGACTTGGTCGCCACGGGCAGAACTGGCCTGATCGCGTCGCAGGCCTGGGCGCGCGTGGCACCTTGCCAGGCTACATCCTGTTCTTCCTTAGGTGTATCGGAATTGCTGCGTACGTAGGCGGTGGTTTTTCGGACCATTTCAGAGTACAGATCGAAGATGCGATTCATAACTTCTTCGTAGTTGTCCCTTGTTTTGGCATCTAAGTCGGTAGGTGTGTAGTACTTATATTTGCCGTTTGCATCTTTTTGATCAAAGTAAATGTAGCGCGTTGACTGTTCAAGATAGGCCGCCAAGCGCCCCCATTCTAACTTCTTGGTGAGTAGGTTGCTGGCGCCCTCCACTACTAGGTGTTGGCCAACTAGCTGTTGCACCGAATCATCCCCGTAGGCGGTGATTACGCGCTGTAAGAGTTTCTCGTCTTTGCCCATGGCTGCAGCAAACTCGTCAAGAATGGTAATGCGCATATCGTCGCCGCGGCGGCTCAAGCGCGCCATGGCAGCGGCCACCGTCAGCGGACTCATATTGTCATTAAAGGCATACACATTACCGTCAACGCTGGTCACGCTGTCTTTGAGGAAAGCTTCGCCGGCAGCGGTTATGGTGTAGCGATCGCCCTCTTTGGTCACGTATGGATTTTCAAGCTTGGGTGTCGTTGGTTTTGTTGCCATGGCAGCAGCGGCAGCACTTGATTGCTTTGGCTTCGGTGGCAATAATGGTTCAATTGCCTGCCACAGTAGTTTGTGTATGGTATCGATTTCCAGCAGTTTTTCGTCGCGGACACAGTCAACGCGTACAAAATCTTTGGGGAACAAATGACAGAGGTCATCGTATACCTCAACTGCACGCTGCATATGGCTCAAATCTGCTTCATGCAGGTCGCGCTTCTTGTCGGTGTAGGAGCGGGCATCTTTTTGATCAACGAGTTTTTGGGCGATTTCAGCCGGTACTCTGAGTACAATCGAGCGATCGGGGCGTGGAATCTTGAGCATTTCAAACTCGAGATTATCGAGCCAAATAAAGTAGCCACGTCGGTGTTCACTTTCATCGAACTTGGTGCCTTGATGTGCCATATTGCTGCCTGTAAAACGGTTAGCAATAACTACCTTACCGGCATCGAGTGCTTCGCGGATTGCCGGTGCCGCCTGATAACGATCCAGGGCATAAAATAACGATCCAGTGTACGGGCCAACTTCTTCGGCCGAGCCGTATTTACCATTTAAATATTCACGTACGAAGTATGAAGACGGCTGCTCATACTGTGGAAAATCAAACGCAGCCACATCGTAGCCTTCGTGTTCAAGGCGCTCAACCAACTTGGCAACTTGCGTGCCCTTGCCCGAGCCATCAGTTCCTTCAACTACCAAAAATGTTCCGCGTCCCATAGGCTGTTCCTCGTCTAACGTGCTTTTAAACCGTTAATTGCCTCCGGCAGTTGGCGTTTGTCTTTGTAGGCCCTCGGCAGCATTTGATCTGGCGTCCAATTGGCAATAAGTTCATCAAGGTTAGTGCCTGTCTGGTACTTGCCGCTCATACCATCGTCACGACCTTCGCCGTAGTTGCCTTCAACCTCACCAGTTTCCAGAAAAACTGCTTGGGCAATACGCTCACCAACTGGCAGCAGTACGGTCTCGTGCTGGTTGAGGTTATATATCTCAAGCGTCAAACGATTAATGTAGCCAGGGTCAACCCAACCGGCGTCGAAACAAACCGCAATGCCGTTGCGCCCCCAACTAGAGCGGGATTTAACCATATATGCGCCAGGTGGTTTGATACCAAAGAACTCATGTGTGTGAGCCAGAATACGTTCGCCTGGGCCGAGCGGAATAACGGGATGTTCGGGTGGAATATTGTCGAGCATACGAACGCCATTAGCGATACACCAATCTTGGTGAGCAACGGCCTGTCGTACGTCCCCGAAGTAGCGTTTTACGTCGGTATCTACGAATGGGTTATATACATAGCCCTTGTTTTCTTGACCCGTGCGATAGTAGTAATAGCCTAGAGTTACATCGAGGCTGGCGTGGCTTATGTGCTTTGGGTTGAATGGTGCACATACAATATGACCGCTCTTTATGGCTTCTCGAATTTGCTTATTGCTGTATACGCTCATAACCCTCTCCCCTTAGCCACCCTCATGTCTGAATGCTATTGTACGAAACATTTTGCCCCGCACACAAGGTTATGTGGAAATATTACAACCTTTTCTTTGTGCACTAGCAGCCATGGCATAAGTCCCAGCTGCCTCTGGTACAATATAGACAAGTATGAAGTTCTTCTCCCGGTTAGTTCGACCCGAAGTTATATTGAATCTTGTCTCTTTCGGCGTTCTAGCCAATGGCCTTATCTTGCTACTTGACTCGCTTCGGGAGCAATTATTTTTGCATGATGTGCCACTCATTACGGGTGTTGTAACCAGCTTCCCAGTACTCGAAGGCATAACTTTAATTTATCTGGCTACTCTTTTGCGTCGTCGCAAGCGTACAGCTTGGTTGGTGGTTCTGCCAGTTTACAGTTTCATTCTCTTTACGGGGATTGTGCGGGGGGTAATACTGGCCGACCATCATCTTGTAGCGTTCGGACCAATTCGCAACCTATTACTGCCGCTCATAGTTGTTTACGGCTTGGTGCGCTACCGGAGCTTGTTTAACGTCAAGAGTGATGTCCGAAGCTTCACGCTTGCACTACGTACCACACTACTGGTTCTACTTGTTGCCTTTGCTTATGGTGTGCTCGGCTTTATACTCATGGACCATCACGATTTTCATCAGCAAATTAGTGTTTGGGAAGCCGCCCACCGAACCATTGATCAATTTGATCTGACGACGAGCGGCGAATTACATACTTATAGTCGACGCGCTGCTCTCTTCATGGATTCTCTGAGTATTATCAGTATCGGTGCGGTTGCGTATAGCTTTCTGGCAATTTTCCAGCCGTTGCGAGCACGTTTAACCGATGAAACCCATAATCGCGATGAGGTAAAAACCTTACTCGAAAAGCACCCTGCGACGAGCGAGGATTTCTTTAAGTTGTGGCCACATGACAAGCAGTATTTTATTAACCGTACCCATACAGCGGCTTTGGCCTATCACGTACAAAACGGAGTTGCTCTGTGTGCAGGAGATCCGGCCGGCAAGCACGCTGATTTCCCGGGCCTCCTAAAACAGTTTCATGAATTCTGTAAAGTAAACGATTGGCTTCCAGCCCTCATACACACCGAAGAGCACTTTACCGATCTCTATATTAAACAAGGCTATAACGTGCAGAAGATTGGCGAGGAAGCTGTCCTCTATCTCAAGCCATATCAGGAAACGGTACGTGGCAGCAAGTACTTCCGTCAGATTCGCAACAAATTCGAAAAGAAAGGCTACACGACCGAACTGCTTCAGCCACCCCACAATGACGCCCTCATGCAACGTTTGCATGATGTTTCAGCAGACTGGCTTACCTTGCCCGGCCGATCTGAGCGTGGCTTTATGATGGGGTTCTTTAATGCTGAGTATCTTCAGCAGTGTCCGATCATGGTTCTACGAGATGCGGCCGGAACAATCCAGGCCTTCGTTAACCAAATTCCAAGTTTTGATAAACACGAGGCAAATTATGATTTACTTCGTCACACCAAACAGTCACTGACCAACAGCAACGACTTTCTACTCATGCAGTTTATCGACTATGCTACCGAGGCAGGCTTCGAGCGCTTTAATCTGGGGTTATGTCCGCTGTCAGGTCTTGATAGTAATGATCAAGAAAACACGGCTATTGATAGCCTACTTAAGTTTGTATATGCCAATGGAGACCGCTTCTATAGTTTTAGCGGCTTACGACGCTTTAAGGGTAAATATGAACCCACGTGGAAAAGTCGCTACATTGCCTATCGGGGTGGCATCCGTAACTTTACGCGTACCGTTAATGCCTTAAACAAGGCGCTGAACCGTAGCGCCAAGCACACTAGGCACTAGGCGTTTCTAGGGCTCGTGCAGCAACCTCAGCTGTCCGATACGTATGTTGCAGGCGGTTGTGAACTAAATCATCATAAAAGCGCTGTGCGAACATCGCCACATCTGCGACAGAACCGTTACTCATGATTGTACAGTCCACTTGTATGTTTTGCCGTTCGCGCTCGGTTGGGTCGAGCATGTCGCTCTGCAAATGCCCTGGTCGGTATATCTTCACGATGATTGCGCCGGCACCACGCAGGATAGCCGCATCGGTGGGATAACGTAACCCACCGACCAAACAAAGCTTACAACCGGCCGCGGCCGCCTGGCGAATTCGCCGCACGATTTCGTTATACCAAATACCACTATCTATCTTTTGTACCAAATAGCCACCTAGCCATTGCAATAGTGGCCGATAACTCTCCTTATTCTCTTTGGTGATTGTTTGGTTCATCAGTGTCGGGTTACGTTGCAAGTTCTCGAGGTGGAGAATGAGTTTTTGGTACTCAATAGGATGCTCTTCCATGGCCACCTGATCAAGCTTAATTTGATCAAAACTGCAACGTACGTGCACTATATCGAGTAGAATCTCGGGCAACGCTCGAAGCCAGTTGTTGATACGTTCAACGTTGTATGGGTCAGGTATGTCAGTCAGGGCTGCCTGAAAAGCGTTGCCCACTTCGGCTACGATCAATGAAGACTCTAAATGGACCGTCGATGGTTCAAGCGCCGCTATAGAGTCAGCAAATGTTGTCTTGCCATGGCCAATTGGCCCGGTCATGCCAAGGATTATCATAAGCACATTGTAACAAAAAAGCGCGCCCCTTACACCAAATTGGCATAGGGGGCACGCAGTAGAATCGCAACTACTTTATACTTCGGATGTTTCGATCGCGATACTTGGGCCCATGCTGGTCGTAACATATACAGACTTAACATAGGTGCCCTTGATAGTACTTGGCTTATTGCCTTTAATGCTATCAAGAATGGCTCGGGCGTTTTGCTGGAGCTTATCGGCGCCAAAGCTTACCTTGCCAACGGCTACGTGCACAATGCCGGTGCTATCTACGCGATACTCAACACGACCAGCCTTCGCTTCGGCTACAGCCTTAGCAATATCAGTTGTAACCGTACCACTCTTTGGGTTCGGCATCAGACCCTTCGGTCCAAGTAAACGGGCATACTTACCGAGCTTGGCCATGTTCTGAGGTGTTGAGATCAGAATATCAAAGTCGATCGTACCCTTGTCGAGCTGTTGCAGGAACTCATCGCTGGCAGCAATGTCTGCACCGGCCTTCTTGGCTACTTTAGTACCCTCTGGATCAGCAAAAACTGCTACTCGAACTGTTTTGCCAGTACCAGCCGGTAACAACACAATGTCACGCAGGTTCTGATCAGCCTGGCGTGGGTCAACACCAAGGCGAACGTGCAGTTCAACAGCAGCGTCAAATCTAGCAGGATTGGTCTTGGTGGCAAGGTCAAGCGCGTCTTTCAGATTGTACTGCTTGTCTTTTTCAACGAGTTCAGCAACTTTACGGAACTTCTTGCCTTTGCGCTCTAAAACGCTGCGGCTTTTTTGGACTGGCTTTGGCTGAGCTTCTTTCTCGGCGTCAGCTTCTTTAGACGCGGCCTTGCGTTCTTCTTTGGCTTGCTTGGCTTCAACCTCTGCGATAGCTTTTGCGCTTCGCTTGCCGGCCTTAGCGGTCGTCTTCGCTGTATTTGCTTCAGTTTCTTCAGCGGCAGCTTCTTCAACGACTTCCGTTGCTTCTTCGGCTACTACTTCGGTTGCAGCATTCTTGATTGCTTCGAGCTGAGCTTTTTCTTCAGCTGCGGTTTTCTTCTTGGCTTCTGCCATAATTATTCTCCTTTGTGGTGCATGCGGTGCGTGAGGCACCTCCCACTATTTACTGGTTAATTGTTCTAAGTAAATCGACACGAGTATCCAAAATATTTCTTGGTATTTTCACTTCGAGTATATCGGCAATATCCCATAGGGCTTCCAGGCCGTCATCAAGCCAGGCAATCTGACCCTGGGTGACCTCTCCACTTTCGAAAAAAACACTAAGTGCTTCGCTAACGTTGCGTAAAGAATCCTGATACAAGTCACTGAACGTACGAGGATCAGACGCATCAACATGTGGTGCTATCTCAAAGGAACATGACTTAGCCATCGATTTCAACGCCCATTGAACGCGCCGTACCAGCAACCATCTTCTTGATGGCTTCAATGTCATCGGCGTTCATATCTTCAGCTTTAGCTTCGGCAATCTCAGTAAGTTGTGCCTGGCTGAGCTTCTTAGCGATTTTTTCGCTATTTGGTTTGCCGGAACCCTTTTGAATGCCGAGGGCCTTGCGGATAAGGTCATCGGTTGGTGTGCCAACTACGCGCCAATCCATAGTGCGATCTTCATAAATGGTAATGTGAACCGTGAGGTCCTGACCCATCTTGTCTTTGGTTTGGTCGTTGAACGGTTGGATAAAATCCATCATGTTCACACCATGCTGACCCAGGGTGCTACCAACGGGAGGCGCTGCACTGGCTTGGCCACCCTTAATCTTCATCTTTAAATTTGCTTTTACGGGCTTTGCCACGATGTTCTCCTTCTTAACGAACCATTCAGATTGAAGCATCTGATGATTCTCCTACCTTTTAGTAGTGCGTAACGTCGTTCAGTTTACTACAATTTACCCCTGTTGTCTAGTGTCGTCGTTATCGATTCTTGGTGGGTCGGTACTAATCATACGGGCGATTTCTGAACGTTCTTCGGGTGAGGCATTGGCGTATGCTCGCAAGCCTGCAACGACAATCGAAATCCGAGCCTTGAATTCTTCGAGTGTTTCGTGTGACTGATCGTCTGCCGGTGGCTGATCGGGTCGGCTTTCAAGCATGAGCAACTCCTCATTTGAGCGGGTTGCCCGACCTTGGCATTGAGTACGTGTGCTTTTACTTGGCAACCTTAAATAGTTTACCACTGTGAGCAACGGCTGCCGTTGCCACAACCCGATCCACGCGATACTCAGTAAAGAGGGACCAATTATAATCGCGAGCTGGCAATTGTTTTGTGGTAACTCTGTATAGTTGCGCTATTCTTCGGGCCGCGCTCGTACCTATAAGAAACGCCGGCAGTACATACCTGTGATTGAGAACATCCACCGTCCCAAGACTCATCCAAAAGGCGTTAAAACCCAAATCTATGACTTGCTTTTGATTCGTGGGGAAGTATCGATCTTGAGATGCTGAAATGAGTCCCCTTTTTGTAGCTTTATCAAGTCCCGCTGCCCAACCGCCCGCATCAATGAGACCCTGTTGATAACTATCATTTTCCCAAATATCTTTCTCGATTTGCTTCTTGTTGAGATAAATAGCCAATGGGCCACCTTTATACATTTGATCAAGGTGATTTTCAAACATTTTGTCTGATACTGGCTGCAGACCCATGAGGAGTTTCATTGGATGGTCGGAATCATCGTACTCATGATCGGCGTACTTTTTCTTCGGTGGTTTCGGCATGCCCGTGAGCGTTGCGGTACCATCACTTTGCATGTGTACATCTGTGGCATTGAGCTCGAACCCGTCTCGGTCTTGGTCGGCGGTGAGCACGTGTAGTTTGTTGGCACCAGCCAATCTTGTTAATCGTCCAAGGCGTGGTGCATTTACTAAGATCCGCTCTATGTCTACGCCAACCGGCAGGTGCAGATTACATTCAAGCGCCCCGTCGGTAACTTCAAGAATTCGGTCCTTTTCTGCAAGGGGTACATAGCGATCACTCATTTATGAGAATTATAACTTAAAGAGTAATGTATACAACTATAATTTTGTCAGCTTGGCGAATTGTTGTCTATATTTCCTGTTGGCGCAATCGTCTCTCGGTGATAGCCGCCACGAAGTTGAGTTACGGCATGCATTACAGACAAAAGACCAAATGTAAAAACCAACCCCGGCACGTTGGCCTGGTGCTCTTGAATGATGCCAGCCATACCCTCCAAGGTTACGATTCCTCCGAGAGCGAGCTGTGCGCCATGAACATAACGATCAGTGCGTGAAAGCTCTGGGTCAAGTGCTAGATTAGGTGCCTGCGGTAGCTTCATCCACTAGACTCGCTTAACTTGCAGCGAGTCTAGCTCAACCGGCGTTTCACGGCCGAACATGTTTACGAGTACTTTGAGTTTGCCCTTGGTTGGATCAACTTCGTTAATCGTGCCGTCAAAGCCCTTGAATGGACCGTCTGTGATGTTAACCACTTCACCGATCTTGTAGTCAATCTTGTGCTTAGGTTCTTCACGACCCATGCGCTTCAGGATCTTCTCAATTTCATCATTGCTAATTGGTGTTGGTTCAGTGCCTGAACCTACGAAGCCTGTCACTGAAGGTGTGTTACGAACAATGTACCACGCGTCTTCGCTCATCTTCATTTCAACCATTACATAGCCCTGGAAGATACGCTTTTCAACTACTTTGCGCTTTCCGTTCTTAACTTCGATCATCTTTTCCTTTGGTACGAGTACCTGGATGATCTTATCTTTCATGTCGAGAGACTCGGCACGCTGACGGATAGATTCAGCTACCTTCTCTTCATAGCCACTGTAGGTGTGGATGGCATACCATTGTTTAGTTGCGTCATATCGTTTAGCCACTGTTATTCTCCTATTTCAAAATGAGTTGCTTAAATATCTTGTCGAGACCATAGTCAACAACACCTACGAGTACGCTAAAGAAGATAGCGAACATGAATACGGCGAATGTTAACTTGGCGGTCTGTTTGCGATTGGGCCACTCAACGAGTTTGAGCTCACGCCAACTTTCGCGGAAGTAATTTAGGAGGAGAACTTTCTTCAAAATACGACCAATAAAACGCGCAGGTCGTGTTTTAAACGGCCATAGCAAGAATCGAAATGGTCGCAATATTTTAGCGATTACACGGCCTAATGCCTTGAATGGCTTAGCGGCGGTACTGCCGGCCTGCTTAATTCGTCGAGGCTTGCGTTCTATGCTCGCTTTCTCGGCTCGCTCACGCACGGTCTGGGGCTTTTTGAGCTGGCGTTTTTTCTTGCTGGGTTCTTTTGCTTCAGCCACATTGTCTCCTAAAACTTAAAAACCCTACTAAAGATAGTAGGGTGGTCAGATGTCAATATACCACAGTACTTACTTGATTGCAATGAATGCATGTCATGAGAGTGCTATCATTAAAGCATGTTGGAACTCTGGATCCTCACCTTTGCCGCAGAAGCTTTACTGATTATCGTGCCTCCAATTTGGCACTTTCGACGTCTTGGTGCCGTACTAGTTATGTTATTTATCGCCTGGACAACCTGGTGGCTGGCGCTGCAACTCGGCTGGGCAGCGGGTATCCCTGTTTTGCTCCTCACCATACTGCGTTTCGGCAATCTGTCACGTATCTTAAAGGGTCGTATGCACGAAAAGTATCTGCACTTTGCAGTCGGGCGTACCAGCTGGTGGATCTTTGTGTTCTTTGTGCTATTAGCATGGTTATTTTTACTGCCAGCTATTTCAACTACTTCACGACAGTTACTCCTCAACATCTTCCTATTCGTACAGTTTTCCGTGGCGCTTGGTTTGTTCGTCGTTACTTCACGTAATCTAAAAAAAATTGTCTACCAACCGTCAAAGACATTTTTGGTGGATCGTGAGCTGCCAACTGTGACCGTTGCAATTCCGGCGCGCAACGAAACAACTGACTTAGAGGAGTGCCTGAAGAGTGTGTTAGCGAATGACTATCCCAAGCTTGAAGTAATTGTTCTCGACGACTGCTCACAAGGACGAACGGCCGATATCATTAAGAGTTTCGCACATGACGGCGTTCGTTTTGTGCAGGGCGAAGAGCCGGCTGATCGTTGGCTGGCTAAAAACCAAGCTTACGAGAAGCTCTACAAAGAAGCCACTGGAGAAGTTATGCTGTTTTGTGGCGTAGACGTCCGCTTCGGCACGAGTGCTATTCGGCAGATGGTAAATCTGATGCATGAACGCAATAAGGCTATGTTGAGCGTCTTGCCCGTTCGGGTTAATAACGATGTTTCAGCGGCTTTCATTCAGCCAATGCGCTACTGGTGGGAGTTGGCTTTGCCGAGGCGCTGGTTTAATCGCCCACCAGTTCTGAGTACCTGTTGGCTGATTCGTCGCTCGAGGCTCAAGAAGTTGGGCGGCTTTGGAAGCGTCAGCCACGCCATTATCCCTGAGGGCTATTTTGCCCGCGAGCTCGTTAAAACCGACGAGTATAGCTTTATACGTAGCCATGGAGAACTCGAGGTTGATACGGTTAAGAATTTGCAGGAACAACGCAAGACTGCCCTGCGCATGCGTTACGCCCAGATTCGGCGACGCCCCGAGTGGGCGCTGCTTCTCACTTTCGGGGTCATGGCTTTTCTGCTAATGCCATTCATACAAGTTGTGGGAAGCCTATGGTTCTGGCCGCATATCCCAATCATTCTGCCGGTTCTCTCATGTGCTTTCCTCGTAGCCACGCATTTCAAAATCGTCTCGGCCACCAATCCAAGTAATCGTTGGGTGGCGCTATGGAATTTCCCAATTGTTGTGATAACTGAAATGATCATTGGCATCGCCTCGATGGTCATGTATGAGTTTCTTACCGTCACCTGGAAGGACCGCAATATTTGCATACCGGTCATGCATGTCATACCCCATCTGCCGCCATTGCCTCCTCGCTCAAGCGCCAAATAGTCTCATTACTGCAAGTTTGGGATGAAGATCTTGAAGGTAGAGCCCTTATTGAGCTCGCTTTCCAGGTCAATCTCGGCATGGATCAGCCGAGTGAGTTTCATGGTCACGTACAAACCAAGACCAGTACCGTTATTCTGTCGAGTCCGAAAGTCTTCAGAGCGAAAGAACTTATCGAAAACCTTTTCTTGATCACTTTTACTAATACCAATGCCCGTATCTGTTACAAAGAACTCTACGCCATCAGGCTTGGCTTTAGCGCCAATCGTGACCGAGCCCTTCTCGGTGTATTTTATAGCGTTAGTAATAAAATTCTGCAGAATCTCGCGAACGTATAATTTGGATGATTGTAATAACTCGAGTTTCGGATCGATTGTACTATGCAGCTGCAGACCCTTCTCTTGGGCATCGCGCTGGTAGGTTTTAGCGAGCTCATCAATGAGCTCGTGGGTGTTTATTGATTCAATATCGACTTGCAGCTTGCCGCGTTCAGCGCGTGATAACGTGGCCAGATCATTAATCATGCCTGCTAGGAAGTTAATCTGACTGTGGGCTTGTTTGAGCGTTTCGGCAATTGCTTCGTCCTTGACACCTGATTTTTCGAAGATAAACTCGGCATTACTAATGTTACCCTCGGCAATGGCGATTGGGGTGCGCAGCTCGTGGCTTACTACACTGATGAACTCGTCACGCTCTTCCTCGAGGGACTTTTCTCGAGTTATATCACGCAGCAGTATAACATAGCCCTTCATGCCCTCTTGGCCATAGCCAAGGCGTACGGGAGCGATGCTGATATACAGGCTAGCAGTACTCTCATCGGCATACTGAATACGCCAGTCACGGTTCGTAAATTGAGTCTTTGTTTCGCTAATTACCTGAGCAAGGTCGATCTCTTGATTATTCTTATCAACAACTTTTAATACACGCGGTAAGGTTTTGCCAGTTAGCGTACTGTTGACATCTAGAATATTCAAAGCTGCACCATTCGAAAGCACAATCTTGTGGCGCTCATCTATGGCTAGTACGCCGTCGGCCATACTATTAATTAAACTTGTTAGGCGTTCGCGTTCCAGTTCGGCGTCGGGGGCAATTGATTTTTTGACTGCCTGGGCAATCTTCTTGGCCGAGTGCAACGGGTGTGACTTCTTAGTATTCGCAGACGCATTTGCCATAAACAGTATTATACCAGCCTCGGCATTATTCTTGTGGCATAAGAGATGGCTGGTGGCTTCGAATTGCTTTTCGCTTGGCCACCAAGTTTGGTACATACTCAGATAGCTCATCCCAAAAGCGAGGTCCGTGAGCCATGATTCGGGTGTGCATCAGCTCGTGCAAAAGCACATAATCAATGAGGTCCCACGGCAGTTGCATAAGATAGCAATTGAGAGCAATTTCACGCCGAGAATTGCAACTACCCCATCGGCTCTTGAGCATTTTAATATCTAGCTGTGCGTACGAAAATCCATGTTGCTTGGCTAAGCTATCTAGTCTACCTGGCAGGAGCTGTCGAGCTTCTTGCTTGAGCGCACGAATAGCAGCTTTTTGGATGGCAGCTTGGACAGCAGTATCTTCACTAGCTAGCTCAGCCGGAACGCGTACTACAATTTCGGTATTGCTAACTCGCGTGGCAACGGCACTACGCCGTTCATGATAAATGCGTAGACGATGGGCCTTGCCAATGCGCTCACCACTTGCAAACATATGGCGCTGCTTGGTCGACTGATGTTTTTTTATCCACTCAAGTTTACTGCGCGCAAAGCTTTCGCCAACGGCATAGGGCGACCAAGTTGGTATGCTTACTCGTAAGGTCCCATCGTGCGCAACGGTTAAGCGAATACTGCGTGTGCCTTTGCGTTTCTGCAAAATCACCTCGCCTATTTCAGGCATGACAATTCGTTTTTGCATATCGATTAGGTCGGATTAATTAATGCGAATATTGCGGCGCGAAGGATCCACGCGGCCAGCAGCCGGGTTTGGTATGAGATTCACGAGTGCCGGCTTGGCTAGTCCGCTCGTAGCCTGTTCGGCTTGCAAAAGGCTCATGTCGTAGAGTTTCTTAATGACGGCGCTGCGCTGCGTTTGGAATGTTCGTTTACCACTGACTACCATGTAATCTTCATTCGGTGTTGGGTTCTGCATGGCAGCTGCAATAGCGTCGAACGTTGGCTGATCCATGGGCATGCTGTAGCGATCATCTGCCTTTCGTCGGTCACGCTTCACAACACGACCAAAGGCCGTCTCGGTATCGATCTGGAACCAAACCAGCACAACATTAGCCTTGTTTCGTCGGGCAACTTCGCGTAGTTCACGACGCTGGCTCATGCGGATAGCATTGACATCAAACACGACACTTATGCCAGCCTGTAAAAACTCACCAGCCATATATTCCATGAGGTGTGAAACAATTTCGTTTTCTTGGCGGTCATACCGGGGCTCTTCAAAGAGCTCAAAACGAATGCGGTCACCCTGTACGTGCGCTGCCTGCAATTCATCACAGAGTTGTCGTGCAAAGTGGGTCTTTCCCGAGCCGGGATAGCCGTACAATAAGAACAGCGTCGGATGTGTTAGTTGTAACTTCGCCATTGACTACTATCGTATAACAATTGGGCCCCTGTTGCAAAGGGTAAGCCGTTAGGCAGCTGGCCGTAGGGTATGGAAGCTCGCCTGATGAATCGAAGCCGTTAGTGACGAGCCGGGTTCAATATAGTCATGTTCGCCATCAAGCTGAATCGGTACTAGCCCCGCACTATCAGAAAAAATGACCGTATCATGTGGCACTCTTTCAGATGGTAGTTTGCCGGTTGCAAGGCCATATAGTATTCCTGGCATTTGGCGCAGAAACGCCTCATTTTCTATCTCGTAGCGCACGACTTGGGGGTTAGTTTGCTCAAATGCTTCACCATTTAGGTTGAATGTGCCAGCCAAACTATGGCCGGCGGCATACAAGAGCTCTTTGGCTTCGATTTCAACACCATCGCGTTCATAGATTATTCCTTCATGCAGATGTTTTGCTACTGTGGCGCCAATGACACCACCCTCCAGTACCCGCATGAGCCCATTCATTCGTTCGCTGCCAGGTATTTTGGCCCGAGCAGTTCGCACGAATCGACCATTAACGGCTTCACCACTATAGGCGGTCAAGCCAATGCCAGCGTAATTTACGGCCGTTCCATACGGTTGACCATTAATGGCTATATCGAGTGTGTTAACGGGTACCTGTTTGCCGCCGAGTAACAGATTAACGAGTCTTTGGCCCTTGAGGATATTCTGTTTTTTATGATACGTCCGTGATCCATCGCAAGAATTTCCGCCGGGCACCGGGACAATAACAACATCTTTCATGCCGGCGAGCTTTGCTGCTTCAGCGGCCGTTCGTAGCTGGCCATCACCACCAACAACAATAAGACCCATGCCCTCCTCGATATGACCAGCAAGATCGTATACATTGTCCTTCAATTGTGGCGAACGACTTTCGATATCTTGCGTTCGCCAGCCCGGCATAACACGCCTGACTCTCTGAAGGGCCCTTCTGCCGCGAGAGGAGCGTGGGTTGATATAAACAAGTGTCTTGAATTCTGGCGACATTATTATCGCCAGTATAGCACAATATTTGACATTCACCAGCAAGATTGAATACTAGTTTTTGTGTAGAGCAATTCGGTGTAACTACGTATCAGTTCTGTTATAGTGATGCGTATAACGGAGGGTATATGAGCTCTAACACCAACAAGATCCGAGTGGCAGTAGCGGGTATCGGTAACTGTTTTTCGGCACTGTACCAGGGGTTTGAATATTACAAGAACAGTGACGAAGATAACATTTTGGGCATCATGTTTGCCGATATCGGCGGGTATCGTCCGAGTGATATAGAGGTCATAGCTGCCTTTGATGTTGATGCCCGAAAAGTTGGTAAACCAATTGGTGAAGCGATCTTTGCCAAGCCAAATTGCGCCCGTGTGTTTCAACCTACGGTTCCGGCTGGTCCAGTGGTGCAAATGGGACCCGTGCTGGATGGTGTTAGCGATTATATGCTCGAACAGCCCGAAGACTTGGGCTTCCGATTATCTAAAGCCAAGCCTGTTGATGTTGTTCAAGTGTTAAAAGATACGAAGGCCGATATACTCATCAATTATTTGCCGGTTGGCTCTCAGGAGGCCACCGAATTTTATGCCCAAGCCGCCATTGATGCTGGTGTTGCTTTTCTAAACTGTATTCCTGTTTTTATTGCCAGTGACCCTACGTGGGAACAGAAGTTTATCGATGCTGGACTGCCGATTGTTGGTGATGACATGCGCAGCCAACTTGGCGCAAGTGTTTTAAGCCAGGTACTACAAGAACTAGCGTTTGACCGTGGGCTGGTTGTGGACTTTCATCAACAGCTCAACATTGGCGGTAACACCGACTTTAATAACATGATGGTGCAATCGCGCCTGGCCAGTAAAAAGAAATCAAAAGAAAATGTCATTCGCGCTCAAAATGATCTACGTGGCATCCCCGTTCCAGAGCATAGTCTGTTTGCTGGTCCTAGCACCTACTTGCCGTACCTAAAAGACAACAAAGTAGCCTACTTTAACTTACGCCTGCGCGGCTTCGGCGATGCGCCGGTTGATATTGACATTAAATTGTCGGTCCAAGACAGTGAAAACAGCTCGGGTGTGGTGATCGACGCCATTCGATATCTTAAAGTAGCACATGAGATGGGCGTTGTCGGTGCCCTGCGCGGGCCAAGTGCCTGGACGCAGAAAACACCACCCGAACAAATGATGTATGCCGATGCCAAGGCCGAATGCGAAGCCTTCGCTAAACGAGCACTTACGCCAACTATCAAGAAACAGATCAAGAAGTAACTATATAGTTATTGAAAGTAAAAAGCTCATCATATCGATGAGCTTTTTACATGGCAGGGGCGGCCAGACTCGAACTGACGACACTCGGTTTTGGAGACCGATGCTCTACCAACTGAGCTACGCCCCTATAACAAGACTCAATTATAGTACGGTATTCTATCTGTTTTGTCATTACCCTATTTCTTAGCTTATTTTCAGGTGTGATTTGGCTCACATACCCCAAGAAAATGCTTGTCGAATGTGGCATATTTCACTATACTGCTTATGAATACGTTACAACATTAAAAACGAGGGTGAAGTATCTGTGCGTGATTATCGTACTGCTATGAGTTTGCAGAACCTGCTTGAATTGATGAATTCGGAGCCGAAACAGAAATGAAAATACTAATGCTTGGCTGGGAACTACCGCCCCACAACAGTGGTGGCTTAGGAGTCGCCTGTTACCAGCTCTGTAAAGCCCTTGCAAATAAGGGTGCTGACATAGATTTTGTATTACCCTACACCGCTAAACACGATATTAGCTTTATGCGCATTAATGCTGCTCATCCACAAGACGTACAAACAGTACTTAAGGCGGGTATTGCTTATGATAGCTTTAAATACGTCAAAACTGATGGCACCGTGGAATGGCTTGATATCTTTGGACAGTCAGCCCTCTACGAGGCGGCAGTTGAGCGGATCATTGAAGGACGTGAGTTTGACGTCATTCATGCTCATGACTGGCTCACCTTCCGTGCCGCCATGCGCGCTCGAGAGATTACCGGCCTGCCCTTTATTGCCCATGTGCACTCGATTGAATCAGATCGTGCGGGCAAAGCTGGTGGTGGCAACCCAATGGTGCGTGAGATTGAATACATGGCATTAATGCTAGCTGACAAAGTCATAGCTGTCAGTGACTTAACGCGTCAAGCGATTGCCAGTGAGTACGGTATTCCACTCGAGAAGATTGAAGTGGTGCATAATAGCATCGATCTTGATGATGTTGAGCCGCTGGAGGGTGCAAATGCCTACCGCTACCTCGAGAGGATGAAGGCACAGGGCTACAAGGTGGTCGTTAATATTGGTCGCATGACGATTCAAAAAGGCATCCCAAATCTGTTGAAGGCTGCAGCTGAGGTAGTGAAGCGAGCTCCAAAAACGATATTCTTGTTGGTTGGTAGTGGTGAGCAAGAGCGCGAACTGCTTTTACTTGCTGCCGAGCTAGGGATAAGCCAGAACGTGCTGTTTACTGGTTTCCAGAGAGGTAAGCGGTGGCGTGATGCCTATGCTATTGGTGATCTGTTTGTGATGCCATCTATTTCGGAGCCATTTGGTTTAACGCCGCTCGAAGCTGTTGGTTATGGTACCCCTGCCCTTATTAGCAAGCAAGCCGGTGTTGCCGAAGTACTTAGGAACTGCCTTAAAGTAGACTTTTGGGATATCGACGAGATGGCCAACCAAATTACCGCCGTGGTGCAAAACGACGGCCTGCGCGATACCTTGCACCAAAATGCGCTAAGAGAATACGAACAGCTCACCTGGAACCACGCCGCAGATGCCCTCATGGGTATGTATCGACAACATAAAGAAATGGCACGGCTATGAGCGACGATCACGGCCAGCATGCACCACAGCAAAAAGCTATCGTGTTGTATTTGCACGTTCATCAACCGTTCCGTGTACGGCACTATACCATTTTTGATAGTGGTACTAACCATGCCTATTTCGAGGCACCATCTGGAGATCGCACCAACAACGAGCACATTCTACGCAAGGTAGCAGAAAAGTCCTACATTCCAACCAATCGTAAGCTCAAGGAGTTGTTAGAGCGCTACCCTGATTTTAAGGTGAGCCTATCAATTACTGGGACTGTGCTTGAGCAGTTTGAACGCTATGCGCCACACGTACTGGAATCGTTCCAGGAGCTAACCAGAACCGGGCGCGTTGAGATCGTTGCCGAAACCTATCACCATAGCCTCGCTTTCTTCTATTCGTTGGCGGAATTTGAGATGCAGGTTGATATGCACCGCCGTAAGGTCGAAGAACTGTTTGGTCAAACACCACAAGTGTTCCGTAACACTGAGCTGTGTTATAACAACGATCTTGCCTACTGGGCAGACCGAGCTGGCTATAAGGGCATTCTAGCAGAGGGCTGGGACCCGATCCTTGGCTGGCGCAGCCCGAACTTTGTGTATCGCCCAACCTACACCAACAACATTCGCTTACTCATGAAAAACTACAAGCTGAGCGATGATCTGGCGTTTCGTTTTGGCGACCGCAACTGGGAGTCATGGCCACTGACCGCCGAGAAGTTTAGTCACTGGCTCAGCGAGTCGGGTGACGCCACCAACTTCAACCTGTTCATGGACTATGAAACCTTTGGTGAACACCAATGGAGCGACAGCGGTATCTTTGACTTCCTCGAGCACTTACCTGCCGAGTGGCTCAAAACCGAGGGCCACACCTTTATGACCGTGAGTGAAGCTATTGATACGTACGAGCCCGTTGACCGGATTGACGTGCCGGAAACCATTACGTGGGCCGATACCGAACGTGACCTGTCGGCATGGCTCGGCAACCCCATGCAGCAACAGGCCATCCAGGCACTCTATCAGTTGCAAGACCCCATCATAAAGTCGAATGACCTAGCACTCATTGAAGATTGGCGCAAACTCCAAACGTCTGACCATTTCTATTACATGTGTACCAAATACTTCAACGACGGTGATATTCACGCTTATTTTAGCCCCTATGCAACCCCTTATGAGGCGTTTACTAATTTCATGAATGCCTGGCATGATCTAAAATATAGGTTAGTAGAAAAAGGTATCGACGCATGATCTATGGTGGGTGGGCTCAATCAGATAAACAGGCAGGAGTGTCTTGTCACAGGGGTATTGCCTAATGGGCCGCCCGGTTATGCTCGGTAACGGTGCCCTTACCGTAGGCCTGAATGAGCACGGTCTGGTCCATGACTTCTATTATCCGTACGTTGGACTCGAGAATCTTACCACCGCTCGGAGCGTGCATCATAAGATCGGTGTTTGGGTGGATGGCAATTTTGCATGGGTTGATGACGGCACTTGGGATACGAGTGTTAATTTTGAAGCCGATGCACTCGTTAGTACAGTGCGCATGCAGAGTGACGAACTCCAGGTGGAGCTGTTGCTGGCAGACTTTGTAGACAGTGACATCAATGCTTTTTGCCGACAAATTCACGTAACCAACCAGGCCGACAGAGCTCGAGATATTCGTGTGTTCTTACATCAGGTTTTCGAGATATCCCATAGCGGCCGAGCCGACACAGCGCTATTTGTGCCCGACGACAACTATATTCTTGACTATAAAGGTCGCTGCAGTTTGTTGATTTACGGTGAAACGGCCGATGGCCAGCCGTATGATCAGTTTGCTATTGGTAACTATGGTATTGAAGGTAAAGAAGGCACTTTCCGTGACGCCGAAGACGGCGAGCTCTCTGGTAGCGCAGTTGAGCATGGTGGGGTTGACTCAGTCATCCGCTTTAGCTGCCAGCTTGGCGCAAGCGCCTCGCAGGACATTTCCTACTGGATCATTGCTGCTGATTCGCAGTTTAGTGCCGAGCGACTACACGAGCAGATCAAATCTGACACGCTGGCAGGCCGCCTGAATATCACGCGTGATTGGTGGCACGACTGGTTTGCGACAGCTGCTAATGGCTTGCACGCTGTTGATCAGGAGTATCTAGAGCTAACTAAGAAGTCGCTCATGGTAATTAAGGCTCACATTGACAAGCGTGGTGGTATTATTGCGAGCTGCGACTCATCAATTTATAACTATGGTCGCGATTATTATAGCTACGTCTGGCCGCGCGATGGCGCCTATGCCATTTGGCCTCTCATTAGGCTTGGCTTTAGCGAAGAGCCGAAAAAGTTTTTTGAATTCTGCCGAGATATTCTCACACCAGATGGTTACCTGATGCATAAGTATCAGCCTGATCGAGCCATAGGCAGCACGTGGCACCCTATGCTGCATGGCCGCCGCCGCGAGCTGGCCATACAGGAAGACGAAACGGCCGTAGTGCTCTACATGATGGGCGAATACTACGAGTATAGTGACGACGAAGAGTTTATTCGAGGCCTGTACACCACCTTCATACAGCCAGCTGCGAACTTCTTGGCGTCGTTCCTCGACGAGCAAACCCGTTTGCCACACGCTAGCTACGACTTGTGGGAAGAAAAGTTCCTTACAAACACCTATACAGCCGCCGTAACTTATCAGGCATTGTTGGTTGCAGCCGACTTTGCGACCGCTTTTGAATATCCCGATGACGTTGTTAAGTGGCAAGCTGCTGCCGAGACTATTCTCGGTGGTGCTGATGTTTTTTACGACCCGGAACGCAAATTGTTGCGAAAAGGTTATTTATTGAACGCTGACGGCACGCTGAGCTTCGATAACACCTTAGATGTGTCCTCGTTATATGGCGTCATGATGTATGGCTATCACAATCAAGCGGACCACCTGCAGGACACGGCAGTGGCAGTTGAAACAATATTGCTGGATCAGACTCCCAGTGGTGGTGCGCCGCGCTATGAACATGATAACTATTTTGCCTCTAACCCGCAGTTCAACGGAAACCCATGGTTTGTAACAACGCTCTGGATGGCGCAGTACTACGTACGAACTAAGCAGATTGATCGTGCTCGACAGCTTGTAGCCTGGACGCAACAGCATACTCTTCCGAGTGGTGTGCTTTCAGAGCAAGTTAATCCAAGTAATGGCAGCCCAATTTCGGTTACACCTCTGGTGTGGAGTCATGCCGAGTATATCAATACCGTACTTGATCTGGCTCGGAGTACTGACACGCCTGAGTAGCTCTCGGCTTATCACTTAATTTTTGTATTGCATAACTCTGAACGCTATTTGCCGACGCAAAAACAGCCCCGTGGGGCTGCTCTCTAAAACATGATACAAAACAACTAGTAACTAGTGCTTCTTGGCCTTAACTTCGTTGCGACCAAGTGACTTCTTGGTTTCGGTGTAAGTAACGTGCTTGCGGAGTACAGGATCGTACTTGCGAAGCTGCAACTTGTCAGGGGTATTCATGGTGTTCTTGCGTGTGTAATAATGGCGGTGACCACTTTCGTCGCTCACCAATCCAATTACCTTACGCTTGTCGCCTTTTTTTGCCATAACGGAATGAGTTTACCAGAGTATTAACAGATATGCAAGTTTGGAGCCGTCGACGAGATTTGAACTCGTGACCCCTTCCTTCGCTTATACCTCTTTTTATTCGAGTACTTATAAGAGGGCTAGACTGTATCTTAAGCATATTCACTGTTGCGAACTTAGCTTCCCTTGTCAGTCGTTCGGGCCTTCCGCATATGTGCGAATTGCCACGGTCTTGCCCTAGTACGGGGTGTTAACCGTTATTCGGGATTCACTGACCAATTTCTTGAGCAGTGGGCAGGGGTTTTGCGACCCACCATGGAAGTGCTCTACCACTGAGCTACGACGGCTTATCCAGGTACGTATTTAACACCATCACGAGGTAATGAGTCAACTAATATGTTACGCAACTTTAGTAATGTGGCTATACGGGCTGTGCTCTACCAAAGACCCCTGCATTGGTCTTGTCTTTCAACCCCTGTTTTGCTACACTTCAGCGGTGCTTGTTCTGTTGTTGATTTGAGACAACATGTACATTAATAATTCGATATACTATAACGATGAGACCGTGCCGTTATTGTAATGCAAAGTTATCAAGCGCGGTTAACGTCTATTGTTCGAACATCTGTCAATCAGAATACGCTTATAGTAGCTACATTGAGAAGTGGAAGAAACACGAAAAAGACGGTAGCCGAGGCATCGTTACTCGCAACTTATCCAGGCATCTTATTAGATACCTCAGGCAAAAATATAAATGTTGCCAGTTATGTGGTTGGGATGAAGTACATACTATTACCAAACGTGTTCCCCTTGAGGTAGATCATATTGATGGTAACGCTGAGAATAATTCGGAAAATAACTTAAGGTTAATTTGTCCAAATTGTCATGCGTTATCTATTAACTACAGAAATCTGAATTACGGTAAAGGCAGAGAATGGCGCAGAAACAAGTATATTAAAACCTAGTGCGCCACCTTAGCTCAGTTGGTTAGAGCGTCAGTTTTGTAAACTGAAAGTCGTCGGTTCGAATCCGACAGGTGGCTCCATAATGTGCAGGGATAGTGAAGCGGTCAAACACGGCAGACTGTAAATCTGTTGGCTCAGCCTTCGGGGGTTCGAATCCCTCTCCCTGCACCAAAGATTGATTATTATTAGATATTCTGGCATAATGCTTTTTATGGAAGCTTATATTTCACAAATGCCATCAGAACGAGATTTACGTGACGAAACTGGCTACTGGGTGGATCGGGGAGTTTATAAAGTGCCTCGCCATCTAGTAAGTATTTATGATCAAGGAAGAATATCCGCTGATGCACTATGTGCTATCGCTGACTTATTTGATAATGTTGATGACTATGAACGTGTGAAAGCTAGTGGCCTTGGAGATGGTGCTGATCGAGACCCTAGATACGACGAGGCTATTTTTAGACTAATAGAACTTGAAGCTAGCTGAGCTGCACAGTAAAATAGTACTAACAGCGTAGATTACGTCGCACCACGACCATTTGCACTATGAAAGACTTTCTGCGGAGAGTCTTTTTTTGTTTTGCATTAGCTTGCATTAGCCGAGCTTAAAACTTAAAGTGATTGTATGAGGAGATAAATACCTATGGCACCCCAAGAGATATTTGGAGCTCAAGAACATCTAGACAAAACTGAGGGAAGAGGCGGCGTTCGAGTAGTTGGTTGGTTTACAACTAAGATAGAAGCTGAAAAATTTAGTGCAGAAATTCCTGGCGTATTCGGAAGTCGAAATGACTTACCTGTCGTTGAAGGCGTTTTATATGAATCAGCACTAGAACACCCAGACTTTAATGAGCCAGAGGCCGCTCGGCAGCGCGAGATTCGCGAGCTAGAGGCTAGGCTGGCAGAATTAAAAGCTCAAGGTCCTGTATAGCAGGCCTAGTCTAGATGTTTATCAAATAGTTTCTGACTACGTTGATCACGCCGCACCTAGTCTTGACTTGCCCAAAAGATGGTACGACAATAGTCATATGACACATATTAAACGACCTGAAGGTTCACGCTTAGGTGCCTGGATTGACCAGGATTTAGATTCTGGCTCTGGTATTCAGGTAGAAATTTGTCCTGACGTTTTTACCATGGCGGATGACGGATTAACTTACACGCACATTGGTAGGGTTATTTTTGGCCGTGGATATGAGGGTATGGTACCTGTGCCCAAACATATAGAAGATCAAGTTATTGAGGCTGTACAAGAAGATCCTGGAGAGGTCACCTACATTGAGTTTATTAAAACCGACGACGATGGCTTTGTGTCTGAAGTTTGGGATGCGCACAATGAAGTATGGGTATCATTTGTAGGCCCTAAGGAGCCGCTCACGGATGTCACGTCAGTATTTTGACGAACGCCAAACAACATGCTACGGTGTTATAATTAACTGAGGTAAACAATGACGTACGAAAAAGTAGAGCCTACTGCCCTTGTGAATATTGGCGATATTGGAGTGGAATGGTTTCCCGCTGAGGCAGTTGGCATCGATGATGATGGTGTTGCTCGCAATCTGACACCCGGCACTGAATATGTTGTATTAACCCCAGAGGAGTCAGAGGCCTACTGGAACGGTGACGTACAACTGGGGCTAAGCGAAGTGCACGAAGCTAAGTTCACGGTACTCTTCCCCGGCCTGGATACCTTCAAAGTATCGGTGGCAGCTCACCGATCAGAACAGGCCTAGGCATAAACATAGCAGGCTGACAGTTTTAGATTTGCTATACTTGCCCTATGACCACATACAATAAACTTGTACGAGACAAAATTCCTGAAATCTGCCTGGCCAATGGTGACATACCCGTTATACGGCACCTTGAAGATGATAATGCATATTTAAGTGCACTAACCGATAAACTTGGTGAAGAGGCGGCCGAAGTAAAAGCAACTCCAACCCTTGAAGAATTAGCCGATACACTTGAAGTGGTCTATAGCATTGGCAAGGCACTTGGCATTACGCCCGAGCAGATTGAAGAGGCCCGAGTACAGAAAGCTGAGGAGCGTGGTGGATTTGATGATCGCATTTTCTTAATTAGTACCGAGTCTAAGGTGTGATGTTCCGACTTCGCCTAGTATGTCATTCCGAAGGTGCGGGTCAAACTGCACAGTAATCTGCTAACGCTTGCAAATTTAGCAAAACTCTCACAAACTGTTATGTATGTTCACAAAAGATGTATCTGAAATATTTCACATTGGGTGGCCAGATCCAAATTGGGTCAGAGGATTCTCTGTTGCGATTAGGCCCCTGGTAGATATCGATCCCTCACACCTTCAAGATGTAATGACCAGCGAAAACATTCCTGGGCTTGATCCGTTTCTCGCACGAAATAACTTTGACAATACTCGAGTT
>CAYMZG010000004.1:0-19467 GCA_964394925.1 uncultured Candidatus Saccharibacteria bacterium | reverse complement strand
ACGGAACTGGCATAGTCGTTGTGCGTGACTCGCTGCACTGTGACATGCTTGGCAGCAAAATGCACCGAACTGCTTTAGAAAGCCTGAATCTAAGGCTAGATTCACTCCTAAGAAAGACTTGAATCACCGAATAACATAAATTGTGGCTCTTTATGTGTTCCCAGTGCATTCTGGATGCCTCCAGTATCTGATTTTGAGATATCAAATGAGGCTGCAATGAGACGATATGAAGATGTTATTTTGCTGCAACAGCTAATAAAACAAATAACAGTACTGCAATGATTGATGCGCTAATTATTACCGCGGTTGTAAAAGAAACCTTAGTTTTTCTTGTGATGACTTCCGCTATAGCCCAGCCTATCAATGACACAACATGCACGAAGATAATAAATATGATGCAATCTTTAAGTGACAAATCAATCGTGAATCCATCAGTCATAGTTAAAATTCTTTTTCATTAGTTTCCTAGGAGTATAATAGCCGTAAATCGAATCGAACACACACCTCTTTTCATCACGATGCTTGTGCAATAGCTTGGCTCACGTCCATTTGCAACCGCTAAGCTTTAGTATTACTATAAGAACAAGCAGTTAGGAGTTCTATGAGTTTTTTCTCTTCTTCAGGTGGGCCTGAGGTTGAACCTATTCCAGGTTGGTATAGTGTGATTTGTGGTCAGGGCGAGTATGATATTCGGGCATTATCGCATGACGATGCTGGCAATCGTGTACAAAGCTATGTTAAACAGTATGATTATGACCTTGGTTTCCCGCTGACATCTGAGCACTCACTCGAACGGACACTCTTTTTAGAGATATTGTGGCGCCGAACCGGTGGAGATGAGATGTGCCCCGAGGGAGCCGTGCCTATACTTCGTGCATATATAGAGCCGCAACCGCATCAACGACAACGACACAGCGAAGCACCGCCGACTGACCCACAGTTGTTTACATTCGAGCATATTTCGCATCACCCACAATATGCTAAGGGCGAAGAGCCGAAGCATGGCACAACACAGCTAGACGCGTATCATGAACTTAAGATCATCACTACCTGGCAGAACGAAGCGAATGTCGGAGTGTCAGGACTCCAGGTGGCCGTACGTGCTCGCCAAAATTGATAATTTCTTTAACCACGAGCAATTTCTTACCCCATGTTGACATGTTATAGTCGAGACAATGAGACCAAAAGCAACGATCGATAGCATTGAGTCAATCGACACACTTTATTCATACTATGAAAATCATCAACAAAGCCAAGTCTTTGCGCGCTTGGGTCACGCGGTGCTCTCGAAAGTGTATCGTCCTGAGATATCGTTTGCGGATGACGCCGAAGAAGCAATTGCGGATGCTATAAGTAGCGAAACTCGACTCATTATTTCGCCAAACCATTTAACGGGTGATGATCAGTACGTTATTGTTTCACTTGCAGAAAAAGAGGAAATTTTTCACCCATTGCGCGGGCGTACATTTATTCCAGCAGAGCCATCACTTTTCACGGCAAGCAAAAAGCGTGGTGGCCAGCTGCTCCGACGAGCAGTCGATGGCCTCGGTGCCCTTCCTATTTATCGTATGGAAGATTTACGCCGCTTGGGCCTTGATGATGACACGGAGACAGTTGAGCTATACAAGTACGGTATGATGCGTGCCGATCAGGTTGAGTTCGCAAAGCTTACTCGAGGTATAAGTGGCAATCCTGATCCGTTCGGGTGCCTCGATCTTCCCAGCATTCCAAAGCTACCGTACGAGCATATGGCCGGTTTCTGGGAAGGCGCCCGCAACCGTGTTGACCACCGTAAAGTGCAACCGCTCAAGACAGGTATTGCCCATACAGCCTGCCGAGCAGCTGGCCTTGTTGATGTATCAGTTGTTCCGATAGGCTTGTATTATGGTGGCGAGCCAAAGAGTTACAAAAAACTAGATGTTCCCGCTAAGTTTAAACCGACTGTTCACGTCGGTCGGCCAATACCTGTTAACACCTCAGATCCAGACAAGCTCGTTGAGTTGGTTTACCCGGCTCTTCAGGACTGCGTTGATGTTGCTGTTGCGGCTACTGCTGCCTAGCCGCTAAATAACCACCCGCTTTGGTCGCGCGACACGCTTCGGCTTGCCTGCGGGCACGATAAGCTTTTGTAACTTGTGATCTATCTGATCAGCTTCTTCGGCCATGCCGGCCGCTTCGTAACTACTTTTCAGAAGCGTATAGCTTTCCTTGTTGGGTTCCAATTCAACAGCGCGCTCCAGCTCGGCAATCATGAGCTTTTCATTGCCAAGCTTTTCCTGTACTTTTGCATAGGCAATGTGTCGAGCGGCCATTTCTTCTTCAAGCTTAAGTGCCTGCTCGAATGCCGTGGCAGCTTTCGGATAGTTTTCTGTTTCATAATAGATAAGTCCGAGGTTATGGAGTGATGATGCAGTTGGTTCAATCGAGGAAGCGATCTCAAAACAATCAATGGCGTCACGGTATTCTTTTTGTTTAGCGTAAAGAATACCAAGCCGGTTGTAGGCGGCGGCGTTTTTTTGGTCGATTTTCAAGATAGTAAGCAATGCTTTCTCGGCGCGTAAGAAACGGTTTTCGCGCATACCTTGATGGGCGATATCCCATAAACGTCCCATACGATCACTGATTTTTCGGGGTAGCGGTGACAGCTCCTCCTCGCGCAAGCGGGTGGCTCGGTAGGCTAGAAAGCCAAAACCAAAAAGCAACGCTAATTCGTACATATGCTGTGACACATTATACCATGCTTAGCCTGCGTCTTCTTAGCCAAGCCGCAGGAACAGATCAGTGAGCAGTAGCTTGGTGTTAACATTACGGTGCAAAGCCATTTGTGCGTGGTAAACGGCACGGGTTAGATTATAAAATGCCTTTGTTTGCGCATGATTCTGCTTGGCGGCTGCCTGTTTCAAGCCACTTGCCAAGACTCGTTGCATGCCCGTTAATAGCAGCGGTAGAGCATCTTTTTGCTTGGAGAGCTCATCGACTCGAGCTAGTCGTTCGTACGTATCCATGCGCAGGATTGACTTTGCCTCTGTGATGGCGGCTACGAGGGGGTGTGAGGCGTCATCATTTAGTAGGGCGCTCATGAGTCCCATGCGGCCGTCGCTCATATAGTACATGGTGCTCAACTTTGTACCGTCAATGTTCTTGTGGTGTGTTTTAACCTGCTCGAAGGAAACTGGTGCAACGTGTATCTGCTGGACTCGGGAGCGAATAGTTGGTAACAATTTCGTGATATCGCTCGCAGTAATAACTATTACGGTGTCTTCAGGTGGCTCTTCAAGGTGCTTTAGGAGCGCGTTTTGGGCCTCACCCGTCATGAGATGACCGTTTTGTACGATAACCGCTCGTCGCAATGCATCACTACCCGTCGTTTTGCGCCCAAGAAAATCACGCAGTTGTCGAATTGAGTCAATCCCTATCGATTGCTTATCCGAAGTGATCTCAAGAATATATGGGTAATTGTGGATATCAACATTCAGCAAATCGCCAACTAGGGTAGTTGCGAGCTTTGCCTTGCCACTACCCTCTTCGCCCGTGATTAGAATTGCATGCGGTGCAGTATTCTTTAGCGCTTCGTATTGATAACCGGTTGTCGGGTGTAGCACCAGTTGCATATTAATCTTTCATAATCTCACTGAACACAACAGGCGTGGGCGCAGTAAAAGTCTGATCGCCATGTTCTGGAATGGTGATGGTAATCTTGTGAGCATGTAAGTATAGTCGTTCGGCTGGTTCTCCGCCGTACAATACATCGCCGACGATTGGATGCCCTTGATATGCCAGATGCACCCTCAGCTGATGTGTGCGGCCCGTTGCGGGCATCAGATCAACCTGATCATAATTTTCAGAGCTTCTTACAACTTTGTAGGCAGTTTGCGCACTTTTGCCGTTTGCGCCTACACGGAATGTCGCAGGTGCCTTCGGGTTTCGTTCAATTGGCATGTCAATGACCGCTTCAGGATGTTTGAGGTGCCCCCCAACCACAGCTTGATACTCTTTCTTAACATGGCGCTGTGAGAACTGCTTTTGAAGCATAGAAAGGGTTGCCTGATTCTTGGCACATACCATCACGCCACTCGTGGCTCGGTCCAAGCGGTGCACAATACCCGCTCGTTCGCCATCTTGACCCGTTATTTGGCGTACGAACGAGGCAACTGACGGTTCGTACCAGTATTTGCCTCGTGAATGGCTGATAACACCAGTCGGCTTATCAATTACGAGTACGTTATCATCTTCATAAATAATAGGTAGCTCGATGTCTTCAATCTGTTGCAAGGCTTCAACGTTGAAGTTCATTTCAATCGAATCTAGATGTCGCAAACGGTAGCCGGGCTTCTTTGGTTCATTGTTAACAAGCACATCGCCAGCATCAATTAGTTTGGCAACGTAGGAGCGGCTAAGGCCAGGGTGTTTTTCAGCGACGTATTGATCAAGTCTCATTATTTCCCTGTATCCTTAGACTCTTTTTTGCCACCATTTTTTGCCTTATTGAAGAAATGTAGTCCAAGGGCTATGGCACCAATGCCGGCAGCGATTTCAAACATGCCACGCGTGAAGCGTTCTATAGGATTCCCAAGCCCCTCACTCATGCTCGTAATCCCACCGCCTTCTGGACGCGTAATAATGTTTCGTTGGCTTGCTCGCACATGCGTGCTTCGTCGTTTTCGAGCTTATTCAACAGTACTTTGTCGTCAACGGCAGCAAGCTTGGCCTGGAAACGCTCCAAGAAACCAGCAACAGCATCTGCAAGCGCAGTTTTGAGAGGTCCGTACTGCTCCTGCCCAACATATTCTTTACACACTTCACTAATGCTTCGACCAGTGAATAATGCGAGCAGATCAAGCAGATTAGCGAGCCCAGGTTGCTCGGCACGGTTGTAGGCAATACGGCCCTGGCTATCGGTTGTGGCGCTCATGATTTTCTTGCGAGCGGCAGCGGGAGTGTCGCCAAGGAAAATAACACCCTTACCGGTTTCATCACTCTTACTCATCTTTTTGGTTGGATCCATTAAATCACGAATACGGAGACCCTGATCCTTGCCGAAGAAAGTATGCTGTTCTTTGACAGACCTAGGTACTGTGAAAAGATTACCGAACTGATTGTTCATGCGCTCCGCAATATCTCTCGTAAACTCCAGATGTTGCGTTTGATCCTCCCCAACAGGTACGTAGCTAGCATTGTAGAGCAATATGTCGGCGGCCATGAGCACCGGATAGTTAAATAATCCAACGCTGATACGGTCGTCGCCCAGCTTAGCTGATTTATCTTTGAACTGGGTCATGCGAGACATTTCACCAAAACCTGTGAAACAATCCAGAATCCACGTTAACTCAGAGTGAGCCGGCACAAAGCTCTGGCGATACACGTAAATATCCGCATCGTTCAGTGGCAGGCCTGCGGCCGCAAAAATTCGAACGTTCTGCATAATCTGATCGTGCAGCTGCGAATGGTCAATTGGTGTTGTGAAGCTATGTAGATCAGGCACAAACAAATTCACCTGGAACTCACCGGCATGGGTTTTTGCCATGTCGATTAACGGCAGTAAGGCACCTAAATAGTTGCCGATGTGTAGATCGTTATTGGCGCGCAGGCCGGTGAGGATGATTGGTTTACTCATTGCTAACTACATTATACCTGTTAATTTGCAAAGTACTTGGCTTTTGGTTGCTGTGGAACTTGAGCTGTCATATTGAGAGCCTGTGCCTGTCTTGCAGCAGCACCAAACAATGCGCCTGATCCAAGCCGTTTTACGGCTATATTTGGCGAACTTATAACCTCGCCCATTAATGATGGCTGCTCCACCGTCAGGCCCTGATCAAGGAGACCGGCTCCAAGAGCGACGGCCTCGGGCGTAGCTTCGCTCGATAGTGTTTCAAACATAATTCTGTCCTTCAATTTTCAATGTATTAATACTCCGTCTTCTGTAGGTGACGGCTTTTTCGGTAAATTCGATGAGTATTTATTAGTTCAAATGCACGGAGAAAGCAGCCACATGACCATGGGTCATCCAGAAACAGCGCTTAATTGTGTGCATTTGTTGATTCATTGCGGCCTAGCGTAGCATTTATTCTGTGATTATGTCAACTTCTTGCTGAACTTCCAGTATGCCGAGCGCTTGTGCAATTTCAACATAACTGCGACCGTCGTCTAGCCCCACGCTAACTTTCTCCCGTTGTAGTAGGCGCTGGGCGTATAGTTGCTGCTCACGATTACTGAGCTGACTTGTATTATCTGTTGGTGTTGATTCGGGCATATATCCTCCGTTATGAATTAAAAAAACCGTCTCGCTTGAGACGGTCGTTTTGCAATAATTTGCAACTATTAACTAGCCGTCTCTCCTAGAGTCGGTAAACCAATAGTTGTTTTTCATTGCAATTTGTTGCATGGCAAGAATATTACCATGGTTCAGTTTATCATGCAAGAAAAAACACCCGCCGTATATGGCAGGTGTTTTTTGGTGAGACAAAGATGTGTCTAACGCTTGGTGAATTGACGTTGCTTGCGTGCACCCTTGAGGCCGAACTTCTTGCGTTCTTTCTCGCGTGGATCACGACCAAGCAGATCTGCTCGCTTGAGGGTGCTCTTGAGGTTCTCGTCCATGACCGTTAAGGCCTTGGCGATACCAAGTCGAATAGCTTCTACTTGGCTGTGGTGGCCACCACCACTTACAACCGCCGAAACATCGTACTTGTTCTCAATCTCAAGGGCGCCAAACGGACGATCGAGCTCATGCTGGAGGAACTTGCTATCAGCAAGATACTCTGCCGCTGGCTTACCATTGATAGTAATGTTGCCCTTGCCGTTCATGAGGCGAACACGTGCCGTTGCACTCTTGCGGCGACCCAGTGCGTAGAAGTAGCTCTTAGCTGAATCTGCCATGTTATTTACCTGCTTTCATATCTAAAACAACCGGTTTCTGCGCTTCGTGGTTGTGCTCAGCGCCAACATAAATCTTAAGGCGCTTAAGGCGCTCGTCACGTAGCTTGTTGACTGGCAGCATGCCACGAATAGCCTTAAAGACTGGTTGTGTAGCATCTTTTTCAAGTTGTGCCTTCAGAGTGGTGGTGGTCAAGCCACTTGGATAACCACTGTAGCGGTAATACTTCTTGTCTTCAAGCTTATTACCGGTTACTACTACTTGTGCAGCGTTGATCACGATAACGTAATCACCACAGTCAATGTGCTTCGTGAACTGGGGCTTGCCTTTGCCGGTTAACAGCTGGGCGGCCACAGTTGACATGCGACCCAGGGGCACTTGTGACGCGTCGATCACGTACCACTTACGGTCAACATCGGTTGGTTTTGCGCTAAAAGTCTTCATTATTTAGCCTCCTTTTTTACGGGAGTTTTCTTAGCTGGAGCTTTAGCTGCTGGCTTCTTGGCAGCGGGCTTTGACTCAGCTTTAACAGTTGTCTTCTCGGCTGCTGCTGCCTTAGCAACAGGTGCTTCATTCAAATCATCGACAAAGCTAACACGTGCCAACTGCGTGTTGTCACCACGGCGAACCGTTGTGCGCTCAATGCGCAGATGACCACTGTCGCGGCTGGTAAGCTTTGGTGCAATTTCGTCAACGAGCTTGTGAGCACTGGCAACCGTTTGCAGGCTAGCAATGATCTGTCGGCGATTATGTAGATCGCCCTTCTTGGCCTTCGTAATAAGCTTTTCTACGTAAGGCACGATTTCCTTTGCTTTGGGCAGGGTAGTTTCGATTGACTCATACTTGATGAGTGAATCCGCGAGACCCTTAATGAGGGCTTCACGCTGGTCGCGTTCGCGGTGGAACTTCCTACCTTTATATCCGTGACGGTGCATGACTAGAGCTCCATCTCCGCCATCTTCTCTTTTACTTCGTCGAGCGCCTTGCTGCCAAAGCCTTTGAGCTCGCGCAGTTCAGTGTCGGACAATGAGAAGAGGTCCTTAAGCGTATGAATATCGTTGTTAATGAGGGCATTGGTAGTACGAGCTGATAGGTTTAGATCTTCGATAGGAGTCATGAGTTCAGCTGGTTCGTCGCTGTCCTTCGAACCGTCGTCTTCACTTGCGGCAGTTAGTGGTGCAGCAGCTTCAACACGGGTTTGACCGGCCAAAGCGGTGTACTGGTTAACCAAGATTGCTGAAGCTTCTTCAAAAGCTTCGCGTGGGCTGATTGAGCCGTCGGTTTCTACGGTAAGCAGTAGCTTGTCGAGGTCAGTTACCTGGCCAACACGCGTGTTCTCAACCTTGTAGCGTACACGTAGTACCGGGCTGAAGATTGCATCAACAGCTACGAAGTCAGAAGCCTTAGCGGCCGTCCCTTCTTCGATAGTGCGGTAACCGCGACCGGTTTCTACGGTAAGGTCCATAGTAAAGGTGCCTTTGTCGTCGTCGATGGTTGCAACGACATGCTCTGGGTTCACGATTTCAACATCAGCGTTGGTTTCGATATCACCAGCTGTAACAGCGCCCTTGCCTTTTTTTACAATGCGAAGGGTGTGAGCGTCGTCGCCGTATACGCGGAAGCGGATACCCTTCAGGTTGAGCATGATCTCAACAGCGTCTTCTTTGATGCCCTTAACAGCCGTGAATTCGTGCGTAACGCCTTCAATCTTGAATGATGTGACTGCTGCGCCAGCAATGCTTGACAGCAGCACACGACGTAGGGAGTTACCCAAAGTCATGCCATAGCCTGTGTGTAGTGGTTCGATAGTAAACGTCGCGCTGGTTGCACCGTGATCATCTACGCGTACGACACCTGGGGTATGAATTGTTTTTGCCATAATTTATCCCGCCTCCTCGTTAGCGTGAGTAATACTCAACTATTAGTTGTTCATTAATTTCTGGTTCAGCTTCTTCACGAGTCGGCAGGCCCGTTACTGAAATACTTAACTTCTTACGATCAGCCTTCAACCAACCGGGTAGGCTGCTTGGAGCTGGGCTTACGTCATCTAAGCGCTTGAAGTATTCGGTGTTCTTGCTCTGATCACGTACGGTCAGAACATCGCCCGCTTTCATACGGATAGAAGGAATATCGACACGGCGGCCATTCAGCATGAAGTGTCCGTGCGTTACGAGCTGACGAGCAGCACGGCGACTTGGCGCAAAACCAGCGCGGTACACTGCGTTGTCGGCACGGCGTTCCAGGAATTGCAACAGCATCTCACCAGACTGACCTTGTTTGCGACTTGCTTCAGCCATAAGGTTGCTAAACTGTCGTTCCAAAAGACCGTACAAACGCTTAACCTTTTGCTTTTCTCGAAGTTGCAGTGAGTATTGGCTGGCCTTGTTAGGACGACCACGGCCCATAGTGCTCTGTTGGCCCGGTAGAGCAGAGCGCTTAACGAGTGCCTTATGAGCCTTCGGGTGCAGCGCGTAGCCTTCCCGACGGCTCATTTTTACAATAGAACCTGTATCACGAGCCATATCTAGACCCTCCTTGCCTTTCGCGGACGCACGCCACCATGTGGCACGCCCGTTACGTCGCGGATTGATTCAACAGCAATATCAAGTGTACCGAGAGTTCGGATCGCAGCATCGCGTCCTAAACCAGTGCCCCTAACATATACATCAGCTTTGCTGAAACCATGCATTTGCTTGGCTGCGGCGCCAGCCTTCTCAGCAGCAACCTGTGCAGCGTAGGCGGTGCCTTTTTTAGAACCACGGAAGCCACAGGCGCCAGCGCTTGAAGCAGTTAGAACACCACCACTGTTGTCGGTGAAGCTAATGATGGTGTTATTGAATGTTGCGTAAACATGTACTTGACCGAAAGGAACGGATCGCTTGGACTTTTTACGCTTGGTAGTTGTTTCTGCCATAGTCTTGCTCCTCCTTACGTCTTACTTGCTGACTTAGGTTGTGCGCCACCAACTGCCACGCGTCGACCACGGCGTGTACGTCCATTGGTGCGGGTGCGCTGACCACGACTCGGAAGACCCTTAGTGTGTCGTTCACCACGATACGACTTAATGTCTCGGAGGCGCTTGATGTTAGTTGCAACAACACGCTGCAGCTCACCTTCAACCTGATAATTCTCATTGATAACATCCTGAATCCGAGAAATCTCGGCGTCAGTCAAATCCTTAACGCGAGTGGTTGGCTCAACGTTTGCAGCCTTAAGGATATCGTAGCTGCTCTTCTCCCCAATACCGTACACATAGGTCAAAGAGACCCAGACTTGCTTGGCATCAGGAATCGTTACTCCAGATATACGAGCCATACTTAACCTTGCCTCTGCTTGTGCTTCGGCTTCATCTTGTTAATCACGTACAGACGGCCTTTTCGGCGTACGATCTTGTCGTCTGGACTGATCTTTTTGACACTTGCACGCACTTTCATGCGGATCATTCCTCCTTTGTAGTGGTAATGACACACTGCTTATTTGATATATAAATGTACCTTTATCAAAAAGTACTAGGATTTTCGGTAGGTGATTCTGCCCTTCGTAAGATCGTAAGGGGTCAACTCAACCGTTACCGAGTCGCCGGGCACGAGGCGAATGTAGTGCTTCCGCATCTTACCCGCGACATGAGCTATGATCTGATGGCCATTTTCGAGTTCGACTCGGAACTGAGTCCCTGGGAGGGCCTCTACTACTGTTCCGGTTAGTTCGATTACCTCTTTATTCGCCATAGATATAACAAGATTGAATTATACCACCCATGTCAACACTTTGTAAAGGTGTTTTTAAGATGACAGCAAATGTTGTTTATTTCGCTTTTTTGTCGGTCTTGCTTTTACTGCGTCGTGGCAGGAGTTTAAGTCGTTTAGCACCAAGTGCGGCTTCAGCTGCATCGCCCGGTTCATAGAAGTAGTCAGGCTGTTCATACTGATCATAAGTAACCATAAGGGCACGTGATTCGATCGCACGGAGTGTTTCGAGGGCAACTGATACCAAGATCAAAATACTAGTGCCACCGATAGCGATATTACTCTTGAAGAAGTATTGCCCAACAATTGGCATTAGTGCGAGTAAGCCAAGCGCGATAGCACCAAAAAGCGTCAGACGGTTAACTACTTTAGACAGATAACGTTCAGTTTCTAGGCCTGAGCGGACACCAGATATGAACCCACCTTGTTTTTGTAAGTTCTCGGCAATCTCACTACTATTAAAGGTGATGCTCGTATAGAAGTAGGTGAAAATGAAGATCAAGATGAAATAGACCCCAGGGTAAATGTATGGCGTATAGCCTGGTGTTTGGAATGTCTGTGAACTAGGAGTCTGGAACCAGAGCACGAGCTTACTACCGAGTTGCTGGAGGTGTGCACTATGTGACGATGTTAGGATTTGACCGACAAAACTTGGCACGCTCAAGAATGCTACTGCAAAGATAATCGGAATAACACCTGCGGTAATAAGCTTTACGGGCAATTTAGTGGTGACGCCACCATATGTTCTATTACCTTGTACACGTTTAGCATAACTGACTGTGAGGTTTCTTGCCGCTTCATTCAATTTCACAATTGCTGCCGTGAGGATAATAACTGCCAGCAACATGAGACTGCCATACAAGAGCGCCTTTCCGTCTATCGGTAGCGTGTGATTAAACACCTTAAATTTATGGTCCTTGCTCACAATAGAGCTGCCTATCGAACTGATGGTGGCCGGCAAACGGCTAACAATTCCAACAGTAATGATCAATGATATTCCATTGCCAACATTCTGCTCGGTAATTAACTCTCCAAGCCACATAAGAATCATTGCTCCACCAGTAAGTGCAGATACCATGAGCACCCAATGGCCAAGCGAGGCCCCAGCAGTGATGTCACCAGCACCATACTGCTGGGCAGTCTGGCGAACGAGGTAAATAGCTCCAACTGATTGGATGATAGCCAACGGCAGCGTAAGAAGACGAGTGTACTGATTGATCTTCTTGCGACCAAATTCACCCTCGTTATTCAGTGCTTCCAGGCGTGGAATCGCCTTTGTAAGCAGCTGCATAATAATGGATGCATTAATGTATGGTCCAAGACCAACTAACATGATTGAGAAGTTGGCTAATGCGCCACCAGAAAGTACATCAATAAAGTTTAGGAATGAGGAGTTCTGGGCGGTTGTAAACAGCGTCTGCAACAGTTGCTTAAGTGTGGTTGGATTAGCGAGAGGTATCGGAATGTGAGCAAGGATACGAAATACAACGAGCATACCCAAAACAGCTAACAGGCGCTTGCGCATGTCGCTGCTTTTCAGCGAAGACATTATGACACTCCAACTCATATGGTTTTGGATACCCCTCTCAATTGTTTCATGTAAAACTTTATCCTAGTATATCACTAGGTGTTAGCGATGTTGCGTTTATGCTGTAAAAGTTACTTGGTTTCGGGTTTTTCTTGCTTCTGTCGCTTTACGCGATCAACAGCTGCAAAACTGCCACCAGCCTTCTGTAGAGCTTCGATGGCGTTGACTGATGCGGCCTGCAATTTTACCGTGTGCTTCTTAGAAACATCACCCTTAGCGATCAGTTTAACGCGAACGTACGGGCTTGAAACGAGACCAGCTTCGAATACGCTAAAGTTGTCTACGGTGCCGCCAACGAGGTTAAGCTCACCAGTATATACATTCTCTGCCTTGGGGCGAATGCTGCGAAAACCACGAAGTTTCGGCATACGTTGCATAAGCGGGTTCTGGCCACCTTCAAAACCTGGACGACGACCGTTACCGGTACGCGCCTTTTGGCCCTTGGTACCACGTCCAGCTGTCTTGCCTTGTCCAGCCGAAATACCACGGCCCACGCGCTTGTGCATCTTGTTTGAATTAACTTGTAAGTCGTTAAACTTCATTACTTAGCCTCCACCGCTTTCTTTGCCGCCGGCTTTTTAGCTGGGGTCTTTGTTGCGCTAGCAACTTTTGCCTCGGCCTTCTTGGCTGGCTTTTCAGATGCGGCTACTTGTTTGGTCACCCACTTGTCGGGGTGCTCAATTGCTTGTAGGGCAGCGAGCGTTGCATAGGCAGTGTTAATCTTGTTGGCCGAGCCAAGTGACTTAGATAGCGCATTGCTAATACCAGTTACTTCAAGCACGGTACGAACTACACCACCTGCGATCAAACCAGTACCAGGAGCGGCTGGTTTAATAAGAATGCGTGCACCACCGACTTTCACCTCTGATTCATGAGCCACCGTACCATTCACGATATGAATGTTTACGAAGTGCTTCTTGGCTACATCGACGGCTTTGGTGACGGCTGCTGTTACATCTGCTCCCTTAGCGATACCGATACCTACTTTACCTTTATGATCACCAACCACAACGAGGGCGCGGAAACGGAAGCGGCGACCACCCTTTACCACACGAGCCACACGGTCAATATGAACAACGCGCTCGTCAAATTGCTTTTCTTCTGCCGGTTGGTCCTGTCGACGTTGACCGCGGCCGGGATTTCCAAATTCAGCCATTGCTAAAACTCCAATCCTTCCGCCCGAGCAGCGTCGGCTAGGGCCTTAATACGACCATGGTACAAACGGCCACCACGGTCAAATACTACTTTACTAATCTTTGCAGCCTTGGCTTTTTTACCAAGCTCGGTGCCAATGGCAGTTGCTCGTTCGGTCATTGTGCCAGTGGCTGACTTCTTGCCAACAGTTGTAACGTATACCAGCGTCTTGTGGGCGCTATCATCAATGATTTGGGCAGTTACATGTTGGTTGCTGATAAATACACTCAAACGAGGGCGCTCAGTTGTGCCGGTGACTTTGGCGCGAACACGATGCTTGCGTCGAGCCAGGTTTTGAACTTTCTTATTCAATCGTTCCATGATTATTTATCCTTCCCTGACTTACCGCTCTTACGGAGTACGCGCTCGCCAACATAGCGGATGCCCTTGCCCTTGTATGGCTCAGGCTTCTTAAGCGCACGAATTTCAGCGGCGACTTGGCCAACTTGCTGCTTGCTAATGCCACTCACCGTGATAACCATGCCTTCAACCGTAGCATTTACGCCTTGCGGTAGGGTATACACGACCTCGTGTGAAAAACCAAGGTTCATTTTAAGCTGGTTGCCAGCGAGGGCAACACGGTAACCAACACCTTGAATCTCAAGCTGCTTGCTGAAACCTTGACTCACACCAACAACCATGTTGTTAACCAGCGAGCGCATCAAACCGTGCTTGGCGCGGTTAGGAGCTTCATCATTAATACGGGTGACAATGATCTGATTGTCTTCTTGCTTAACAGTAACGCCAGGCATGGTGAACTGTGTCAGTGTCCCCTTACCACCAGTCACTGTGATGGTATCTGGGTCGACAGTGATTGTCACGCCTGACGGGATGTCAATGGGCTGTTTTCCTATACGACTCATTACTTTTCCTTCTAATAAACCTTACAAATTAATTCACCGCCAAGGCGTTGTTGGCGGGCTTCGCGCCCGGTCATCATGCCTTTGCTGGTGCTTACAATCACAATACCGCGACCTTGCTTAACAGTAGGCATCTTGTCGGCCGAGGTGTACATACGGCGACCAGGCTTACTTAAGCGAGTAATCTCAGTAATTGGTGAGTTGCTATCTTCGGTGCTCAAAACAAGTTTGAGGGTCTTGCCAACACTGGCATCACTAACTTTTACGTCAGAGATATAGCGGTTGGCCACGAGTAGACGTGCAATTGCCTCTTTACTGTTACTGTGAGGAAGGTTTACTTCCAATTTGTGAACAGCAAGGCCGTTACGAATACGTGAGAGCATATCGGCGATTGGATCAGATGTTGTTACAGACATAATTCCTCCTACCAACTACTCTTAGTTACACCAGGGATTTCACCCTTGCTGGCGTGTTCACGGAAACTGATACGGGAAAGACCGAACTGACGCATGTAGCCGTGTGGACGGCCAGTTTCAATGCAGCGGTTCTTCCAGCGTGTTGGTGAACTGTTACGTGGTAATTTGTGCAAACCTTCGCGGTCGCCAAGTTCCTTGAGCTCAGCGCGCTTCGCAGCATACTTCTGGATCATGCGCTGGCGCTTGGCGTCACGGGCAAGCATAGATTTCTTTGCCATTACTTGGCCTCCTTATTTCGTTCAAATGGCATTCCAAACTTCTCGAGTAATGCCTTAGAGTGAGCTGGTTCCTGAGCTTTCACTACGAAAACTGCCTGCATACCATGCGTAGTGGTTGTTTCGTCAAATGTAAGCTCTGGGAAGACCGACTGATCAGTTAAGCCTACGCTGTAGTTGCCAGACTTATCGAACGCCTTGTTACTAACACCGTGGAAGTCACGCAGACGTGGCATAACGATGTTAATGAGGCGGTCCATGAACTCGTACATTTTATCGCCACGAAGGGTTACCTTCATGCCAATCATGTTGCCGTCGCGGAGCTTAAAGCCAGCGATAGACTTCTTGGCAACCGTATCAATTGGCTGTTGGCCAGTCACTTTGGTTAAAGTATTACGAGCGGTCTCAATCATTTTCTTGTCGTCTTTGGACTTACCAAGGCCAATGTTTACCACGATTTTTTCAAGTCGAGGCACCTGGTTAGCATTAGCCAAGCCAAGTTCTTTCTGCAGTTCGGCGGCATATTTGGTTTGGTATTCAGCCTTCAGGCGTGCAGATGAAACAGGCGTAGTACTAGCCTTGGCCTTTGCTGGGGCTTTGGTTGCGGTTTTTGTATCAGCCATTATTTCATCTCCTTTCCGGTGCGCTTGTAAACACGGGTTTTGACACCATCTTTACCAACTTTCATGCCAATTTTACTTGGCTTCTTCGCCGTTGGCTCGTAAGCTGCCACTTTGCTCACCCAGATTGGTTTGGTCATCTCAATAATGCCGCCCTGTGGATGTTCACGGTTAGGCTTGGTGTGACGCTTTACGATGTTAATACCTTCAACCGTTACTTTGTTCTCGGCTGGATGTGTTTCAAGAACCTTACCGGTTTTACCCTTGTACTTGCCAGACAACACCACTACGGTGTCACCCTTCTTGAGCTTGATCTTATAAACAGTATTCATTATAGGACCTCCGGTGCAAGGCTGATGATCTTAGCATAACCTTGGTCACGTAGTTCTCGTGGCACTGGTCCAAAGATACGGGTTGCCTTCGGTAGCTTGTCGTCACCGATAATAACGGCAGCATTGTCATCGAAACGAATGGTTGAACCGTCTTTTCGCTTGATAGCGTCACGGGTGCGGACTACCACGGCGCGCACAACAGTCTTCTTCTTAACGTTACCATTTGGTGCTGCTTGCTTAACAGTAGCAGTGATAATATCACCAACACGTGCATAGCGGCGACGAGTGCCACCAAGCACGCGAATACACAAAATTTCTTTAGCGCCTGAGTTGTCACAGACAACGAGACGAGATTCTTGTTGTATCATTACGCCTCCTTCTCCGCTTCTGCTTCGTCGGCTTCTACTTTCTTCTTGGTTGCCTTTGACTTCTCAGTCGTAACAGCCTCTTCATGACGAATCGTCGCTCGTTCAACAACTTTTTCAAGTGTAAAACGCTTCCGAGCAGAAAGTGGCTTGGTTTCAGCGATAATCACGCGGTCACCAGTCTTAGCCTCGTTCTTTTCATCATGAGCCATAAATTTCTTACTTACGGTGTACTGCTTCTTATACAGCGGGTGAGTTTTGCGAGTCGCAACAGTAACGACAATCGTCTTGTCACCCTTGTCGGAAGAAACGACGCCGGTCATTGTCTTTGCCATTACATGCTCTCCTTCGCGAGTTGTTCGGTTAGAACGGTTAACATACGGGCCAAATCCTTACGCTTGTTGCGCAAACTGCGGACATTGGCGGTTTCGCCCATGTGCACGCGACGACGGATTTCGGCAATCTCTTCACGTAACTTGGTAGCTTCAGTGGTCAATTCTTTGGTATCCAGTTTACGGATCTCAGCAATTTTCATGTTATGCCTCCTCCTTCACCAAAAACTTGGTCTTAACAGGGAGCTTGTGAGCTGCCAAACGCATCGCTTCACGAGCTACTTCTTCATTAACGCCCTGCATTTCAAACATAATCGTGCCAGGGCGAACCTTGGCTACGAAGAACTCAGGATTACCCTTACCGCTACCCATTTTCACGTCTTGTGGTTTGCGTGTAACAGGTGTGTGCGGGAAGATTCGGATCCAGATTTTACCACCACGCTTAATGTAGCGGGTCATCGCCTGACGTGCGGACTCGATTTGACGAGACGTAATACGCTCGTGGCCCTGGGCCTGGAGGGCATAGTCGCCAAAGGCAATGGTATTTCCAACGGTAGCAACACCGCGGATTTTGCCCTTAAACACCTTGCGGTGCTTTTGTCGTTTTGGAAGTAACATTAGTTGGCCTCCCCTTTATAGATCCACACCTTAATGCCGATGATGCCGGCACCTGGGTACTGAGCCCGAGCAGCGTGGTAATCAATGTTGGCACGCAGCGTGTGAAGCGGCACTGAGCCTTCTACGGTCTTTTCGCGGCGAGACATTTCAGCACCGCCAAGACGACCGGCAACTTCGATACGAATACCTTTGGCACCAGCACGCATGGTTGCAGCGGCAGCTTGCTTAACCGCACGACGGAAAGCAATACGGCGCTCCAGCTGGTGAGCGATGTTCTCGGCAACCAACTTAGCGTACAGCTCAGGCTTTTTAATCTCTTCAATGTTTACGCGTGTCTGAACACCATAAATCTTCTCGATAGCAGCTTTAAGCTCCTGAGCGCCTGCGCCGCCACGACCAATTACGACACCAGCCTTAGCGGTCGTAATGGTAACCGTTACGAGGTTTGGTGAGCGCTCAATATCTACTGTATTGATAGCACCGCGGCTACCAACTTTGTCTTGAATCAGCTTACGAACTTCGAGGTCTTGCTTGAGGTAGTTTGCGTATTCGCGCTTGTTGGCGAACCACTTACTACGCCAGTTCTTGTTGACCTGGAGGCGCATGCTGATAGGATTAACTTTTTGACCCATTACTTGGCCCCCTTCTTATCAGCTGTCTTCGTTTCTGGTTTCTTGACCGCACGAGCCTCACCATCAACTTCAACATAAATGTGTGAACTACGACGAAGGAATGGCAACGCACGGCCATGGGCGGCTGGGCGGTAGCGCTTATAACTTGGACCGCTTGCAACACGAATTTCAGTAATACGTAGCGTATCTGGCTTCATGTTGTGGTTGTGATCAGCGTTAGCTTTAGCACTCTCAATCACCTTGCGAACAGCAGTAGCGCTGCGACGTGGCGTGTGATTCAGGATGGTGATAGCATCTTCAACGCTGCGGTTACGAACCAAAGCGGCAACCACGCTTACTTTGCGTGGGCTAATGCGAACACCTTTGGCAGTTGCTTTAACACTCATTACTTCTTACCTTTCGCCAGCTTGCCGCCGTGACTGCGGAACTTACGGGTTGGGGCAAATTCACCAAGCTTGTGGCCAACCATGTTTTCGGTTACAAAAACTGGTACGTGAACTTTGCCGTTGTGGACTGCAATCGTCTTGCCCACGAAATCTGGTGAAATCGTGCTTGCGCGAGCCCACGTCTTGATGATGGTGCGGTCCTCTGAACCCAAAGCGTTTACCTTCTTGGCAAGCTTTGGATCCACAAAAGGTCCTTTCTTAAGACTTCTGCTCATACTTATTTCCTTTTAGCCGCGTGACGACTGCGGACGATGAATTTATTACTACTCTTACGACGACGGGTCTTGTAGCCCAAGGTCTTCTGGCCCCATGGGGTCTTTGGTGCAGTACCGTGGTTCTTACCACCACCAACACCGTGACGACCACCATCACCACCACCGTGTGGGTGATCTGCGGCGTTCATAACAACACCACGAACCGATGGGCGAATGCCCTTCTTGCGGTTACGACCAGCTTTACCAATCTTCATGTTCTGGTGCTGCTCGTTGCCGACAGTACCGATACTTGCTGTACACTCAACATGAATCATGCGAACTTCACCACTAGGCAACTTAACTTGCGCGTAGTCGCCATCACGGGCAACCAACTGTGCACTATTGCCAGCTGAGCGAACCATTTGTGCGCCCTTGCCACGCTGTAATTCAATAGCGTGAATGGTACTACCAACAGGTATATCCTTGAGAGCAAGGCGGTTACCGGTCTCAATTGGGGCTTCAGGGCCACTTACGATCTTTTGACCAACGTGCATGCCGTTAGCGGCCAAGATGTAGTGATATACGTTATTACTATCTTTGATACGTGCAATACGAGCTGAACGATTTGGATCGTATTCGATGTGCTCAATAACCGCTTCGGTGCCAGGTGCCAGTTTAAAGTTCATAATACGGTAGAACTGACGGACACCACCACCCTTGTGACGAGTCGTGATGCGGCCCTGGTTGTTACGACCAGATGTCTTCTTCTTAACGACAATCAATGACTTCAGTGGCTTCTTGGTAGTGATTTGGGACATATCTTGTCCGGTCATACCACGACGGCCAGGAGTAGTCGGGTTGTAGACTTTAAGAGCCATTACTTCTTCTCCTTCTTGGCCTTAGCCGGCTTGGCGTCAGCTGCCTTGTTATCTTCTTCATTAGCAAAGATGGCAATATGATCACCTTCTTTAACTG
>CAYMZG010000003.1:0-106320 GCA_964394925.1 uncultured Candidatus Saccharibacteria bacterium | reverse complement strand
CAAGCAAACAAGCTGCACCAATTAACTGCGAACCAGTTCTTAAATAAGTTTCATTCCGTAGAGTATAAGCATGCTGTGTCGGTCGTAGCCCGACGGTACTAATCTGCATATTTCCATAAATAGTACCTATAGTACATTCGCACGGCCTTATGGGAGGACTATTGTGGTCAACAATTGCAGGCTTACCACACTCACTGCAAATATATTGATCGTCCATGCTAATCATTATACGCCGAATAAAAACAGACCTTCTGTCCTATATATAGCTATAGGGAGATGGGTCTGATTTTTAACTGTCGCATTTGGCTGGGGATGAGGGATTCGAACCCCCGATCACGGGACCAGAACCCGGTGCCTTACCACTTGGCCAATCCCCAGTATTGAGTTATTAACATCGGTGATTATATCGAAAAACTTACAAGATTGCCAGACCTGTTTAGCGGTGAGCGATACAACCAGCTTACAGCCAACCATAAGCGTGATATACTAAACAAAACTGAAGTAGTCAATATAATACATGAGCCCAGACCAACCTACCAATCCGATTTCGAATCCCGGTAACGATCAGGCGATGCCTATTCCACCTCAGCCGGGAGCGGTTTACCAACCAGTGCCCGAGCAGCCACCCACGCAGCCATTAGCTGCTCCTCGCCCACAAGAACAGCCTCAGGTGCCATCCCTGCCTCCGCAGGTTGCGGTTGCCCCGATGTCGCCATCAACACCGATGCCGACAGATCAGTTGACACCATTAGTCGCTCCGGCGGCGCCCACTACGCCGACACCAACCGCAGCTCCAATCATGCCACCGACAACTCCGGCGTCACCGCCAGTAACGCCGGCCATTCCGGCACCCCCCGCTACTCAAGCGGCCTCCCAACAGTACAGCAATCCATTTGCTAGCCAGCCGTTTATGAACCAACCTATCCCAGGCCAACCAGTACCAACACAACCTGGCGTGCCGCCGCTAACGCCCACGTCTGACCAACCAATAGAGCATGTAGACCCCGCCAATCAGCCAAACAAAAAGACCACCAAGCGACTTATAATTGTGGTGATTGTGCTGCTGAGTGTTCTTGCTCTGGCGGCGATAGCCTATTTCTTTCTGATCTTTATACCTAATCAACCCCAGAACGTCTGGAAAACGGGCTTGAATCGCTCAGGCAAGGTAGTAGACACCATCTCGAGCAAAGTGGGCGACAAGGAGACGCTGGATGCTCTCAAGAAGTCAGAAGTCAATGCCACAGTCAGCGCCACGGCTGGGTCATTGTCGTATGACGGCTCGGTAGATGTGAAATACGACGCCGCCAACGCCACAGGCGACATTAAGCTTTCTCAGAAGGGTGATGGTGAGGCAGATAAGGTATTTACCGCTAAGTTTATGAGCCAGCTAAAAGGCACGGCCCAGTTACCAAGTGTATATCTTCAGTTCAGTGGCCTTAAGTCGCTTGGCCTTGACCAATTCTTGCCAGCCCTTACAAGCTACGAAAACAAATGGATTAGCATCGACGAAAGTTACCTAAAAAGCATGGGCCTCACCCCCGAGTCGGTAAAAGAGAGTAAAGACAAACAGCTCACATCTAAGGATGTATCTGATGGTGTGCAGGCGGTGGTTACCACAACCAGTGATTATCTGCTCACAGCAAACCCAAAGAAGGCTGTTTTTGAACAGCGCAAGTTTGTTGGCAAGCAAAAAGTGGACGGCAAGACGGCCTATCACTACATTGTTGGCATAAACAAACAACATGCTAAAGACTACTGTGCAGCCATAGCAGGTACCTTGGTTCAAACCGAAGCTTACAAGAAAATTGTAAGTAGCAGCTCTGATCAAAAAGATTCAATCACCAAAGATTGCCAGAAGTCCGTGGATGAAATTAAAGATAGCGACACCTTTGATATGTGGATTGATGCCAAATATAAGCTCATTTACAAACTTCGTTTTACCGACGAGAAAGACAAGAATAGCTATACCGAAATTGGTCAGAACTACCAGGGTGGTTCTGCCTTCACCATATTCGTGAAAGACCACAATGCTGCCGACAAAACCGATGTTACATTTGCCCTTGAGGCTGATCTGAAAGCCCATCACTCAAAGGGTGCAATTACGGCAGTGAGCCAAGGCGATACGCCATATAACATTAAGATCACCCTCGAGGCTAAACCCTACACTGGTGACATCAAAGCCGATACGCCCGCGGGAGCAATTTCGATCGAGGAGGTACTAAAAGCACTCGGTATTGATCCGTTGGATCTAACAACCGACGGCTCGAGAAGTGCTAATGATGTTGAGCGCATGAGTGATATTAAAACTTTGCATAGTCAGGCAGAAGCGTACTACGCGACAACGGGCCGTTACCCGAGCTTGGCTAACCTCAATGATGCAAAATGGCTTAAAGCTAATATGTCGGGCCTAGATGTATCTGCTCTGAAAGATCCAGAAAACAGCTCGACAGCCATTGTGGCCACGCCTACCGCTAAAAGTTATGCGTATCAGCCAAAAGCAAAAGATGGTTCAACTTGTGATAATGTCAAAAAAGATTGTGATAGCTATGTGCTAACCGCCACGCTAGCCGATGGCAAAACCTATGCCAAGGAAAATCTCAACTAATCATTGTAACCTAGTGTTGCTTACGCAAGCATAAGCGCATGCGTGACAAATATCACGCGCATTTTGTGAAGATAATTACGAATAAAATGTTGTTCGTAGCTCACAATAGAAGTTGTATAAGAGGAGGGGTCTATATGAACCAAACCAACAAAAAAGAACAAACCTATACGTCGGCCAAGCGACACCAACAATACCTGAACACTAACTTCAATGTACCAGTTATTGAGCGAAGCAAACTGCCACAGCTTTTTGCTGCACCACCAATACAAGGGGAGGGCTGAGATGTGGGCATATCTTAAAAAACTGCAGCGTCACGTAGTAAAGGTAAGTTTTGGTTCGAGGCCAAAAGCCAACGAAGAAGTTGATGTACCGCCCCAACGGCCGTCATATCTTCGCTATATCGAAAGCTAGAGTAAAGCTTGTGCTAAACACTAGGTAAGCACCAAAAGTAGGCTACAATAATGTGGTGTTATCGCGTGTTTATCGAATCATTGGAGTAGTCGGTGCAATTGTTTGCCTTGTTATATTTGCAAGGTCACCGAGTTTTCCAACACCAGACAAGATCTTAATCTTTGCGACCTTTCTGGCTATGGGGTATGGGCAAGCCAAGGAGCTACTCAAAAGATTTGTCCCATTTGTAGCGCTATTATTAATCTACGAATCATTCCGTGGTCTGGTGCCACACCTCAATGCCCGCGTTAACTATTTATGGATGCCGTCGGTCGACAAGCTTCTGTTCTTCGGGAGAATTCCAACGGCACGGCTGCAAGCCTGGTGGTGGCATGGCCAAGTTACTTGGTATGACTTTATGTTTTACGGAGCCTATACACTGCATTTCGTGCTGCCGTTCGCCCTCGCGGCTTTTATTTGGAAGACACGTGATTCGTACTATTGGCGATATGTGACAAGTTACGTAATGGTGAGCTTCATGGGCTTTATAACCTTCTTACTTTTTCCAGCTGCACCACCCTGGATGGCGAGTGAAAAACATCTCATAGAACCAATTACACGCGTATCATCGGCAGTTTGGAGTGCGTTTGGTATTCATGATTTCCCAAGCGTCTACAATAAGATATCTCCTAATCCCGTCGCAGCCGTGCCTTCACTCCATGCTGCCTATTCGTTCCTATTCGCCCTATGGATCACCAAGTTATATAAAACAAAATGGCGTTTTGTGGCGTGGCTCTATCCACTGTTGATTTGGGTTGGCACTATCTATCTCGGTGAGCATTATGCAATCGACGCCATTTTAGGTGTGTTATTTGCCTGGTTGAGCTACTTGGCTGCGCCACATATTGTGCGCTCGCTGGCGCACACCTGGAGCCGTTTCAGGCGTGAAACGCCAGTGGACGTTCGTTAGCGGTCAGTTAAATATCAAGCTTGATTTTGATTGAAAAGCAATTTAGATTACATAGCATAAGCACTAACCAAGATATACTACAAACATGGCAAAGAAGGTAACTAAGCAAAGTTCGACGAAACACGGCTGGATTATTGCAAGCTTGGGCCTGCTTGCAGCTGCGGCCTATTCTTCTTGGCCGCTTGGCTATTATCTCAATCCAAAAGTAGGTGCTACCGGCTATGCGAGCGAGCTGGCAGCCGAAGGGCAGCCCTACAACTGGGTGTTCATTGTTGGTGATGTTTTGGCTGGTGTGCTAGTGCTTCTTATTGTTTGGCTGCTACGGCATGAGTTTAACAAGAAGCTTCGTAGCTGGCACAAATGGCTCCTTGGACTGTTCGCACTGTTCGGCATTCTTACCATTGTTGCGGCCTTATTGCCCATGAGCTGCACGCCCTCAATAAGTATTTGCCCGGCCGAGAATCATGATTGGCGGATGATACTTCATAATATGGTGAGCATTGCTGCGGGCATGGCAATTTATGTAACAGCCTTTATGATGTGGAAACGCTACGACCGAGACGAGCGTATGCTAGCAATTCATATTATATTAGCTGCCTTGACTACTTTTGGCATACTGTCGTTCTTTTATTCGGTCATGCCAGGCCCCGCCTACCTAGCGCAGCGATATTTCCTGATTGCAACATGTGCTTGGATCTTCTTACTGCCACTTTCGTTTGTGCGTAATAAAGTTTTGTTCGAACCTATCAAGCGCAAGGCCAAATAAGTTATGTTGCGTGCGGCGGCATAAGGCACGGTATGAGTCGAGCTTGATAGCTAGCACTAGCTGAAAAGATTTAGGTCTGTTAGTTCGTCGGGCAAAAAGCCCTTTGGGTGCTGAAAGCCCGCTTCCCATTTTGTGCCCTGTTGGTAGCCAAGGTCTTTCATGAGCTTTGTAGGCGCGTTTCTTAAGTGAAGTGGTACGGCCGCCTCGGGGTATATTTGTGCCGCTTTAGTCGCTTGATTCATAGCATCTGCAACCACGCGTGACTTCTCGCACTTAGCCAGCACCAGTGCACAATGGAACAGGTTATATTGGCACTCTGGCATGCCGATCCGTTCTACGGCCTGAAATGTAGCAACAGCCAGGTTTAAAGCTGGTGATGCTGCGATGCCAACGTCTTCTGAAGCAAAAATTACCATTCGCCGGGCTATAAACTTAGGATCTTCGCCAGCTTGTAACATACGGGCCAAATAATAGAGCGAAGCGTTTGGATCTGACCCACGCAGGGACTTTATGAATGCACTAATGACGTTGTAGTGCATTTCACCCTTTTTATCGTAGCCAGGCAAGCGCTTCTGGGCTGCCGTTTCAATTACATCTGGAGTAAGTGGTTTACCGCTAGATAATTGTATAGCTAACTCAAGGTTGCCCAGCGCCACGCGCGCGTCACCACCAGATAGTTCAGCTAGCATGGTTAGGCTTTTGGCGGGCAGCCGTTTGGCGTTGAGTTTCAGCTCTTTAGCGGCTTTTTTTAGGATGGTGGTAATTTCGGCCTTAGAAAGCGGTTGTAAAACCAGCACGCGGCTTCGGCTTAAAAGGGGTGTTATAACCTCAAAGCTCGGGTTCTCGGTAGTGGCGCCAATCAGCACAATAGTGCCATCTTCCACGTGAGGTAAAAAAGCGTCTTGTTGAGCTTTGTTAAAGCGGTGAATTTCATCAACGAATAATATGGTAGTTTGCGCCAGCCGCTTATTGCCCTTGGCATGCTCGATCACACGCGTAACATCAGCTTTGCCAGATGTGACAGCACTGAGTTCAATAAACTCCGCATCGGTTTCATTGGCTATGATACGCGCCAGTGTGGTTTTACCGCTGCCTGGCGGCCCCCATAAAATTAAGCTCGTTGGTTGTTTATTAGCAATAATCTCGTGGATAATCTGCCCGGTTTCAACCAAGTGAGATTGACCTACCACGTCCTCAAGGGTCTGTGGCCGCATCTGTTCGGCTAAGGGGGTACTACTCCTTGGTTCCATACAGCTAGTCTAACAGACAGAGTAATCATTGTTAAATAACTCACAATATGTCATAATTATGTACATGACAGCTGAAAAATTTCCTGTTGACGTGACACAGGCACAAGAAGTCGAGGTTACTACCCCAGAAGCTGCAGAGCTTTGCGTTGGCATGCGTTTATTTAACTTGGACGAGTGTTCTGACCCGGAAGTGGTCTCCCTCAGTACGAGAATCGGTAAATGTGTTACCTGTACATCATGTCAGATGCAGCTCGAGGAGCAGGCCTTTAATGATGAGTTGACAGGTCTTGGTAACCGCCACGCACTTAAATCTGGTCTAGCAGCGATGATGCGACAAGATATGCCAATCTTGTTTATTTTTACGGATCTTAGAAACTTCAAGCCGGTTAACGAAAACCTAAGTTATATCGATGGTGACAGATTGTTAATTGCAGCGGCTCATACGTTAAACGATCTTTTCCCAGACGAGGAAGGAGTTGTTAAGGGGCGCGCTGGCGGTGACGAAATGGTAGTACTTAAACAACTGTGCCGTGATGTTGATGATGGGGTAGGTAATGTGGTTACGGTTCCGATCTCTCCTAAGGAAGCGCCAGCTATTGAAACCCAGATTGCTCATGAGATACTGCGTGGCTTTGATGAACTCGAGGAATTTAATGATTATAATGATCAGTTTGGCTATACGAGCTCCGAAAGTCTTGGCGTGCGCGTCGGCACCATAACAGTTTACCCGGCCGATCTACGTGCCAGAGGACGTACAGTCGAGCTCAAAAAACTGATGTTACGAGCCGACCCCAAGACGCACAACTTTGCCTGGAATCGCTTCGGTTAAAATGAGCGATTGAGTATACTTAACATGTTAAGTATACTGTGATTGTGATAGACATAAGCGACGAACAATTCGAAGCCCTGATTGCCCAGGCCATGGATGAAATGCCCGAGCAATACATGAAGCACCTCGACAATGTAGTGGTTACGTATGAAGATGAGCCAACGCCCGAGCAGCGGCAAAAACAACATCTACGGGCCGATCAGACTCTTTTTGGGCTGTATGAAGGTATCCCGCTGAATCGACGCGGAGCAGGTTACAATCTAGTGATTCCCGACAAAATAACGATTTTTAAGGGGCCGCTTTCGCGTGCTGCCCCCAATCCAAATGCACTCAGGGCGCAGGTAAAACACACTCTCTGGCACGAGATTGCTCATTTTTATGGCCTCGATCATGACCGTATCCACGAGATTGAACGCAACTGGCATTAATACGTAGCCATCTCTAAGCGTCGACACAGGTAGGCGGCGTAGTTTTAGGGGTAGGAGGAAAAATATGGATGCAATGAATGTAGCACGCTATATCCAAGATAGTCCCGTGATGTTTCAGCACACCGAAGACACTTGGGTAACGAGCCTGTTTCGTTTGCTGATGCTGGCGATTGTTGTAGCTGGCGTAGTGTGGGTTGCTAAGATTCTAGTACAACGCAGCACATCGTCAGAAGACAGCACAGCGACTAATCCACTCGACATAGCCAAAGAACGCTATGCTAAGGGCGATATCACCAAAGAGCAGCTCGACGAAATCCGCAAAGAACTAAAGAAGTAACAAGCTTCTAAGCATTCTTTCAAAATTCTTGTTTAGTATTGGGCTTGTCGCTTGTAGAAATACAACGACAACGCGGTTGGCAAACTAAAAGGAAGGAGTATTTCATTAAAAAATCATTAGCTATTGCTGCAGTAACGGCGACGGTAGGGATTGCTACCGTGGCAGGTGCTGGCCTGGTTAATGCCCAAAGTAGCACTTCGGGTGGCACCAGTCTTGTCGACAAGATTGCACAGAAATTTAATCTCAATAAGAGTGATGTGCAAAAAGTATTCGATGAAGATCGTGCCAGTCACGAAGCCGAACGGCAGCAAAAAATGGAAGAGCGACTAACGCAAGCCGTTAAAGATGGCAAGCTGACGCAAGCCCAGGCTGATGCGATTAAAGCCAAGCTGCAAGAAATGAAAACATTCATGGACAGTCTGAAAGACAAGACGGGACAAGAACGTCGAGATGCTATGAAGACTAAGATGGATGAGCTCAAGCAGTGGGCAACCGACAATAACATCCCTAAGGGCTATATGCCAATGGGGCATGGTATGATGGGCGGCCACAGGCCAGATCGTGACGGGGATCAAGCTGGTGGAGACCAGGGTGGTTCCTCAACGATGCCAATGTCGCAAACCAACTAGTTACCGGTGAACTCCCTCACCAAAATAAGCGACCGTATACCCAGACGGTCGCTTTCTTTATGAATTCGTTTATGTGACGTGCCTGATTGCGCTACACTACAGCACATGATTGCTCGTACGCATGACCTTGCTGCCTTTACAACCTTAGGGGTCGTAGTAGTGTCGATGGGAACTATCACCGTCAATCTTGCTACGGCACTGCTCGCACTGGTGGCAGTCTTGCTTGGCGGCATCGCACCTGATCTGGATCAGCCAACGGCACCGTTTTGGCGGAATTTGCCAGTCGGAAAATATTTTGGTCGCATATTTGGATTACTGTCGGGCGGTCACCGCTTTCTGACCCACTCACTGCTAGGGCTGGCGGTGTTTGGGGTTGGCGTGCATTGGCTGTTGGCTTTTTTACATCCGATTATGCCACACGTAAATACAGGTTACGTATGGTGGGCATTTATGATTGGCATGGTGTCGCATTTGGTGATGGACTCATTTACTAAGGAGGGTGTGCCGTGGTTGTTGCCAATTCCCATTAAGTTTGGCTTTCCACCCTTCAAACATTGGCGCATCACCACCGGTAAAGCCATGGAAACGCTGGTTGTATTTCCCGCGCTCGTTATATTCAATCTACTGTTTTACTGGGCCAATTACCAAACAGTACTCAACATTTTACATCAGCATATAGTGTAGTTTTTAGCTGAGTGTTACCATAACTCTATGCCAAAAGAGAGTTTGTCTCGGTTATATGGTTTTGCAGTCATCGCCTCATTGATTGTGATTGTTGCGGCTGCTCTGACGGGTGGCCTGAGCGCAGTTATACCAATCCTTTTGCTGGCAGTCATCGAAATTACCTTTAGTTTTGAGAATGCGGTCATTAACAGTGAAGTGTTGAGCCGCATGTCTCGGCTTTGGCAAACATTATTTTTAACCATTGGTATTGCTGTTGCGGTGTTCGGCGTGCGTTTAGTGCTACCGATTGTCATGGTGAGCGCTACTAGCGGTCAAAGTATGACTACGGTATGGGATAGTGCCTTGCATCACCCCGAGGCTTATGCTCAGGAGCTACACGAGGCTTATCCGCTCATCGCTGCCTTTGGCGGCGTGTTCTTGCTGATGATTGGCTTGCGGTTTTTTGGTGAAAAACGCCAAGTCCGCTGGCTAAATACGGTTGAGGCCCCGCTCGGTGAGTTTAATCAGCCGTGGTGGGTGGCCATAGTTGGAGCTGTCGCTGCCATTGGGCTGCTACACCTGCTAGACACGCATGAACCAAATATTACCCTTGCGGCCGCACTTGGGGCTGTCGCTTTTGTGATAATAAAAGGCGTTAGCGAGCTGCTCATGAAAGGGACCAAACAGGGCATGGCCACCGGACATGCTGCGTTTTTGGCCTTTGTGTATCTTGAGGTGTTGGATGCTACGTTTAGTTTTGACGGGGTGGTCGGTGCCTTTGCTATTACTCAAAAGATTTTCTTGATTGCCGCCGGGCTTGGCATAGGGGCACTGTTTGTGCGCTCCATGACTGTTCACTTGCTACGGCGAGGGACGCTGGCGCATTTTCGATTTCTGATCCATGGCGCGCACTATGCCATCTTGGCACTTGCCGTTGTTTTGCTACTCAGCGTAAAAATTGAAGTGCCAGAAGTTGTTACGGGTCTGGTTGGTGTTTCATTTATTTCGGCCGCCGTGTTTACGTCACATCTCAGAAACCAGCAAGAAAAGTCCAGTAAACATTAGCGTATACTACAGTCATGTCTCGCTATAAAAAGCTGATCATTGCTCTGACCATTGCCAGCGGTTTGCTATTGGCTTGGTCGACGTGGATTGCTTCAAGTCGCACTTTCAGCAGCCTGGAGGCGAGCATTTTTCATGCCATCAATAACTGGCCAGAATATTGGCGCCTGCCATTTATGATTATTACCTATAGTGGCACGGTGTATACCATGGCTGCCCTAACGCTATTCATGATCTGGCGAGGTTACCCCCGGCTAGCTTTACGAATTTTTTGCGGTGGCGTGAGTGTTTTTCTGCTCACGCAAATCTTAAAACGAATTGTTGAACGTCCGCGTCCGTATATGACCTTAGTTGGTACTGTTCAGCGTGAAAAACTAATTACAGGCTTTGGCTTCCCATCAACGCACACTGCCATGGCAACGGTAATGGCACTCCTACTAGCAATCTGGCTCCCTCATAAGTGGCGCTGGTGTATTGTGGCCTGGATTGTGCTGGTTGGCCTATCACGGATATATTTGGGCGTTCATGCACCACTGGATGTCGTCGGTGGCTTTGCTGCGGGCGTGCTCGTAGTGAGCGTGTCGCTACTGCTTCATGGCAAGTTGGCATTTGTGCGAAATATCACACATTTGAAGCTCACTGATAAGAGATAATCTATGTTTCAAATCACTTTACCTGCCATGATGCCAGTGCTATGATGCATGTGGAAGTGTGAGGCTTCCGAAGACCCTGGGCAATAGCCTGGGGTCATTTTTTGTGCAGCTTTCACAGTATCCCCGTACTTCTAGCTCATGCGAACTTTCTGTAAAACGATATGTGCGTAAGATTATGGATAATTGTCGCTCTAAACCGTTATCATTCTCGACAGGAATGATCTTGCCGCATTCCAAACATGTTAAATGATGGTGATGGTGTGCAAAACGGCCGGATAACTCAATCTTATACTTCCAGCCCATTTGTAAACGGCGAGTAATTCCCAGATGTTCAAATAACGAAATTGTACGGTATAAACTTGCGCGGTCAAATTGTCCGGATAATGCCTTCTCCAATTGTTGCATGGTCAGCGGCTCTTTACCTTGCAGGTATTCAAAAATAATCTGACGTGGTTTAGTAACGCTGGCATTAGCTGCTCGCAAGGTATCTCTAAACTTTTGTTCCATATTGCAAATCTAGCACAAAATGCGACAAAATTGCAATTATACGGCATTTTAGCGTATGCTTTGGTGAATATATAAAAAGGATTACGTATGATTGCACCTCTTTGGTTGGTTCTAACAATTTCCCTAGCGGGGGATATAGTCGTTTTCTTGAGTAGTGTTGTTCTATTAACGCATAAAAAAACCATCGCCTTCCTAACGAAGTATGCGACACCATTTGCCGCTGGGGCATTGCTCGCTGCAGCGTTCCTGGATTTTTTACATGACGGTGTTGAGCACTACGAACCGCTTACGGTATTGCTGGCGGCTCTGGTAGGTTTGCTTTTCTTCTTTGTGCTCGAGGGTTGGCTGCACTGGTTCCACCACCACAGTAAAGAGCCGTTCGAGCCGGCGTCGGGCAGTGATGCGCATCATCATGAAGCCGATCCAATAGTGGCTTTGGCGGCGGGCGGTAACTGGCTTCATAACTTCATAGACGGCGCTGCGATAGCGGCGGCGTTTCTCGTGAGCATTAGCGCAGGTATTATAACCACCATAGCAGTTGCAATGCATGAGATCCCGCGTGAAATGGCCGATTCAGGCTATTTGCTCAAGCGAGGGCTAAGCAGGCGTGGCGTACTGGCAGTTCACGGGGTGGCGATTGCCGTTACCGCTCTTGGTACGGTACTCTTCTACACGCTTGGTCGTCACTCAACAACGCTCTTGGCGGTGTTGATTGGCTCAACCGCCGGCTTCTTTATTTACATCGCTGCCAGCGATATCATCCCAAGCATTAATCAATCGCGTAATGAGAAGAAATTGATTGACTGGCAGGTTGTCCTCGTTATCCTCGGTGCTCTTATTGTTGGTGCGGCTGTGTTAATTGCACACCATTTTATCCCAGAGTAAATGGTACAATATTCTCATGCTTATATCGGTGATAGTTTTAGGGGTGCTGTGTGTGGCTATGCTCGCATTGCTTATGCGTCGCCCCCAGGAGCGTGGTGACGACAATGCTGCATTATTACTCAAACAAGATCTGACCAATCTAACAGATAGTGTTACGCAGCTCAAAGATGGCCTCAACACACAACTGAATGAACGCCTCGATAAGAACAACCAGCAGATGCTGAAGCAATTCGCTCAAAGCTCTGAGATTATTAAGGACGTTACACAAAAACTCACAGCGCTCGAAAAGACTAACCAGCAGGTTGGTGATATCGCCGGCGAATTGAAGGTGCTACAAAACGTTCTAGCTAATCCAAAGCAGCGTGGTGTACTCGGTGAGTATTACCTAAGCCAAGTGCTCGAAAACGTGTTACCACCCGATCGCTATAGCATGCAATACAAATTCAAAGACGGCGAAATTGTAGATGCCATCGTAAAACTAGATGGCAAGGTGTTGCCGGTCGATAGCAAGTTCAGTCTCGAAAATTATAACCGCATGCTCGAGGAAACTGATAAAGCCCGCAAAGAAGCATTAGCCAAAACGTTTAAGACCGACCTTAAAAATCGCATTGATGAAACAGCTAAATATATACGCCCTAAAGAAAAAACCATGGACTACGCCTTCATGTTTATTCCGAGTGAAGCAATTTATTATGATCTGTTAATTAACAAAGTTGGCAGTTCGGGTACGTCGGCACGTGATTTGATGGAGTATGCCTTCAGGGACAAGAATGTGATTATTGTGAGCCCGACCACTTTTATGGCGTATTTACAAACGGTTATGCAAGGTCTGCGGGCACTACAGATTGAAGAGCAGGCTAAAGATATCCAACTTCGTATTGGTCAATTGGGGCGTCACTTAAATGGCTATAAAACCTTCATGGAAAAACTCGGAAACTCGCTCGGCACTACAGTCAACCATTACAATTCAGCCAATAAAGAATTTCAAAAAGTGGACACCGACATTTACCGCATAGCCGGTGAATCGGTTGGTGTTGAGTCCGCTTTATTAGATCGCCCAGGAGGAGATTTGGATGACTAAAACCATACAAAAGAAAACCAACACAATTAACAAGAAAGGGCTGAAAGCATTAACGCTCGAAAAAGCCTATCCGTACATCGTGTTGGTGGCCGGGCTACTAGGGCTTTATGCGTCATTTATTCTGACCATCGACAAAATAAAGCTATTGAAAGATCCATCATTTATACCCGACTGCAACATTAACCCGATCTTCTCGTGCGGCTCGGTTATGAAGACCCAACAAGCAGAAGTGTTTGGCATTCCGAATACCTTGTTTGGCATCATAGCTTTTAGCATGGTGGTGGCAATTGCGGTTACGCTACTATTCGGAGCGCGCATGAAGCCATGGTTCTGGCGCCTCTTTACGCTTGGCATTGCGGGAGGTGTAGCTGGTGTTGTGTATCTATTTTTCCAGGGTATTTATCGCATTAACGCCATTTGTCCATACTGTGCACTAACGTGGTTAGTGGTGATCGCCTTGTTCGTTTACACACTGGCTTGGACGATCCGCCAGGGTTATCTTGTGTTCCCGGGGCGCTTAAAACGAGTCGGTACGTTCATTTCAGCCAATCATACTGGCATCATTCTGTTAACGTATATCCTTATTGCCGTACTTCTGCTGAACCATTTCTGGTACTACTTCGGCGCATAAAACTTACTTAGACTGTGTTTTGAGGAGATCGATCGTAAGAGCGGCCGTCCAACTAAAGTGTGGTGCCCCCGCTGGGCTGCCATCGAACGGGCTGAAATATTCATAACAGCCAGCTTCAGACACCATATCTATGGTCGTGTCGCGTAGAGCAGCAGCGTGATCAGCAAAGCCCATTCGTTCCAAACCATTGATGATCAGCCAGTTAGTGTTTACCCAACTGGGGCCTTGCCAGTAGGTGTGCGCTCGGAACCAATTGGAATTGAGCGGAACGCTCGGCACGGGCAAATTAGCCCCAAACACATGTTGATTTTCGAGTAGCCGTACTAACTGCTGCGCCCGATCTTTGCTAATAGTGCCCGCGTACAAAGGCATCAGGGTTGCCAGCGTCGGCTCTTTAATAAGGTTATGTGTCACAAAATTGCGAGAGTAGTACTGGCCTGAGTAAGGATCCCACAGTTGTTCGAGGGTTGCCTCGGTGCGTTGTATAGCCTCGGCCAGATCGTCGGGTATTTCTTGTTTTATGAAATCGGCGATTGTCTTAAGGTGCTGGTTGGCCCGAATCAATATGCAATTAAAGGTGAGATCTTCTATGGCGAAGACCGAATGGCTCAGAATTTTGTCGATGTCATACCGTTTGCGTCGAAGGCGACGTTGGCTGCTGTAGAGTGCGAGCGCATCAATCGGATCAAGCCGTTCTTCGGCTGGTATTAGTTTGGTGTCTCGCCGAAACGTATTGACGAACCAGCCGGCACGCAACTTTTGCATAACTTTGATCCACAGTGCCATGTCGTGTTCATGTAGTTCGCTCATCCAGGGTGGTGAGTTATCCAAGCCAGATTCCCAGGGGTGAATGAGCAGAGCCAGACCTTCGTTATGCGGATCGCGATCCTCATAAATCCACTGGTGATACTTAAGCAGGGCGGGGTAAACCTGCTTGTACCAACTGCGTCGCTCAACTTTCTTCATACTTTCACCAATACGCACGATCGCTTCTGCCAGGATTGGCGGCTGGGTAATGCCACTCGTGGCTACATCATCTGGTGAATAGGGGTTGGCCCAACTGCGCCAAATATCTCGGTCTCTTCGGTATTTTCGGTGTCCAACTAACACCATGTGTGGCAACATGCCATTGTGCCACTGACCACGCAACAAACTTAATATCTCAGTTTTGGCACGATCTAGGTCAAGATGGCGCCGGCCAATGGCTATAAAACAGCTATCCCACAGCCACTGATGAGGGTACAAACCTGGCGCGGGCAAGGTGTACTGGCCCTGATCGTTTTCGTCTAACACCGATCGGGCTTCATCAAAGATATTTTGAGGTGCGGGTATTTCTGGTGGCGCCTCATCGTCCATAGCACACAGTATAGCGCAAAAGCTGCCAAAACGCTGGTGCTTGTAAGTGGCATTTGAGCTGCGTATAGTTTTAGGTATGTATAGAATGTGGCATGAGACAACAGTTCTATTTCCTGGTTTTCAATCTGAAACGCCTGTGGATGGGCCACTTTATAAACGCAGATTGGAATGGATAGTCCCCCCGCTTGCTTGGCTCAGTGACATCGAAGTAAGACAAATTGTTAAGCCAAGCGCGGTCTTTGAAGGACAGCGGCTTGCCACTAATGCCGGTTGGTGGGGTGTTTATCATCATGCCACCAGCAAACGTAGCTTTCCACTGGTTTTGGATAGTGATAGTGATTTTGCGGGCTCATATAATACACAAACCATAAAACATGATTACTTATGGGACCATCAAGCACTGAGTGGCAGGGCATTTGAAGTCGTCCTTGAAAAGGCGGTCGATACCAGCCTACCCCATCACCCTATAGCACGTCTATTATTGCCGCTGCAGTCTTATCCAAGGGACGGCAGGGGTGAATGCAGCCTGCAACATCTAATGATTCGTGATGATGAAGGTGGCTGGATAGTACCGCAGCAAACCGACGACAACTCGGTTGCAACAAAGTACCTAGAAATGATTAGTCAATTGATACCTAAATAGCATCTAGTTTGGCTAGCGGTAGTTTGTGAAGCTGGTTGGGAAGTCAAAATCCTGGGCCTGAACGAGTTGCATTACGGCCTGTAAATCATCTTTGCTGCCACTCATTACGCGCACAGTATCACCCTGAATTTGTGTTTTGACTTTTGGATAATTGTCACGCACTAGCGACGTTATCTTTTTGGCTTTGTCTTGATCGAGCCCCTGTTTAAACGGAACCTCTTGCGTGGTCTTAAGGTTACTGACAGTCATCTCACGCGACGTATCAAGTACCTTCTGAGATTGCCCGCGGCTCGCTAATTTCTTGCGAACAATATCAAGTATGGCGTCAATTTGCCAATCACCGTTGCCGGTCACTTTCAACCCGGTTTTATCACTATTGAGCCAGTCAAGTTCGGCCGGCGTGCCCTTAAAGTCATAGCGACTGGCAATCTCGCGCTGCGCCTGATCAAAGACATTGTTCATCTCAGCCTTGTCGTATTCACTCACTATATCGAAACTAAATTGTGCCATTACTCCATTGTATGCTCTATAAAGACAGCTGCCAATAAGTTTGCTATGATTCGGTTATGGTTACAGTTCTTGCAGGACTCGAGCTAACTGGTCCAGAAACTGGTGGCTTTCTGCTTTTTATCATTCTGTATTATGCAGTTATTTTTCTTGCTGCAGTGGCGGCGACGTGGCTTGCAGTAGAGGCTGTACTATCTGTTGGTTTCACGGTCGCTAAGAAGACCCGACCTCGATACGTTTTAGATCCACGAATCGTGTGGGGGATTATAGCCGTTATAGTGGTCTTGATCGCACTGCGTTTCGGCCAGCTCAACCTTCAAAACAACGATGGCTTGAGTTACAATCGCAAAGCTGCGCTTGCCTATGCTGAGCAATACAAAGACGCTGTTGTCTTGTCGCATGCTGAAAATACAGTGGTGGAATTTCCGCAACGGCCACCAGGGATTGGGCTAAAATACGCCAACAAGGCTTACGTTGACCAGGCAGTTATCACACAGGTAGGTGCAAAGTATTTTACGCCAGAAGCTGGGACTTGCGATTACTACAAAATGATTTCCAACATAGAGTACACCTATCAAAAAATTCAAACTTGCCAGAGAATCGGTGTGGTTAACGGCATTAGCCTTTACTCGTCTGGAACGGGTGACTTCTTTGGTAAATATCAAAACATCGCGCTAAAAATTTACGAGCCTTCTCGCAGCGTGGACGGCGTAAAGGCACTGGCCTCCGGGCTGTATATTACCGACAATAAAGCTCTTCAGGATGTTATTCGTGGTCCAAATTTCAATACAAACTATGTGCCGTGGATCAACGAATGGTATAAAGGGGCGAAGAAACTATAATCGCTTACCTATTCGTTTGGTACAATATACAGTAAATATGAGTTACAAGAATGAGCAAATTGCTACTGTTGCTGCGCAACTCACTAAGCGCATGGAAGAGCTTGATGACAAGGCAAGTATTCTGCGTGCGGTTGAGCTAAAGGCACTGTATGCCGAAATCCCTCAGTTACCACCAGAAAAGCGCGGTCCGTTCGGTAAAGAAATCAACAAGCTTAAGGCGGAACTTGAAGCTAAAGTCGCCGAACATCAGGAAGTGGCCGAAGCGTTAGCTCCTATTGATGTAACTGCGCCTTTCGACGTTAACACCCCGCACAATCAGCGACCTACTCTACTTGGTGCTGAAAATGGTACCATTCACCCACTTATGAAAGAGCTCAACAATGTGCTCGATATATTTGTGCGCATGGGCTTCACGGCAGTTGAGTCGCGCCAGATCGATGATGATTATCACATGTTCGAAACGCTGAACTTCCCCGATGGCCACCCCGCCCGCGACGATTACGATACCTTTATGACCGAAGAAGGCCTGATTGCTCCGGCTCATACGAGCACTATGCAAAACCGTGTACTGTCAGCTCACAAGGAAAAGCTCGAAATGGGTGAAGACATCCGTGTAGTAATCCCGGGCCGCGTTTTTCGTAATGAAGACCTCGATGCTCGTCACGAGCACACCTTCTACCAGCTCGAAGGTATTTGCGTCGGCAAGGGCATTAATGCGGGGCATCTGATCGCCACACTTAAGACCTTTTTACAAGAGTATTATCACCAAGAACTAGAGGTTAAAACGCAGCCATATTACTTTCCATTTACCGAGCCGAGTTTTGAGTTTGCTTTGAGCTGCCCGTTTTGCCAAAAGGCGGGCTGCCAGGTTTGTAGTTACAGTGGCTGGATCGAGCTACTTGGTTGTGGCATGATTCACCCCAATGTTCTTGAGATGGCAGGTATTGATCCAAAACAATACACGGGCTTTGCTTGGGGCTGCGGTATCGATCGTCTGGTACTTATGAAGAACGACATTGAGGATATTCGTTATTTTGAATCAGGGCGCTTAGACTTTTTGAGGCAATTCAAATGAAAATATCACTTCATTGGGCGCAGCAGTACAGCAATGTCGATCTAAGCAAGATCGGCGTTGATGAACTCGTTAAAAAAATCGGTTCGCAGCTGGGTGAAGTTGATGAAGTTATTCATTGGGGTCAAAAATACGAAGGTGTACTGGTTGCTAAAGTCATCAGCTGCGAAAAGCATCCCAACGCCGATAAGCTTTCGCTGTGTACAATCGACGATGGCTGGAAGGCAAAAGGGGTAGAGCGTAACGAAGATGGCACCGTGCAGGTTGTATGTGGGGCGCCCAATGTTCGAGCTGGGCTAACGGTGGCTTGGTTGCCGCCCGGTAGCACCGTTCCATCGACTTTCGACAAAGATCCGTTTGTACTTGAAGCGCGAGAGCTTCGAGGGAAGGTCAGTAACGGGATGCTCGCTAGCCCTGCTGAGCTGGCAATTTCTGATGATCACAGCGGTATTCTGGAAATCACAGCCGAGGACGTGGGCGAGGACAATACGAAGCCCGGCACCCCATTTAAGCAGCTATATGGCCTGGATGACGTTGTCATTGATGTCGAGAATAAGATGTTTACGCATCGTCCTGATCTGTTTGGCATTCTTGGTGACGCCCGCGAGATAGCTGGTATTCAAGGGCTGGCGTTTAAAAGCCCCGGTTGGTACAGCAAGCCACTGAAGTTTCCGGGGGGCACTGGCTTGCCAGTTTCGGTTAATGTTCAAACAGATATGGTTGCGCGATTTATGGCTGTGTCGCTCGATAGCGTACAGGTTGGGCCAAGCCCAGTCTGGATGCAGGCCGGTCTTACCCGGGTCGGTATTCGCCCGATTAATAACATTGTAGATATCACCAACTTTGTAATGTACCTCACTGCTCAGCCGTTGCATGCCTACGATTACGACAAACTCCTAAAAATAAGCAAAGGCGATACCGCTCAGCTTGAAGCCCGTCTGTCTAAAAGAGGCGACACCCTTAAGTTACTAAATGGCAAAGAGATAACTTTCGGCGACGATTCCACTGTGCTGATAGCCTCAAATAATGTTCCAATTGGTGTTGGTGGTGTCATGGGCGGTACCGACACAGAAGTAGACGAGAACACCAAGCGGATCGTGCTCGAGGTGGCAACATTTGACATGTATAACATTCGACGCACCAGTATGAAGTATGGTCTGTTTACCGATGCGGTAACGCGCTTTAACAAGGGCCAGAACCCACTGCAGAATGACCGCATCCTCGCCTATGCTATTCAGCTTGTAACGCAGCTTTGCGTCGGCAAGGTTACCAGTGCGGTCGTTGATGAGCACAAGGGGTTGGTAAAGCCAAAAGCATTGCGAGTGACATCTTCGTTTATTAATGAACGTCTGGGGTTGGAGCTGACAACTGATGAAATGCAGAAACTGCTTGAAAACGTTGAGATTTCGGTTGAGCGAAGCGACAATAAGGAGCAGCTTACCGTAACGCCACCTTTCTGGCGAACTGATCTAGAAATTCCCGAAGACATTGTTGAGGAGGTCGGTCGACTTTACGGCTTTGATCATTTGCCGCTCGAACTACCCAGGCGCGACCTATCACCTACCAAGGCCGATGATCTGCTTGAGTTCAAGCAGCGTGTTCGTGAGATCTTAGCAGCTGGTGGTGCTAACGAAGTGCTCACCTACAACTTTGTGCATAGTAACTTGCTCGAAAGAGTAGGCCAAGATCCAAAACTAGCGTTTAAGCTCACCAATGCTCTTAGTCCTGACCTGCAGTATTTCCGCATGAATCTGTTGCCGAGTTTGCTCGATAAGGTGCATCAAAATATTAAAGCTGGTTATGATGAATTTGCCATCTTTGAGCTGAACAAAGCTCACAACAAGATCCATGCCAACGACGATGCGGGGCTGCCCACTGAGTTCAATATGCTTGCACTGGTGTACGCTGCCAACGACAAGCTGCAAAAGCCCGGCGCCGCCTTGTATGAAGCACGCTGCTATTTGGATTATTTGGCAGCTAAACTGGGAATTGATCTGTCATATGAACCCGCCAAAGAGCTTGATTTCCCAGTATTTAAGCCATACAACCTCAGTCGAACAGCAACAGTCAAGGTTAAACACACTGATGTGGTGCTTGGGCTAATTGGTGAATTCAAGCCGTCTGTTATTAAAGCCCTCAAGCTTCCCAAGCGAAGTGCGGGTTTCGAAGTTAGTACGGTTGATCTCATGCAACAAGCCGCCGGCGTTACCTATCGCCCGCTTCCTCGGTTCCCGAAGGTGAGCCAAGATATTACGTTTAAAGTGAAACAATCCGTGAACTATCAAGAGCTGCACGATCTAATATGGGATAGCTTAGACTGGCCCGAGCATAGCCTGCCTCAGCTTGCCGTAGTCGATATCTATCAGGGCAATGACACAGCTACCAAGAATGTAACGTTTAGATTTACCCTGGCGAGCTATGAACGGACGTTGACCGATAATGAAATGAGTAAGTTGTTAGATGAAATGAGTGCGAGAGTTACTACTAAGCTGAGCGCAGAACGGTTATGACCTTACCACACTTGATTACAATAGCGTCGAATGACCTGTTGTTTTTTGCTCGTGGTGGCGGCGGTGGTTCTGGCGGTGGCGGAGGTGGCGCTGACAGCATATTGTTCCTCATGGGCTACATCCCTCCACATGCATGGGGTGTTTGGCTGCGTCGTCGGCTGACCGACCCGGCTTTAGCAATTGCTTGCCTTGCGGGAACGCTCGTTGCAGTGACGTTTTGGATTTTTGTTGCAATTATTGGCTTTCGTGGTTGGGGAATATTGCTTGCCGCTTTGGCCCTGGCTGGCGGCGTAGGTGGCTACAGGGGCTGGGGCGAGCGCTATTTGAAGCGTATTGGTAAAGCCAAGAAAGATATTGCTGTAGCTGCGCAAGCAGACCCTGCCTGGGATCTGACTTCGTTGCAACAAGGTGTGCAGAACACCTTTATGCAATTTCAGGCCGACTGGTCAACATTCAATATAGATAGTATGCGGTCTTATCTTACCGAACCGTATTGGCAGCATATGTCTTTAGTAATGGCAGCCATTAAACTGCGCCAGCGTCGCAATGATGTCCAGAACCCCGAACTGATAAGTGCTCCTGAACCAACTGAAGTGCAAGACTTTAGTGATAATTCGGGGGACCGGGTAACCTTTATGGTGAAAGCTCGAGCCAACGATGTGCTGATTGAACAGATCGATGGACAAGAAACGCTTCTTTTTCAGGACAAAAGCATTTTTACTGAGTACTGGCGCTTTGTGCGTAGCGGCAATACATGGCTGCTTGATGGCATTATGCAAGAAACTGAAGATGCCTATCTGGCGCGCCCAGAGATTGAGTCATTCGCAAAGGATAACGGACTGTTTTACAGCAAGGACTGGGGTTGGCTACTGCTACCACGACGTGGCATGTTGTTTAGCGGTGGCCGGTTCGGCAAGTCAGACATAAACAACCATGTTATCGGCGTTTATCATAACCTTATTGTTGAACTCTACACGTATTTGCCATCTATGTATTCCCAGAGTAAAAGCATGAACCCGCAGCAATATGTGATAGCGCAAGTAGCTTTGCCAAAACGGTATGACTCACTGATTGTTCAAGCAAAGCAAGGTGTTATGGCCTCAATGTTCCAGCGTACGCCCGCCGGCTACAATAAACTCAGTCTGGAGTGGGCTGACTTTAACAAGCGCTACAACGTGTATGCTACTAATGTTGAGCAGGTGACAGCTTTCGAACTGCTGCACCCTGTGTATATGGAGAAATTATTTGCCCTGCCATTTAAGGTAAATATTGAAGTTGTCGACAATGTGGTGTATCTGTACTCGCTCGACAACAATGCCGATTACGCTGTTATGTACAGCCTGCTTCGTGATGCGTTTGAAGAAATGAAACTGTAATTGCTCACGTGGTAAGCTAAAAGTAATGAAATACATCTGGCGGATCTTGCGTTTTACGAGTAGTCTCAAGCGCTACTACATTGCAATTGGACTGATGACTATTTTGCTGGCAACTATGAGCCAGCTAGTGCCGCTTTTTACGAAAGCGGCTATAGATAGCATAAGTAGCGGCATTAACAATGGGCACAATGATGTCAAGACGGTTGCCCTATTCGCATTCTTGATTTTTTTGACGGACCTTGGCCAAACCATCTTTGGTAATATCAGTGGCTACTGGGGCGATATGTTGGCCATTAAGTTGAAGCAATACATGAGCAACCGATACTACGAGCACCTCTTGAGTCTCCCCCAACGCTACTACGACACAGAGCTCACTGGCACAATCATCAACCGCATGAGTCGCGGCATTCAGGACATCGGTGATTTTATACAGATCTTTAGCAATAACTTCTTGCAGTTTATCTTCAGTACAATCTTTACACTCATTATTGTGGCGTATTATGCCTGGCCCGTGGCTTTAATGTTATTTACGTTGTACCCAATCTTTATCTGGATGACGGCACGAACCAGTGGTAAGTGGCAGGGCTACCAAAAATCCATCAATCAGGATCTTGATGTCGCGAGTGGCCGCTTCAACGAAAGCATTAGTCAGATCAAGGTGGTTAAGAGTTTCGTACAAGAAGTGCGTGAACTTAAGTTCTTTGACAGGCGCATGAAACACGCTGTCAAGACCACCGAACCGCAAAGTAAGTATTGGCATCGTCAAGATAACAAACGCCGCGCAGTACTATCGGTAATTTTCTTCATGGTGTTTATGTATATTTTTGTGCAGACCGCCCGCGGCGTGTATAGCATCGGCACCATGGTGCTACTTATACAGTATTCAATGCTTATCCGTATCCCAATTTTTAGCATTAGCTTCCTGGTGGACCGCACGCAGCGGGCAATCGCTAATAGCAAAGACTACTTTAAGGTGATGGATGAGCAGCCCGAGATTGCCGATCATGCGGGGGCAGCTGCCCTAGAGGTACATAAAGGCTCGATTCAATTTAACAAGGTGTCATTCAGCTATGACAGTAGCCAGCCCGTTCTGCATAACATTAATCTGAGCATTGAGCCGGATACTAAAATTGCCCTCGTTGGTGAAAGTGGCGAAGGCAAGACTACTCTCACGAACCTATTGCTTCGCTTGTACGAACCTGAGAAGGGGACTATTCTCATTGACGATCAAAATATTAACGATGTCACCCAGTCATCTTTGCGCACGCAGATCGGTGTTGTGTTCCAGGATCCAGCGCTTTTTAGTGGCACAATTCGTGAAAACATTAGTTACGCTAAGCCCACAGCTACCGATAAGCAGGTTATTGCTGCCGCCAAGGCCGCTAATGCTCATGAGTTTATTAACAAATTAGAGAAAGGTTATGATACTGAAATTGGTGAGCGCGGCTTGAAACTTTCTGGTGGCCAGAAACAACGTATTGCCATTGCACGTGCGCTGCTAAAAGACGCACCGATTCTGATCCTCGACGAAGCAACTAGCAGCCTAGACAGCAAGTCGGAGGCGATGGTGCAGGAGGCACTCGAGCGACTCATGAAGGGTCGTACGACTATTATCATTGCTCACCGTTTGAGCACCATCCAGCATGTCGACCAGATTGTGACCTTACGTAGCGGCGCAATCGATGAGATTGGTTCACCCGCCAAATTGGCTTCCTCTGGTGGTATTTACGACCAGCTACTCAAACTGCAGCGTGGCAAGGATAAAGAACAGACCAAGAAACAGCTACGCAGCTACGACATTGCCGCATAATGCTGCTGTTGCGATAAAAACTCTAGCGGCATTTGCTAGGTGGTCGTATACTTAGTGAGACAAGTTAAGGAGGGTTATATTAATGGCTACCAAGCCACATGAACGCGCCTTTGCGCTCGTTGGAGCCTTGCTGTTTCTCGCAACGGCTGTTGCTACTGCAGTAATAGTGGTCTGGCAGGCTCAACAAGATAAAAAGAATCAACAAAACATTAAAGATGTTCAGGCACAAGCTCAACAACAAAATAAGGAGGCCAAATTGGAAGGTACACAACTCGCTAACTTCACCCCTGTCACAACTGTCGACAGTCTACAGAAGATCGATACTAAAGAGGGTAACGGCGATGTCGTTAAGCCGGGTGACACGGTTACGGTTCATTACACTGGTGCTGTTGCCGGCACGGGCAAGATTTTCCAGAGTTCTAAAGACACTGGGAACCCGGTTACTTTTCCACTCTCGGGCGTCATCAAGGGTTGGACCGACGGTGTACCTGGCATGAAGGTTGGTGGCACGCGTCGTTTGGTAATTCCTGCCGATCAAGCTTACGGTGCAAACCCGCCAGTTGGTTCTGGCATTCCTGCTAATGCACCACTTGTTTTCGATATCGAGCTCATTAAAATCGGCCAATAGAGTAATTCTAGCTATAGTTTTGTAACATTACTCACAAAAGTGTCAAAAAGTGAAAAAACACAACATGTAGGGTCTTTACACTAACCATAAACGCTAGATATAATGAATTAACGCTTCAATAAAAACGTTAAAAACAATGTAATCAACACATAAACAAGGGAGATCAGTAATGGTCAAAAACATCACTATTTTCACTACTAATACCTGCGCCTACTGTGGCATGGTCAAAAAGTTCCTTGGTACCAAGGGTATTACGTACGACGAGGTAAACCTGGACCAAAATCCCGAGCGTCAGCAAGAAGCTTTTGCGCTCAGCGGTGCATTAACGGTTCCCGTAACAGTTGTTACGAAGACTGATGATACGCAAGAAGTAGTAGTGGGCTACAATTTAGCAAAATTAGCCCCAGCTTTGGCATAGGTCTAGTCGGCACGCTACTATGAGTGACACGAAACCAGAAATCCATGAACTGGTAATTGTTGGTGCAGGACCAGCCGCTTTGGCTGCGGCCATATATACCACCCGCGAGGATATCGACACAGTCTTGTACGAAAAAGGTGTCGTTGGTGGCTTGGCTGCTGTCACTGATTGGGTAGACAACTACCCTGGCTTTCCTGATGGTATTGCCGGGCTCGACTTGGCAGAAAGTCTGCGTAAGCAGGCGGAGCGTTTTGGTGCGGACATTCGTTTGGGCGAAGTGTTTGGTATTCATGACGAAGGTGAGTTCAAGCGTCTTGAAACGACCGATGGTGATATTCTGGCGAAAGCCGTTCTGTTAGCCACCGGTAGCGACTACAAGAAACTTGGCATACCTGGCGAGCAAGAATACTACGCTCGTGGCGTGCACTATTGCGCTACCTGTGATGGCGCGTTCTACCGTGACAAGCGACTGGTCGTTGTGGGCGGTGGCAACTCAGCTGTACAAGAGGCTATTTTCTTAACACGCTTTGCAACTCATATAGATTTACTAGTCCGCAGCAAGTTGTCCGCAAGTGAAATTTTGCAGCATGAGCTTGAGAAGCATGCCGACAAAATAACGGTACACTTAGCCACGACTACCGATGAAATTGTGGGCGAAAACAATGTAGTAACAAAAGTAGTTGGCACACACGATGGTAAAAAAGTAGAATTTGCCACCGACGGTGTATTTGTGTTTGTTGGCCTTCAGCCAAACACGCAATTCTTGGAAAATAGTGATGTGAAACTTGATCAAATCGGCATGGTTATGGCAGGTGATGATCTGACTACCAGCATGCCGGGCGTTTTTACGGCAGGTGATGTGCGAGCTGGGGCAAATATGCAAATTGCCAGTGCTACGGGTGAGGGCGCCACAGCAGCTATGATGATTCGCAAGTATCTCGAAGAACACCTACGAAAACACAGCGAAGCAACCAAAAAACAATGAGCAAGCAACTTCCGCCTTCGATGTCTGAGTTCTTTCTCATGTACAACGAAGCGGAGCGGGCGCTTAAAGCTGCTATTGAGCCCGAGTTACAGCGTTACTCACTAACGATGATAGAATGGTTGGCTCTCTCAACAATCGCTGATGCGCCTAAAGAAGGTATTCGTATGGGCGCGATTGCGGACAGACTCAATATTGCGCTGCCACAAGCGACGGCGCTGATTGCAAAACTGATCGAGAAAAAACTGTGTAAACAACATATTGCACATGACGATCATCGCGGTAGGCAAGTGCAAGTCACCCTGAAGGGCAGGCGATTGCTTGGAAATATGGAGCTTGATTCGCAGTTGGCTTTCGAGGCGTTGAGCGCTTCAATTGACCCTGACCAACTCGAGAGCTACCTTGCTGTGATGCAGCAACTAGCGCGCCCGGCAGAAATCGAATAAGTTAAAGCTCGGCTTACTGTTCTGGATAACCTGGAAAGAAATCAAGAACTAAACGGTCTGACGACACGCCCGCTGTTTTTAGATCAGCTTCGAGTTTTTCAGTTAGTGGCTCTGGGCCAGAAACATATATGAGGGTGCGTGGGTCATTGTCGGCCACATCAAGTATATGCTTTGCGGTGATATGGCCAGTCAGACCGTCCCAGCTTGTGTCTGGCTCACTCACAATAACTTCAGGGGCTAGGCCGTATGCTTCAAAGACGTCGCCAAAGGCAACTTCGCTTGGTTTGCGCACTCCGTAAATAAGCGTAATATCGCGCTGCTCGCCAGTGTCGACAAGCCACTTAATCATGCTGCGAACCGGTGTAGCCCCAATACCCCCCACAACGAATACGAGTGGTATAGACGCATCCTTTGGTAATACAAAGTCGCCCATTGGCTCAGACAACTTAAGTTGGTCACCTGGCTTCAGATCGAACAAATGCTGCTTAAAGGTACTAACAGGGTCACCGAAGTGCTTTGTAGTAATCGCCAGCAGTTCTTCGGTCGGTGACGAAGAGAGCGTGAACCAACGTTTTTGCCCTCGTTCATCGGAGTTTTCGTGAGGCAGATACATTTCAATATACTGGCCAGCAATATATGTTGTTTTTGTTTCTGGCTTCAGCCACAGGGTATAAATGTGGTCGGCAACAGGTTCGATGTGATCAAGACTAACGTTCATAGCAGTGCTCCTTAGTCAGTATTATAGCGACAAACTTATTGTTTGGTTGCAGTTTTTGGGCGGCTTCGCAGGAACTGTAATTTATCTGGCACATCTGTGGTAATACTCACATGAGGATAGAACAGTTTTAGAAAGCGTGCCAAGAACGGTGAATTAACTGTATACACGATAATGTCGAGTTTACGGCGACGTGCCAGCAGATACGTCAGCGGGTTCAGCAACCAAAAGTTAATATCTATACCATTAAAGCCAAGCAACCGAGCTGATTGAATAGCTTCGATTGACTTTGTGTGCTCCAGGGCGTACGTCTTAATGGATGGCATGAGCAAGTTGAAGCGGTAGAGCTCTTTCAAGTTAAAAGAAATCACACGGTAGTTGGCGGGGTGGGGTTGCTGCTTAAGAAATGCCGCCAGTGGTTCTGCCCACTTCGATTCCTTGCCCTCAATAATAACCGGTGTATTGCCTGCGGCCGCCAAGGCTTCATATATTGAGGCAGGAGGGTGGCCATTATGGAGGAGCCTTTTTCGTAACTCTGCCAACGTGTGATCTTGTACGTGTAGGCTCTCGTGGCTAATGCGGCCAGTGTGCTTGTCGTGTACCAAAACAAGCTTATTGTCGGCGGTCACCCGAATGTCAAACTCTACGGCGTCTACCCCAGCTGCAATAGCAGCACGAATGCTTTCAACCGTATTTTCGAGGGCTAAGCCGGCGGCGCCACGATGGCCGATGATTTTCATAACCGTTCTAGTGTACAATAGGAACCGAAACAAAGGAGAATATATGGCAGATTTTAATCAAGTTTTGGATCCAGGCGACGTTGAGAATGGCCTGGTGAATACCGTCGTTGAAATTTCAGAAGGCTCGATCCTAAAAATTGAGTGGGACCGTAAGCGCGCGGCCTTTATGCTCGACCGCGTTGAACCGGCTATTTTTGCTAAGCCTTGTAACTATGGCTTTATCCCACAAACTCTTGATGAGGATGGTGATGAACTGGATACCCTCATTGTCTGTGATGAAGCACTACCCACCGGTATCTGGTTTGAGGCTCGCGTCCTTGGCGTTATGAAGTTTGAAGATGATGGCGAGGTTGACGACAAGGTAGTCGTGACGCCAGCCGATGATCGAAACACAGGCGATACGCTCAAGTCACTTGATGATTTGGGCGAACGCTGGAAGCAAAAAGTGGAGCATCACTTCACACACTACAAAGATCTCAAGAAACCTGGATCGACCAAGGTTGTTGGCTGGGGTGATGTTGAAGAAGCCAAAAAGATTATCAACGAGTGTATCGAGCGCTACAAACAACAGTAGCCAGCAATCCTTGCCGAAGCTTCTGCAAACAGTTGCAACCAGCCCTACAACACCGTACAATACCCTGCAGAACATGCTAACGCTAATACAAGGGTAGGGGAATGAAAACACGAATTGCTATCAACGGATTTGGTCGCATTGGCCGAAATGCTTTTAAGGTTGCTTTCGACCGAAGTGACTGTGAGATAGTCGCCATCAATGACCTGACAGATACGCGAACGCTGGCACATCTGTTAAAACACGACAGTAACTACGGTACGTACCAGCATGAGGTGAGCTTCGATGAAACGAATATCATCATTAATGGTAAGCACATCAAGGTTCTAGCCGAAAAGGATCCGGCCGCTCTGCCCTGGGGTGATATGAAGGTCGACGTCGTTATTGAGTCGACTGGTTTCTTTGTGGACCCAGAAAAAGCCAAGGCCCATGTGCAGGCAGGTGCTAAAAAAGTTGTTATCAGTGCACCTGCCAAGGGCGAAGGTGCTACCACCATTGTGCTTGGTGTTAACGAAGACAAGCTTGAGCACTCAGGCGAGATTATTAGCAACGCCTCGTGTACCACGAACTGTATAACCCCTGTCGCGGCCGTAATTGAGAGTCATTTTGGCATCGAAAAAGCCATGATGACCACCGTTCACAGCTACACAGCTAGTCAACGCCTGCAAGATGCTCCAGCCAAAGACTTACGTGAAGCTCGTAATGCGGCCGAAAACATTGTTCCAACAACTACGGGCGCATCAATCGCCGCCGGCAAGGCCCTCCCTGCCTTACAGGGTATCTTTGGCGGCCTCAGCGTGCGCGTTCCTACCCCAGTTGTATCGCTGAGTGACTTTGTGATTATCACCAAGAAAAATGTCACGGTTGAAGAAGTGAATGAAGCCTTCAAAAAGGCCGCCCAAGAGCCATACTATCAAGGTATTCTTGCGGTTACTGAAGAAGAATTGGTAAGTAGTGACTATATTGGCAACAGTCACTCGTGTACGGTTGACCTTAAGCTCACCGCCGTGGTCGCAGGCAATATGCTCAAGGTGGTTGCCTGGTATGACAACGAATGGGGTTACAGCAACCGACTTGTAGAAGTTGTGGCCGACACGGGTCGCATGTTGCACCAAAAAGAAGATCACTCAGCCCATCACGCATAGGAGCTACAACTGATGAAAGTTTTTGTTGGTGCCGACCATAACGGCTTCCAGCTACGTAATCGAATCGTAGCCTACTTAAAACGTGCCGGCTATGATGTGGTAGACAACGGCGATGCAAAGTTAGACCCGGAAGATGATTATCCAGTTTTTGCCAGCAGAGTTGTTCATGCCATGAAGACGAGTGCTGATCCCGATGCCCGCGGCATACTCATTTGCGGTAGTGGTCAGGGCATGTGCATGGCGGCTAATCGCTATAAAGACATCCGTGCGTGCATGGGCTACGACCGCGAATCAATTCGAGCCAGTCGAAACGATGACGATGCCAATGTGCTGTGTTTGGCGGCTAGGGTGCTGCAAAAGGATGAAGCCAACATGTTAGTAGAGACGTTTTTGAACGTGCCATTCTCGCGCGTTGGTCGCTACCAACGACGCATTATGGAAATGGACGAGATAGATGGCAGCTGAGGTTTGTCCGACCATTACTGCTACCGATTTACATGAGTTCGAACGTCAACTGGGTGCTGTGCGTTTTGCACCGCGTATTCACGTTGACCTCATGGATGGTCATTTTGCGCCGAGCCGCTCACCGCGCCTAGAAGAAATATGGCTCCCGTATCATCAAACGGTCGACATCCATCTTATGTACCAACGACCCATGGATGTGATTAAACGGCTAATACAGCTTAAGCCGCATATGGTAATTGTGCACAACGAAGTCGATGTGCATCATATGCACTTTGCCGCCGAACTACATAAGCACGATATTAAAACTGGCTTGGCAATCTTGCAAGAGACGCCAATTGAGTGGGCGGCACAAATCATGCATAGTTTCGACCAAGTGCTGATCTTTAGCGGCCACCTAGGCTACCATGGTGGCGAGGCCGACCTGACACAGCTCAATAAAGTCCGTTTTGTGCGCGAACATCATCCCGAGGCGGAGATTGCTTGGGACGGGGGCATCAATGACCAAAACATTTTTTCACTTGCTGAGGCTGGTGTGAATGTTCTGAATACGGGTGGCTTTATACAAAGTGCCGATGATCCAAAAGCCGCTTATGATAAACTGTTATCAGTAATTGGGAACGAATAAGCCGGTGGCAAAACAAGCAAAGAAACTATCTCTCTTAGAGCTCGAGTTAAAGGCGGAGGCGATCCGCGAAGATATTATTCGTATGCTTGAGCATGCCAAGAGTGGCCACAGTGCTGGGCCGTTGGGCTTAGCCGACATTTTTGCCGCTTTATACTTTGACATTTTGAAGCATGACCCCAAGAAACCCGACTGGGACGAGCGTGACATTTTACTGCTGAGCAATGGGCACTGTGTTCCCGTGCGCTATGCGGCCATGGCCGAGGCTGGTTACTTTGACAAAAAAGAACTCATGACCCTGCGCCAATACGGGTCACGGCTACAGGGTCATCCTGAGCGCAACCGTTTACCCGGCGTCGAAAACACCAGCGGGCCACTTGGAGAAGGTCTCAGTCAAGCCTGCGGGATGGCACTTGCGCTGCGTATGGACAAGCAACAACACCGTTGGGTCTATGTGGTGCTGGGCGACGGCGAGCTCGACGAAGGCAATATCTGGGAAGCGGCCATGCTGGCAGGCAAATACAAACTCAATAACATCATTGGTATTATTGATCGCAACAATATCCAGATCGATGGACCAACTGAAAGTGTTATGCCACTCGAAGATCTGCGTGGCAAGTGGGAATCCTTTGGCTGGCATGTGATTGAAATTGACGGCAACAACATTGAAGCCGTGATCGATGCTTGTGCTATGGCACGGGCCGTGGTTGAAAAACCCGTTATGATTATCGCTCACACTGTGCCGGGCAAAGGCGTTGACTTTATGGAGTATGACTTTCACTGGCATGGGGCACCGCCTAACCGTGAACAGGCAAAACAGGCTTTGCACGAGCTCCGAACGCTTAAAGGCAAAATTACGGGGGAACACGAATGAGCTACTACCTTGTAGAAAATATTTTGGCGACCGATATTGCCCTTGAGCCCAACCGCAAGGGCTTCGGCCGTGGCTTGCTTGCGGCTGGCCAAATTGATGAACACGTAGTGGCTGCTTGTGCTGATCTGACTGATTCAACACAAATGAGCCTCTTCCGTGACGCCTTCCCAGACCGTTTTATTGAGATTGGTGTTGCCGAGCAAAACCTTGTTACGGTTGGCTCAGGGCTGGCTGCCATGGGCAAAATTCCGTTTGTGAGCTCGTATGCTGCATTTAGCCCCGGCCGCAACTGGGAACAGATTCGAACCACGGTATGCTTGAATGATCAGGCCGTAAAAATTGTAGGTTCACATGCTGGGCTTTACACCGGCCAAGATGGCGCCACGCACCAAATGCTCGAAGACATTGCCATCATGCGAGCGCTCCCTAATATGGTGGTGATTGCACCCGGTGATAGTATCGAAGCAGAGAAGGCCACGCTTGCCATGGCAAAAGATTCGCGTCCAAACTATATGCGTTTAGCACGGGAGCCAATCCCCGTTTTTACGACCGATAAAACACCGTTCGAAATCGGCAAGGCATACGTGTATGCCAAGGGCACGGATGTGACCATTATCTCAACTGGAACAATGACACATCCTGCTCTGGTTGCGGCTGAAAAACTGTTCAAAGACGGCATTGACGCTGAAGTTATCCACTGCCCAACCATTAAGCCCCTCGATGAGGCGACGATTTTGCGCAGTGCGCGTAAGACAAAAGCGGTTATTACGGTTGAAGAGGCGCAAATTACTGGTGGTCTCGGTGGCGCAGTTGCTGAACTGCTCGGCGAGGAGTATCCAGTGCCGATTCACCGAGTTGGTGTTAAGGATAGGTTTGGCGAGTCGGGTCATCCGGCGGATCTGCTCGAGCATCTCGGGCTTACGACCAAACATATCGTGCTCGCTGCACATCATATTATGGACAAAAAATAGAGAGTGAGGGTGGTATGGGATTAACGTTAAAACAAATCCGAAAGAACTGTGAAGATGCGCGTAATGCCATGGCGAGGGCACGGACTGAACATTTTGCCCTGGGCGCTTTCAATCTCGACAACCAAGAAACCCTCAAAGCGGTGGTGCATGCTGCCGCCAACAAGAAAGCCCCACTGCTTGTTGAAGTGAGCCACGGGGAAGTCGAAGCCCTCGGTATTGATAATGTTCGTGACATGGTAGACAACTATAAGGCTGAATACGGCGTAGAAATGTACGTGAACCTCGATCACAGCCCAACGGTCGCAGCAGCCATAGCAGGGATTGAGGCTGGTTTTGAGTTTATTCATATCGACATTAGCCAGGCCCGCAAGGATGCACCCGTTGAAGACATCATTATTGAGACTAAGCAAATAGTGAACTATGCCAAGTTGACTGGTGCTTTGGTAGAAAGCGAGCCGCATTATTTTGGTGGTGGTTCAAACGTCTTTAAAGAGGCGTTTGATTACGAAGAGATCAAAAAATCGTTTAGTACGCCGGAGGGAGCTCGGCAGTTCGTGGAAGCTACTGGTATCGACACATTTGCTGCTGCCATCGGCAACTTGCACGGCTCATACCCTGTCCCTAAAAAATTAGACCTCGAACTACTTAAGCGGATTCGGGTGGCCATTGACTGTAACATTAGTTTGCATGGCGGTAGCGGCACTCCTGGGCACTACTTTGTAGACGCGGTTAAAATTGGCGTGAGTAAGATTAATATAAACAGTGATATGCGCGTGGCGTATCGAACCACCCTTGAGAAAGTCTTGGCTGATAACCCTTCAGAATTCGCAGTCGTAAAACTTATGGATACTGTCGTTGATGCTGTCAGCAAAGTTGTGGAAGAAAAGATTGACATGTTCAATTCGGCCGGCAAGGCGCGCGCCAGTTTATAACACCAAAAAACGCTTAAAGCACAACAGATTTTCTTGTGCCCTGAGTCTATACTAGTTTGTATGACTATAGGGCAAGGCAATGCGAGCAACCACGATGATACACAACAACGCGTTATATCATCTAACGGAGGTTCTTACATGAGCTTAACAAATGAAGATTTGGTTGCCATAAGCGCAATTATTAAAACAAACATTGATGACGCCCTCGAAGAATTTGGCCAACAGGTGGCACATGGTTTTGCAGCTGTCGACGCCCGCTTCGAAGCCGTCGACCGACGTTTTGATGCCATGGACGCGCGTTTTGACGCCATGGACCTCCGCTTTGACCAAATGGACGTCCGTATGGATGCCATGGACATTCGCATGGATGCGATGGACCAGAGGTTTGATGCCATGGACGAGCGCTTCGATGCGATGGACGAGCGCTTCGATGCTATGAACGTCCGGTTTGACGCCATGGATGCGCGCATGGATGAGATGGACCTGCGCTTTGACCAGATAGACACACGTTTCGATGCGATAGATCTGCGCTTTGATAACGTTGAACACATCGTAAAAGCCGAAGTAAAGCGAGCTGACGCACACGATCGAATCATCAAGAAGGTTCGTAACGCCCTCAAAACCACTTGATAAACGGCTGTGAATTACTAGTCAACCTGGGTGTGCCATGCTATGCTTAGCATAAGCATGATAAAAGGGGTGGAAAACTAATATGAGCTTGGACGTCTTAGCGATCGGTGATGTGGTTACCGATGCTTTCATAAAACTATTCGATGACCGTGCCAGCACGTTTGAAAACGAACATGGCAAGTTTCTGGCCGTGCCGTTTGGCATGAAGGTGCCTTTTGACTATGCCCAAGTTATTGAGGGTGTTGGTAATGCCGCCAATGCGGCTGTCAGCTTTTCACGCCTTGGGCTTAACAGCGGGCTTATCAGTAATGTTGGCGACGACCAGTTTGGCCGAGACATCATCGGTGCTTTAAAAAAACAAGATGTCGATACCCGCTTCGTACACATTAATCCCAAGAAGATTAGTAATTATCACTATGTGCTCTGGTACAAAGAAGAGCGCACCATACTTATTAAGCACGAAGAATATGATTATCACTGGCCACGGTTCCGTAGTAATGATATTCCAAAGTGGATCTACTTTAGTTCCATTAGTAAAAATGCGCTTGATACCTATCACGACCGAGTGTCAGATTGGCTCAAAGATAACCCCGAGGTAAAGTTTGCTTTTCAGCCTGGCACGTTCCAAATTGAAGCAGGTAAGGAACGCCTTAAAGAGCTGTACGAACGAACGACTGTGCTCATTTTGAACCGCGAAGAAGCAGTTCAGGTAACAGGCGGAAACTATGACGATGTGCATGATCTGTTGAATAAGCTCCATGAACTTGGCGCCAAGACAGTCGTCATAACGGATGGGCCGGCTGGCGCTTATGCATCTGATGGCAATCAGCGTCTCAAAATGCCACCATACCCCGATCCGGCGCCACCGTTTGAGCGGACAGGAGCTGGGGATGCGTTTGCCAGCACCTTTGTGGCAGCTCTCATTCAAGGCAATAACCTCGAAGGTGCGCTTCAGTGGGCGCCAATTAATTCGATGAATGTTGTTCAGCATACCGGTGCTCAAGAGGGCTTGCTTAATGAGCGTGAGCTGGGCAATTTCCTCAAAAAGGCCCCTGAGTGGTACAAGGCCGAGCCATTTTAGATTAGCCGAATATTTACAAATAACAAGCAGCCACTAGACGACCTCTGGCCTAAAGTGATATGCTTATGGTAAACAATCGTAAGGAATAAACAAACACGTGTGTAAGCTTCTCGCAGAGCTAACGAGTACCGACAAGCAGGTCATGAAACAGATGATCACTCGATTGGAGCGCTCCAGTGGTGATCCTGGTGTAGACTTACGTTTAACAGGTGAAATATTCGGTAGCATTCACATGAAAATGCGTGGGCTTGGGCTTGATCCCAGCGACACAACGCCGCGCGAGCTGTATCATGCTCTACTAAATTTGGCTGCACTCCACGATAGATTCTTGGCAGACAAACTTGGCGCTTCTGAGCCAACGAATCCAGAGGTGATACTACCCCTTGTTGTTCGACTGGTTGAGCGAATGGGTGCCCCAAAGCACGCCTGGGCCATGAAGCCTGCGGCCGCAAAAAGACTACTAAAAGCCACGCCACCAAAACAGCTAATGAAGAGCCTACACTACCGTTCCGTTGATTCCATGCTCAAGCGTGAATCACCATTGCAGTTGATAACCGTTGCTCGACACACTGAGCCAGCCACCTGGCAGCACAAATTCATCGATAGCTACAAGAAGTTGAAAAGTAATGACTTTGAAAATCGCAATGTTGAAGTGATGTACCTCACCAAGGGCCAGTGGGCATACATTGGTAAGGCCTACGCGCTAACACATCACACGAATATACTGCACGCGCCAGAGGCGGCAGCAATCGCCGTGCTACCAGTACCGTCGACCGATCTGCCAGGTGTAACACTAGTTAGCCTGTTGCTCGTACTCCATTACATCAATGAAATCCGTAGCCAGGCAACCCATTGGAAGCTGCATCATTTGCATCCCGAATTCTCGAAACGGCTTGTTAACGACATTACTGCTCCGGCGGCGAGTCATGCTACGGTAGCGGGCCAGCCCATTCACTGGCGCATTGTGCATCACTACTATGGATCACAAGGGGCGAGTCAGCACCCAGAGATATTCCAGCCACATGTTCAGCCAGAGGATATGGCTTACCGCAAGGCCGAGCACACCCTGTTTCACCTTGAGCCAGCCCTTCATTTTTGGCATAACACCGATTATGTTGCATTACCGCAAGAGCAACAGGTACCAATTAGTTTTAATCTCATGGATGTCGCCATTAACCTTGTTAACCATCTGCCGTTTGAGCGCAGAATTGCGTATCATAACCGTGAGGCCGTCTGGAATGAGCTATATCGGCGCTATGTGGGCCAAAGTGCTCTCGAGCGTCAATTGTTACAGCAACTACACCAACAGATGGGCTTTGTGAGCGCACTAAGTGAGGACATGGAGTTTGCCCTATGAATTATGCTATTTGTGTATCAGGGGCCGCTTCTGGGAAGACGGTAGAAGGTGCCCACGAGCTAGCCGAGCAGGTTGGCCGCGAAATTGCCAAATCTGGACATATGATCACCACGGGCGCAACCGTTGGTCTGCCTTTTTTTGCGGCTAAAGCTGCAAAAGAGGCCGGGGGTATCAGCATTGGCTTTTCACCCGCCAGTAGTTTGCGAGAACATGTCGCCAAGTATCGGCTCCCAATTGGTGTTTTCGACTTTGTTAACTTCACTGGCATGCACTACGTTGGCCGAGATGTACACCTGGTGCAGTCGAGCGATGCGGTAATTACCGTTGGTGGACGCTTCGGCAGCTTGCATGAGTTTACGACTGCCCTTGAATCACATATGCCATGTGGCGTACTTCTTGGAAGCGGGGGTACTGCCGATATTATTCCAGAACTCATGGAACGACTCGAGCCAATCAACAAAGATATGGTCATTTTTGACACGGATCCTCACAAGCTTGTAAAGCGAGTCATTGAAATGCTCGACAAAGACTACGCCGACATTAATACCAAGTCTCTCAGTAATCAGTGGTTCCTAAGCCATCCCCATAAGCATAACGGTTAGCCTCTATACCAACCAGGTCGTGTGTTGAGTTATTTTCGGGCTACAATCTAAAAATAGCCGTGGAATAACATATAAAGACATAAACTAGCAAAAACCCGACAAAACTGTTAATATAAACTCTTATGTCACTTGAAAAAGTTGTTTTTATCACTGAGGAGCTGGGACCCCAGGTCCTCAATGCTGACGGATTTAATCCTGTTGCCGACGATGGTAGCCTATGGGTAGATAATTACGTCGAACGACAATTTCTTCCCACTTCAGTTTATGACGAGCATCAAGAAGCTCTTTTTATAACCGGGATTCAAGAAATTGACGCCCAACTAGCTGAGGCTCAAGAAGTCCAGCAAACGGCGCCTTTTTTGGAGAGTGAAAGAGCCATACATGTAGCCAAGCAGCTTGCTTGCCTTCGTTCCAGCCTTGTCACCCACAAGGTAGCGTTTGAAATGCGACGCAACCGTGGCGATATCGCCGGTTGGCTGGTGAGTGATATCACCGATTATGACGATAAGCTCGACTTGCTTGATCAGGCGCTCGGTTGTGACAAAGATGCTGCATTCAGTGTGCTCCTCAAGCTTGGAGACTTGCGCCAAGATGCCGAAGAGCGTGCCAATATTCGCGATCTGATGGAGTATCTGATGGTTGAGATGAAACATGGCATGAATCTGTTCGCAAACTCGCGAGCGATTGCAATCCTACTCCAAGATAAAAATCTGTTCTCGGGGGTCAATGATTCAGTTACAAAAAACCACCTCGAGAAGAGTGCAACTGTGCGGTTTCAACATTTGTTGTACCAGCATGCTCGAAAGCTTGTTGGAACACCCGAAGAAGCTTATGCCGATGAGTTAGCTGCAGTTGATCCAGAAGCAAAGCAGGCGCTTGAAATATACCGCGACACCTACAGTAGATGCAAAACTGAAAACACGAGAGTGGTAAATGGCAGGGAGCTCAGGAAAGGAAAGCGACATGTTGACCAAAAAGTCGTTGAGTTCCTGGATATTCGAAACAAACAGAGTTTTACCGCGAAGCAGTTAGCATTTGCATATCTACGGTATCCACAGTGTGTTGTTGACGATGCAATGCTTAATCGAGTAAACGGTGTGCTTTCGAGAGAAGGTACATCGTCATTGCTATCTAACATTGGTACCAGTCCCCCAAGTGAGGATTCGGCAAGAGCCGATGCATACCTCCGTGCTCTTTCGGAGTGTTTTGGTGATCACATATCTTTGCCTCCGCCTTCCGAGAGATCAAGTGATGAGCTAAAACAATCTTATGCCGATGAGATTAACGCCGGAATCATTATTTACATACCGCGCTTTGGGGGAGACTATGCGATCCCAGAACGCCACGACTCAAATATTCTTCGTCTATTCGACCAGGCCTCAAGCCTATGTATTGCTGAATCAACTTCGGATAGTTCAGAGTTAACACCCTACCTACAGTTACATGCCGAGCTAGACATTATTGAGGCAGAGATGGAAAGCGATTCACGTGTTAGGATGCTCGATGCAGTTGACCAGTCACGTCATCGACAGAAATTCAACCAAGGCTTAACGACGGTGTTTGAAAAGCTCGAGCAAATTCATTTTGCATCTGAGCGAATTCGCTTGCTGGCGCGGCTTATGGATATACAAAAAGAACACGATACGAGTATTGATAGTAGCTACAAACGCCAGAAGGAGACGTTGCAAAAAACGGCAGATATATGCAAAAGCAACCCCATTGCTGCGTTGTCTATCAATGAGGATGAGATTGCACAGATACTAGGCAGGCACATCGAACTTGATACTAGCAGAAGCAGCCACCCGGTCAGTACAACCTAGTCCCTACGGCGAATAATCCTACCACAATGCAAAGATGGGCAAACCCGCATCAAGTTTGGCTATGCGCTACAAGGCCAGCTTTAGTCAATTCCTCATACATTGCGCTGCCTCGGTGAATAAGCTCATTTGCGCTGACAGGAGTGACGCCACTAAAGTAACCGTCCAGCATTGCAAGGTTTTCCCACTCATTGCTCAAGACCGGGCGTGGCACTGCGTCTACTGGTACACGACCAGTGATCATAAAAGCATCACCATCTGAAGGAGATCCATACAGTTCAATGTCAAGTGAAATAGCGTCCACCTCTATTAAGCCACCCGCAGTGACGTTTCTTGTTGCTATCCTCTCTAGTGTCATAGAGTCTCCAAGTGGTCCTCGACTGTAGTCAACTCTAAATACCGGTAGGTCCTCTTGATCGAGCCTTGCACTAAAAAACTTCTTGCTGTTTTTCAGGGTATCACCATATTCTACAACAACTGTCGTAGTACATAACAGTGGTCCTATGACTGGGTGACCCTGGTGCTTTTCTGCATATATCTTTAAGATATTGCCAGCTTTTTCATATGGTGATTTTGGCCTGGTTGATCGTGATGAATGTTTCATAAATGTATAATATACTCATATTGATTATTTGTAAATATTAAGGGCTGTATCAGCATGAGTCAATAGTTGCTACAATATCAGGATGAGCAAGCTCAAAATCAAGTCAGACTATACACCACAAGGCGATCAGCCGGCGGCGATTGCTAAATTGACTGATAATGTTGTGAAAGGTGTAAAAGAACAGGTTTTGCTAGGAGTCACGGGTAGCGGCAAGACTTTTACCATGGCGAATGTGATTGAAAACGTGCAGAAGCCAACGCTGATTTTGAGCCATAACAAGACCTTGGCGGCCCAGCTGTATAGCGAGTTTAAGAGTTTCTTCCCCGATAATGCCGTGCATTATTTTGTGAGCTACTTCGATTATTACCAGCCAGAGGCGTATATCCCGCGTTCGGACACCTATATTGAGAAAGACTCACAGATTAACGAAGAAATTGATCGTTTAAGGCACGCTGCAACCGATGCGCTCCTGACGCGCAAAGACGTTATTATTGTGGCCAGCGTGAGCTGTATATACGGCATTGGCTCGGTTGATGACTACGACGGTCTCTCGGTAGACATGAAAAAGGGAGAACGCCGCTTGCGCGATAAACTCCTTCGCCAGTTAACTGATATCCAGTATCAGCGCAATGATATTGATTTCCACCGTGGCACCTTCCGAGTCCGTGGTGATGTGGTGGACGTTTTTCCAGCCAGCGAAGAGTTTGCCTACCGAGTAGAGTTCTTTGGTGACGAAGTCGATCGTATAACGAAGGTGGATCCGTTAACGGGTGAAATACTCGCAAATCTGGATGAGCTAAAAGTGTTTCCAAGCAGTCACTACGTGACGCCGCAAGACAAACTAAAGGTTGCTCTGGGACACATTGAGAACGAGCTCGATGAGCGGCTTAGACTGTTTAAGAGCCATGGCCAATTACTCGAAGCCCAACGGCTTGAACAGCGTACCCGCTTTGATCTGGAAATGCTGCAAGAAACAGGGTTTGTGAAAGGCATCGAGAACTATAGTCGTTACCTCACCAACCGCGAACCGGGCGAGCAGCCAGCCACACTGCTTGATTATTTTCCTGATGACTTTTTGATGATGATCGATGAGTCACATATGACGGTACCCCAGATTAGGGGTATGTATAACGGTGACAGGGCACGCAAAGAAGTCCTCGTGGAGCACGGTTTCCGCTTGCCAAGCGCCCTCGACAATCGTCCGCTTACGTTCACCGAGTTTGAAAAGCATGTGAATCAGGTGGTGTATGTGAGCGCTACCCCAGCAGAGTATGAGCTTTCGCGTAGTCCTGAACCTGTTCAGCAAGTCATTCGCCCAACCGGACTGATAGATCCGCAGATTGAGGTGCGGCCGATCGATGGTCAAATTGACGACCTGATTAGTGAAATTCGCGAGACCATCGACAAGCACCAACGCGTGCTGGTAACCACACTCACTAAACGCATGGCTGAAGACTTAACCGAGTATTTGCAAGACATTAACATTAAGGTGACGTATTTGCATAGTGACGTTGATACGCTTGATCGCACCGACATACTGCGTGATCTACGCCTCGGGGTGTACGACGTTGTGGTGGGCATAAACCTCTTACGCGAAGGGCTCGATTTGCCAGAAGTTAGCTTAGTAGCAATTCTCGATGCTGATAAAGAAGGGTTCTTACGCAGTGAGCAAGCCCTGGTCCAGACTATTGGCCGTGCTGCACGCCATGTTGAAGGTCGCGTACTCATGTACGCCGACACCATTACGGGAAGCATGAAACGAGCGGTTGATGAAACAAATCGTCGCCGTGAAATCCAGCAGCAATACAATGACGAGCATGGCATCACGCCGCAAGGTATTGCCAAGGCTATCGAAAAGGGTCTTAGGCCTGATCTGCCAGAGGAGGCCAAGAAAGCCAAACTCGACCTTAAGAAGATTCCGAAAGATGAGTACGGCCATCTTCTGAAAGATCTGAATGCCCAAATGGATCTGGCGGCCGCTAATTTGGAGTTTGAAAAAGCCGCAGAGCTACGCGACATTATTGCCGACATAAAAGCCAAATTACCGTAATTGCTATTTATCAAAAATATTGTATTGAATTTTTATTCGTAACAGAGTAGACTTCTACGGCTATGAGTAATATGCCCGAAAAGTTTGTGGTGGTACCAGACCCCCATGGCAATGTGGCACTCTTTGAGACAATCTGTCGTGCGTACGGTGATGACGTGCAATACGTCATTGCAGGTGATGCGGTCGATGGGCCCGGCGTTAACCAGCTACTTGATCGAATTATCTCTGTTGATGGTGTTCTTGTAAGAGGTAACCATGAGCAGTACTTGCTTGGTTCAATGCTTGAAGCAGAAGAAGACGCAGTCGGTGCCGAACGCCGGCGAGATATTGTGAATGTATGGCGCGGCATCCACCGAGGCACGCTAGAATCGTATAGCATTTACGGTGGGCCAACCCCCGACAATGCTCATAAATTACGAGACAGAATGGATGCACTTGGTCACCTGGCACTACTCCGAGAGTCGCCTATGTATTTCGAAGCAGACGACTTTGTTGTGCTGCACGCAGATGTAACCGCCGAGCCCTGGGGAGCTCAGAAGGCTGAACTTGACGCTGAACGGGCTCGAAACCTCGAGGGGCATTATTGGGGATGGAGCGCTCAGTATCTTATGCCACAGCAACTTGGCGAGGCGCAGGTTACGCCGCACGCAGTAAACCTGGTCCGTTCAGGCCTTACTAAGCGGTTAATTTCTGGACACTTTCACCTTGACACCGAAGACCTTGATATACGCAGTCTTAACAGTGGTCAGCATTTGCTTCTTGCTGGCGGCCATGACCGTGGCTTTTCGGTGGTATATGAAAGCTGGACGCAGCGCATGCAGGTGATTTCAGTAGACTAATGGCTAGTATTAAGCTGCCATCGTAAAGTCAGGGCGATCGATACGGGCAATGTAGGTCACTTTATCATCTACGATACGTGGATTCGCAATCGACATATGGGTTCCTGTTATAACATCGTATGTCATACCAGGGCGGGCATTCAGGCTTGATCCGCGTAGCACCTCGGCGAAGTATTGTTTCTGATTGGCAATACTATAACTAAAGAGTCGATCATGGCTCCGTTGATCATCAGGGATATGGGCCACTAAGTGTCCTTGTTCACCCCAGAAAAGTTGGCGTGCTAAGAGCAGATTTCCAACCAGGAACTGGGGAGTAAAACTGATGGTGCCTACGTAATCACGTATATTTTCAGCATCATCTTGGGCCATGCGTTTAATTTGCCGGGCGAGGCAATACAATTCACGCACACCATAATCGGGGTGTTTGAAGAACTTAATAATGTCCGGCTTCCCAATTGGTCGCATCAGACACTGGTCAACAAGATAGGCATCTCGCACAGTCCTTTCAAAGTCAGGCGCATAAGCCATGACACCGTGTCCGGTGATGGCGCCATTGGAGTCACCCTCCTGATCGATGATTGTGGTATCCAAATCAGCCCCAAATTCCACCCCGGTACTATCTATCGCCAAATGCACCATCCATGCATTGTGATACAAGGACGCCGGTTTATTCTCTGGGATGCCAACGGTGTGGGTATGCCGACCAAGTGCGTTAAGTTTATCGGTCGTACGTTTATTAAAGCCATTAATTGGGTCGGTCCACCAAGCCGGGACTTTAACAACAGGCCACGGGTTTATAGGGTTGTCTGTGATACCGGTATAATCTTTGAACCTGGTGCCATCGCTTAGCTCTAGCTCACGTTCGTAGAATTGAGCATGCGGATTATCTAAATCTTTTCTGCGACGCACTGTTTTAACCTCAAGTTCAAGCAGGGGAAATGTTGGTAGCGGCTCATGCTCCAAGCTTCTAATCGACGGATCGATACTAACAACGTTATTAAAAGAAACACCCTCGCTTTCGCAAGGGTGTACGTATTCTGGTGAATGTGATGGTGCGCTATTTGCGCCTGGAAACCTTATAAGTGACATGCCATATTCTCTATTTTCGTAAGATCTCTTACCTTTAAGCTTATGCTAGTCCTGTTTTACAAGTTTGTAAAGACAATTCGTGGGCACCTCTGCTATAATGGTCCCAAATGGCAAAACTTTCGCGGGATGATGTATTAAAATTGGCGCGACTCGCGCGACTTAGCTTAACTGACGACGAGATCGATGAATTCACCGAGGAGATCTCGGCTATTTTGCAGTACGCTGAGCAGTTGCAAAACGTTGATGTTGAGAGCACAATGCCGACCTATCAGGTAACGGGTCTTACAAATGTGATGCGCCAAGATGCTATTAAGGACTACGGTTACAAACCCGCCGATCTACTAAAAAATGCGCCAGATGTGGAAGATGATCACATTAAAGTGAAGCGGATGGTCGGATGAGCAACGGCCAGAAGACTGATCAGGGCCACAGCCAGTGGCCAAGCATAAAAAGTATTGCAAGTGATGTGCAGGCGGGTACAATAAAAGCTACGGACTTAGTGGCTCGCGCTTTACAAGCCATTGAAGACAAAAGTGAATATAACACGGTCATAGCAACGACCGAAAAAAGGGCAAAAGAACGTGCTAAAAACATCGATGAACGCATTGCTCAGGGTGAAAAAGTCGGCAGGCTGGCTGGCGTACCATTTATCGCCAAAGACAACTTCCTGACTTTTGGCAGCGAAACCACAGCTGCAAGTAACATATTGAAAGGCTTTGAGGCACCGTATCAGGCGACCGCTATTGAACGGCTGGAGGCCGAGGGGGCAATTGTGGTTGCTAAGGCCAACCTCGACGCCTTCGCCCATGGTTCGAGTACCGAAAACAGCGACTTCATGACTACTAAGAATCCCGTTGATCCCGAGCGCGTGCCTGGTGGTTCTTCTGGCGGCTCGGCTGCGGCGGTGATGCTTGATCTTGCGCCATTCGCACTAGGTACTGATACGGGCGGGTCAATACGTTTGCCGGCAGCCTTTACAGGAGCCGTTGGTTATAAGCCAACCTATGGTCTGGTTTCGCGTAGTGGCGTGGTGGCAATGGCCAGTAGCACCGATGTTATCGGTCCAATTACCCGGACTGTTGAAGATACCGCACTCGTGCTTGATGTAATGTCGGGCAAGGATGAGCTAGATGGTACAACGATCGACCGTGACCAGTATAGCTATAGCGAACTCCCTAGCGACCTAAGCGGCAAAAAAGTCGGATTGATCAAAGAGTATATGACTGATGAGTTAACCGGTGAAATAAAAGATGTGGTTTTGAAAGCTGCCGACAAACTAAAGGCAGCCGGTGCCGAAGTTATTGAGGTGAGTCTGCCTTCGTTGCCACTAGCCCTGGCGTGTTACTACATCATTTGCCCTGCGGAAGTGAGCAGTAATCTGAGCCGTTATGATGGTCAGCGTTATGGCTTTAGCCATGAAGACGCTAAAACAGTAGACGATTCCTATAACCTCGCACGGAGTACTGGTTTTGGTAAAGAGGCCAAGCGCCGCATTATGATCGGCACCTATGTACTGAGTAGCGGCTACTACGACGCTTACTACAACCGCGCTCAACAGATTCGCACCAAACTTACCGAAGAGTTCAATAAAGCGTTTTCGGATGTTGATTTTCTGCTTGGCCCCACCGCGCCCGTTACTGCCTTTAAGATTGGTGAAAATGTTGACGACCCGCTTCAGATGTACTTGACCGACATCATGACAGTGGCGGTTAACTTGGTCGGTATTCCTGCCATAAGTATTCCTGGCGGCACGGTAAACGGCTTGCCGGTCGGTGTTCAGTTGATGGCGCCGCAACATGCTGATCGCCAGCTACTAGGTGCGGCTCATAAACTCGAGGAGCTACTGGTATGAATATAGGACTTATCGCAGCGGCAGGCAGTGCGCTGGTTGTTTTGGCTATCATAGCTTTGATTGTGTTTAAAAAACGTCCCCGCAAGCTCAAAACCGACAAATTCACCGACGACTGGCAGTCGATTCAGGCTATGTGCAAAGACAAAGCTAACTGGCCAACATTGCTCACACAAGCCGATGAGCTGCTCGACAAAGCCCTGAAGCGTCGACGTATGAAGGGCAAGACCATGGGTGAGCGACTGGTGAGCGCCCAGCGCTTATTTACGAATAATGATGACGTGTGGTTTGCTCATAACTATGTTAAAAAACTCATAGCCGGAGATGTAAAGCGTCCGAAGGAATCTGACGTGAAAGATGCATTGATTGGTTTTCGACAAGCCCTGCGCGACATTGGTGCCTTGCCATCTTCAAAGCCGACCGATAAACCAATTGAAAAGCTGCCCGAGGGCAAAGCATGATCGGTGCCGATATTCGTAAGCAATACAAGGTTACGATTGGCATTGAGTGCCACGTGCAGCTGAAGACCAAAACCAAGCTGTTTTCGGCCGTCGACAATGATGCTCGTGAGGCCGCGCCCAACACCCTTATTAGTCACATTGACCTTGGCATGCCTGGTGCCTTACCAGTCTTAAACGAAAAAGCCGTTGAGCTAGCTATGAAAGCAGCTTTTGCCCTTGGCACACCACCGCAAAAGTTCAGTAAGTTTGATCGCAAGCATTATTTTTACCCCGATCTTCCCATGGGCTACCAGATCACACAGTTCTATGACCCGATTATTAAAGACGGCTCAGTGACAATTACCATTGACGGCGAAACCAAGACGATTGGTATTCACGAAGCCCACCTGGAGGCTGACGCCGGCAAGAGCGTGCACCCCGCTGGCAAAGACTACAGCCTCGTTGATCTAAACCGTGCTGGCACGCCGCTGCTCGAAATTGTGTCTGACCCAGACCTACATACGCCGCAAGAGGCACGCGCCTATGCTCGAGAACTATACCTGCGCATGCGTTACGCTGATGTATCGGATGCTAACTTGTACTACGGCAACATGCGTTTCGACGTTAATGTAAGTGTGAGTAAAACCGATGCACTTGGTACGCGTACCGAAACCAAGAACCTTAATAGCTTTAAGAGTGTTGAAAAAGCAGCCGAGTATGAGATCATTCGCCAAATAGAAGTGTTGGAAAAAGGTGGCACTATTACGCAGGAAACGCGCGGTTGGGACGAAGCGAAGCAGCGAACCAACACACAGCGCAGCAAGGAGGAAGCGCACGACTACCGTTACATGCCCGATGCTGATATTCCGCCAATTGTGCTCTCCGATGCGGCCATTGAAGAAATTCGTGTCAACATGCCGCCAATGCCCGATGACGTGAGGGCCCAGCTGCGTGACCTGCAACTTGATAACTCAGCTATCGAAACCCTGGTAGAAGAAATCCCTGCCGGTAAACTGGTGAGCGATATGATGGCGCACGGCACCGATAAAAAATTAGTGAAGCGCATCGCCAACTGGCTCGTAACTGAGGTGCAGGCCTGGCTCACCGAGAGTGATGTAACGTGGGACACACTCGAGCTGAACGGCGAGCAATTGCTGAAGCTGGCTCAAATGGCTCAAGATAACAAAGTGAGCTCCACTGGCGCCAAGACAATTCTTGTCGAATTATTATCAAACGGTGGCGACGCCGAATCGATTGCTCAAGCCAAGAATGTACTACAGGTATCTGATGAAGGTGCTATTGCCGAAATTGTCGCTAAAGTACTGGCCGACAACCCGCAGGCCGCCGAAGATGTTAAGAACGGTGAAATGAAAGCCATTGGCTTTTTGGTTGGTCAGGTCATGAAACAATCACAAGGCAAGGCCAACCCTGGCATGGCACAAGAGTTGATCAAGAAGCAGCTGTCGGTTTAACTGGCAGCCTGCGCAACTAATCTCTCTGATTCATGTGTGGAAATACAGCCGCCCTGATGGCGGTTGCCCCCATAGAGCGTATGCGTGCAAGATTCTGCTCAACAAGTGTGGGAAAGTCATCCTCTGGGCCCAATGACAGCGTGGAACGTTTCATGTATAGATTTAAGAAATCACAACTTGCACGCACCACAGATAGTGGATTGAGAATCAACTGATCGATGCGCTTATCTTCTAGTTGGACAAGTACGAAGTTTCGCAGGAACTCATCAAAGTTATCACCAATATTGCCAATATCAACGCGACAAACAGCGCGCGCCTCTGGCGTTTCGCATGGTGAATTTGGATTCGTCGCCATTATAGCGTAATGGACTTGCTCGACGACGTCTTCTTCAACTCCGTACGAACGGAGAAGCTCAGTGGTCTTTTCTGCTGATAACTCCTCCGGACAACTAAAACCTTCCAGCAAGGATGGATCTTCTTTGGTACTGGTCAGGAAAACATCGTGCCCAATGTATGCCGCTCGAACCACAAACCAATTCTGTACATCTGTTGCAATACCTGATGCTTCAAGCTCGTCAATTCGTTCTAAGCCGCGCAGAATATGGCTGTCCCAGTTATGATAGCTCATGGGTGGCTCGTAACCAGGCCGTACGTCGGCCATTAACATGTGCAGAATATCGGCTTTTTCTAATGCGGTTCTTAGTGACTCGTGACTGGACATTGTGGCAAAATTGTACTCCTAATATGTAAATCTGCAAGCGTCACCTGTGGTGATATACTAAAAGCATATGACAAAACAAGTACGAAAAGCCGTTATTGCTGCTGCGGGCTTTGGCACCCGTTTTTTGCCGCAAACTAAGGCGATGCCAAAAGAAATGCTACCACTGGTAGATAAGCCAATTATTCAATACATTGTAGAGGAATTGGCCGAAGCGGGGATTGAAGACATTGTGATCGTTACGGGTTACCACAAGCGTTCAATCGAAGACCATTTTGACTACATCAGCGCTGATCTACGAGCCAACTTAAAGCAGGGTGGCAAGCATGATTTGCTAGAGCAAACTAAGCACATCTCTGGACTTGCAAATTTTGCATATGTTCGCCAAAAGGGGCCATATGGCAGTGCGACCCCCATACATAACGCCGCTCACCTCATTGGCGATGAGCCGTTCATCTACACCTATGCCGACGACCTTATACCCTCCCAGCCAAACCGATTTAAACAGATGATCGATCTGTATAACGAGCTGGGCGGCTCGATTGTGCCGTGCATTGAAGTAACGAACGACGACGAGTATTCACGCTACGGTATTGTTACAGGCGATGAAGTTCGACCAGGAGTCATGAGAATGAATGGTCTGGTTGAAAAGCCTGGTAAAGACAAGGCTGCTTCAAACTTTGCAAGCGTAGGTGGTTACCTACTTACGCCAGATGTATTCGATTTTGTCGAGAAGGCCCGTGCAAACTTAAGCGATGCACAGGAGTTCTATCTCACAACCTACGCCATACAGCCGATGATCGACAGCGGGTTGCCATTCTATGGCTGCAAGCTTGAGAATAGTCGTTATTACGATACAGGCAACAAGTTAGAATACCTCAAAACTGTCGTTGATTTTGCCCTCCAGCGCGATGATATTAAAGAAGAATTTCGCAAGTACTTGCAATCGGTGTTAAAATAGTAGTATGTATATAAACAATGCTTACGAAGTTCTCGTTCTGATCCTGGCGACAACCCTCGCCGTATTCTTGATTCTTGCAATCATAGCAGCTGTAAAACTTAACCAAATCCTCGATCAAGTCAAAGTAATTACCGACAAGGCCGAGCGCTTTGCTGATAAGGCTGAGTCTGTCGGTGAATTCATATCCTCAGTGACCGCACCTACAGCCATTGGAACGATCATTGCTAATTTGGGAGATGCAATGAAGAAGCGTAAAGGAAAGCGAGAGGATTAATTATGGTTACTAAAAAAGATGTTGCAGTTGGTGCGTTAGTTGCAGGTGTTGCAGGCTACTTAGCAGGTATTTTGACCGCTCCAAAGAGTGGCAAGGAAACTCGCCAAGACATTAAGAATACTGCCGTTAAGGCCAAGAAGGAAGCTGAGCGTCGACTCAAAGATGTTAATGCTGAACTAAATGCATTGATCCAAAAAGCTGGTGAGTTGGCCGAGCAAACGAAAGGCAAGGCGAGTGCCGAATTTGAGAAGCTGCGCGAGCAAGCTATTGAAGTGCGCCAAAAAACTCGTGAAATCCTCACGGCGATTCATGAAGGTGAGGCCAATGATGATGATCTGCAAAATGCCGTTGATGAAGTTAACAAAGCAACAGAACACCTAAAGAAATACCTTGATAAAAAAAGCGTCTAAGCAAGAACCAAAGCAGCCCACTCCTGAACAGATGGGGCGCATGCTCATATCAATTTATGAGAGCGGCTATTTAGACCAGAAAAAAGCTTACAAAATGAGCTTTATAAAAGGCATGTTGGCCGGCTTTGGTGGTGTCTTGGGTGCGACCATACTAGTCGCCTTTCTGCTCTGGGCACTGTCGCTCTTTAGCAACGTGCCGTTTATTGGGCGGATTGCAGAGAATGTAACACACACCATTGAAACAAGTACGCAGTACCAACAGCCAGTACCGCCGGCCAATAAACCCGCCACAAACTGACGTTGTAATTATCGTTTAATCTCGCCTCAGGGCCCCATTTCCTTTAGAATATAAGGAGACAAATAGGGGAAATAAGCACTGATGGCCAAAGCAAGCCAGCTGACGAATGCTGATTACGTGCACCTGCACAACCACACCCAGTACAGCCTGCTGGACGGTTTGACGCGGGTTGACGATCTAATCGCGTTTGTAAATGAGCAGGGCATGATGTCGGTGGCAATGACCGACCACGGTACGCTGTCGGGCGCCATTGAATTCTATAAGGCCTCAATCAATAACTCGGTCAAGCCGATTATTGGCATTGAAACTTACGTGGCCACCCGCAAGCACACCGACAAAGACCCTCAAAAAGACAAGAATCGCTTCCATCTTATTTTGCTCGCCATGAACAATACGGGCTACCAGAATCTAATGCGTTTGTCTTCGATCGCAAATCTGGATGGCTTTTACTACTTCCCACGTATTGATCATGATCTGCTTGAGCAATATAACGAAGGCATTATTGCCCTTAGCGCTTGTATGGGTGGTGAGATTGGTTCAGCGCTTCAGCAAGCTCAGTACGAACAAGCCAAAGACATCGCAACTTGGTACAAAAGTGTTTTCGGTGATCGCTATTACCTGGAGATTCAAGATCATGGGCATCCCGATAACCCCATGCACAATGGCGAGCAGCAAAACATCAATGAGCAGGTTCTTAAGCTAAGTAAAGAACTCGATATTCCGGCAGTTGTGACCTGTGACGCACACTATTTACGGCATGCCGACCAAGAAGCGCACGAGATTTTGCTGTGTGTGGGCACCGGCTCATTCCTCAGTGATGAAAAGCGTATGTCACTGAAAGACTATCCGCTGCATGTGACTGAACCGGCTGAAATCATTGAACGATGGGGCAAGGACCATCCTGAGCTCATAACAAACACACGCAAGATCGCGGAACGTTGTGAGGTGACAATCGATCTTGGCAAGATCCTGATTCCAAAATTCTCGGTACCAAAGGGGAGTACCGAGAAAAGTTACCTGCATAGTCTGGTGTGGCGCGGTATAGCGTACCGCTACGGTGGTAAAACAGAAACCGAAGCCGAGAAACTCAAAGAAGCAGACATTCGAAAACTGGTTACTAAAGAGGTTTTAAAGCGTGCCGATTACGAGCTCGATATTATTGATAAAATGGGCTTTAACGGCTATTTTTTGATCATCCATGACTTTATTAACTGGGGCAAAAATGAGGGCATTGTGTTTGGCCCGGGTCGTGGTTCGGCAGCTGGTTCGATCATTGCCTACGCGCTCAAAATCACCGAGCTTGATCCACTGGCTTACGACCTGCTGTTTGAACGCTTCTTAAATCCTGATCGTATCTCCATGCCTGATATCGACATTGATATTCAAGACACACGGCGCGACGAAGTAATTCAGTATTGTGTACAGAAGTACGGCAAAGAGCGTGTGGCGAATATTGTGACATTTGGTCGTATGTTTGCGCGAAACGCCGTACGCGATGTCTCGCGCGTACTGCAAGTACCATATGCAGACGCCGATCGACTGGCTAAGATGATTCCGCAGCCAGTGCAAGGACGGCACATTCCCTTGGTTAAATCACTCGAGGATGATCCAGACCTAAAGCGTGAATATGAAACCAACGCCACAGCTAAGCAAGTTCTGGATCAAGCCGTTCGACTAGAGGGCACTATTCGTAGTCACGGCGTGCATGCCGCGGGTGTGGTTATTGCACCGGATGAGTTAGTGAAGTTTGCTCCACTTGAAATGGCCCAGAAGGGCGTGGTGGCTACCCAATATTCAATGGGCCCGGTCGAGGAACTGGGCCTCTTAAAAATGGACTTCCTCGGTCTTAGCAACCTCACAATTATTAAAAATGCTCTGCGTATTGTGAAAAAAGTTCACAAGGTAGATATTGACCTTGACACCATGCCACTCGACGACGGCCTCACTTTTGAGCTCTTGCAGCACGGTGACACAACTGGAGTGTTCCAGCTTGAATCAGCCGGCATGAAGCGTTACCTGAAAGAACTGAAGCCAACTGTGTTTGAAGACATTGTTGCTATGGTTGCACTGTACCGTCCGGGGCCTATGCAGTTTATAGAGGACTTTATTGAACGCAAACATGGTCGTCGTGAAATTACATATTTTCATGAAAAAATGAAAGATGCTCTCGAAACCACCTATGGTGTGTTGGTCTACCAGGAGCAGGTTATGCAGATCTCTAAGGATATGTGTGGCTTTACTGGTGGCGAGGCAGACACACTGCGTAAAGGTATCGCCAAAAAGATTCCTGAAGTGCTGGCTAAAATGAAGGTCAAGTTCATTGATGGTGCAGTGGAACATTCTGGGGCTAACCGTGCAGACATGGAGAAGTTCTGGAAGCAGCTCGAAGACTTTGCAGCATATTGTTTCAACAAAAGTCACGCTGCCTGTTATGGCCTGATTGCTTATTGGACTGCTTACTTGAAAGCGCATTACCCTGAGGCCTTTATGGCGGCACTTATGACGAGTGATTACGATGATATCGATCGTCTGGCAATTGAGATTACCGAATGCAAGCACGTAGGCATTGAAGTGCTGCCACCCGATGTCAATGAATCATTTAATGAATTTGCTGTGGTGCCAGGTAAAAAACAGATTCGCTTTGGGCTTAGAGCCATTAAAAATGTCGGCAGTAACGCCGTAGAAGAGATCTTGCGAGCACGCGAAGAGCTTGGTACATTTGCCAGTCTTGAGGATTTTTTGGTACATGTAAATACAAGAATTACTAATCGAAAAGCCATGGAAAGTCTCATTAAAGCGGGAGCATTTGACGCGTTTGGGGAGCGCCATGTTTTGCTCGGCAACCTTGATATGATGCTTGCCTACGCTTCAAAAGTCCAAAAAGACGCGTTAAGTGGGCAAACTGACCTGTTTGGTAACGCAGCACCGGAGATTAAGTCTACGTTAACCCTCGACCTAACGGTGCCAACGGTCACCAGTCATGAACAATTGATCTGGGAGCGTGAGCTGCTGGGCCTGTACTTAAGCCAGCACCCACTTGCGGCTTTCGAGCTCTACTTGGCTGAGCAAGCCGTGCCATTAGCTGAGCTTAAACCAGAACATGATGGTAAAAGTGTGCAGGTTGGCGGTGCCATTAGTAACGTCCGCGAAATCACCACCAAAAACGGTCAGAAGATGGCCTTTGTACGTATTGCGGATCAGTTTGCAGAAACCGAAATTATACTTTTCCCCAGTATTTATCAGCAAACAACGGGTATCTGGGAACGCGATCAAGTAGTGCTCATTAAGGGCAAGGTGAGCGCCAAGGACCGTGAAGGCAATCTTGGCTCAGAAGTAAAAGTTTTGGTAGATGATGCACGTGAGATAACGCCCGAACAGGCTGCCGCCTATCAGGCTACGGGCAAAAAAAAGAAAACACCAACTGCTGGCAGCAAGGCTACCAAGACCAAGGCAGCTGCAAGTACTTCAAGCACGGCGAGCATGGTACCAAGTCGCCTATATGTACGCCTCGCGTCGAGTAATGACCAAGAGACGCTGCTAGCTCTTAAACAAACCATGGATGCGCACCCAGGTGATACTGAGGTCGTATTGGTAATAGGCGAGCAGAAACAGATTATTCGTTTGCCAAACCGTATTGCTCATGAGACGGGCGTGCCGGAGTTGACGACCCTCATTGGCGCCGATGCGGTAAAGCTTCAGTAATTTAGCGAATGTAACCTGTTGTTTGTGAAAGGAAACTACCGAGCAAGACCAGGCTAATGAGGATAGTGTCTAGTAGTGGATGGTGCAGCATAAACTTCTCACCACTCCTGAGAACATGTCGTAAGCCGGCCATATGCTTCATAAGTAGTATAGCGAGCGGTATGCCAACCATGAGCCCAGCCAAGAAGACAAGCCAGGGTGCTTTGCCGCCACTCAGAGTTTGGGCACGAGTCACGGGTTTGCTGGTTGGCTCTTGGGAAAGGCTGGTCTGAGTTGTAACGGGCTGGTTGGCGGTCGGTATCTGCTTGACTGAGTTTAGGGGAATGGCACTCGAGCTGTCGGCAGCGCCAAGGGCTTGCGGTCGACCATACATTGCTACCACGATAGTTTCATTGCCGTTGTTATTAAAGTTTGAGGCATTGGCAAAGCCAAAACCAACCTCAGTAAAGTCTTTATCTAATAGATTTTCACGGTGTGATGGGCTGTTCATCCAGCCAGTAACGGTATCTTTGCTACTGAGGAAGCCATACGCCAGGTTTTCGCCAGCTTTTTGATATTTATAGCCGGTAGCATTTATGAACACCCAGGGCTCTTTACCATCAGGAGTGTTGTGAGCCCAGTAATTACGCGTTGCCATGTCGTTGGCTTTGGCTTGGGCTGCCGCAGACAACTCACTATTTATAGATAGGTCACCAACTTGATTGTTTTCACGTTGGCGGTTGGTAGACGCTAAGAGGTCATCATTGCTGACGTTTGTGGCATACGCCAATACACCATGTTTCTGGGCTGGTTGCACAAGACACATCAGCATAGTTGCGATAACTAACAAGAGCACAGGAATATACGGCCAATAGTGTCGGTGGTCTGCTTTTCGGATCGGTTTTGGTTTGCTGAGGGCCCGGAAATTGTGTGGACGGCCCGGCTTCGTCGCCATGCCAATAGTTTAAACGCTTTTGGTTAGTTTGTAAAACGTAGGTGATACATGACCATTGCAGCAGCTTGCACGACGTTAAAACTCTCCTTGCTGCCAAACATTGGTATTTCAATAACGACATCCATTTCTTGGAGGAGAGCATTTTCGATACCCTCTACCTCACGGCCAAGCAGCACGGCCACCTGCTGAGGCGGTTGCCAGCTTGGTAATTGCACGACGTTCGGCGCTTGCTCGAGGGCAGCCAAGCAATAACCCGTCTGTTTCAGTTCACGCAGCACATCGTTGATATCATCGTGCTGACTCCAGGATTGGGACTCTTCGGCGCCAAGGGCTGTTTTTTGTATGGCTCGGTGTGTTTTCTGTGCTAAATGCGGCAAGCGTTTATCGCTCGAGGCCAATGGATAGGGGCTGTAGCCAGTTATATACACATGATCAATGCCCAGACCTTCTGCGGTGCGCAGGAGGGACCCTATGTTGTGTGTGCTGCGTATATCATGGGCAATGATCACTATGTTTCGTTTCATTGTTGCTAATCGTATCATACGCAGAAAGATACTTTGGTAACAGGAGTGCTTATGGTTAAATATAAGCTATGAGCCAAGACGCCAGGCGAGACGACGAACTCAGCACGCAGCGACGTGCGCAGATCTTGAATCTGCAGTATTTTGATACGTCAACGGGTGAGAAGCCGCTGTACAAAGATATCCTCACCAAAGAAGAGTTATATCAACTACGGGTAATACCACTTCGCGCCGAAGAGCATAGCATCATTTTTGGGGTTACCAACAACACTTCAAACCAAACAATGTCCATGTTGCGCAGCCGCTTTGCCGATGTACGTACCGCTTTTGTACTGATTTCCGACGTAGGTTACCGGGAGTACATGCGTCTGTATGATCCTCCCAAGCAGGTTGAGTATCATGATATTTCACTATCTCAAGCTGGTAGCGAAGACCAAGTCAAACAAGTGTCATCGACGCTTGAACAAGTTAAAGCCGACGACATGCTGGCCTATCTTATTAAACAGGCTCACCAACTGGGCGCCTCAGATATTCACCTAGAAACTCAACGCTCCAACGCTCGTATCCGATTTCGTATCGACGGGGTGCTCCATAAGATTGCCGAAATAGATCACACAAAGTACCGCATTCTGATTTCTGCTATCGCAAGTGCCGGCAATGTCTCCACGGCCGCGCCGGATGCTCAACAGGGACATATTGCTCAGGCGGTTACTATGGCCGACGGTACGCAGGTTGACATTAATGTGCGCCTCGAAACCGTACCAACAGTTAATGGCATCGATGTCGTGATGCGTTTGTTCAACCTGGACCAGTCAATGTATAACCTTGATCGACTCGGTTTGTCGCCCTCTGAGCGGGCGATTGTAGATGATATTGTCATGAAACCAAGCGGCTTGGTTATGGTCGTTGGTCCAACTGGCTCAGGTAAGACAACTACTTTGTACTCTATGCTGAACAGCCTTAATAGCGAAGAGCGCAAGATTATCACTATCGAAGACCCCGTTGAATATCAGTTCCATGGTATTACCCAGATATCTGTTACGAGTCAGAACTCACAGGACACTAGCTTCGCTAACAAGCTGCGCGCTGTGTTGCGCCTTGACCCCGACATAGTCATGGTTGGTGAGATTCGCGACATGGATACGGCCAAGACTGCTCTGCAGGCGTCACTCACGGGTCACCTGGTACTTTCAACCTTTCACGCCAGCTCAGCGGCCGCAGCCCTCACGCGTATGATGGATATCATTGGCGAGAATCCTTTGTTTGTGTCGGCAATTCGTTTGGTGATGGCACAACGCCTGGTCCGACGGCTCGATGACGCTACCAAACAGGCTTATTCACCCGACGAAGCAACACTCGCAAAAATCCGTACGGTTGTAGACAATCTGCCGCCAGGTGTTGATCGCCCCAACCTTGATAACTTACAGCTGTTTAACCCTGGCTCCTCGGCCGAAAACCCCTATGGCTACAAGGGCCAATTGGCTTTGCGCGAACAATTCCTGATGACCGGCAAGATTGCCGAATTACTTGGTTCAGGCAAGAAGCCAACCGCCCAAGAGATTGAAGCTTCAGCCATCGCGAGCGGTATGCGTACGATGCTTCAAGACGGCATTCTAAAAGTGATCAATGGCGAAACCACACTCGAAGAAGTCTACCGCGTAGTTGGCTAATCCTTGATACGGATATAGTTAACTATCAAACAATAACCTTGGCGATTTCGGGCACGAGCCGATCATCGAGCACGCTCGGAATAATTTGCTCCGCACTTGGTTGATCCACGAGGTTTGCAATCACTTCAGCTGCAGCGATCTTATGGTCGTCGGTGATTTTTGGCACACGGTTATCGAGGGCGCCTCTGAAAATGCCTGGAAACGCTAGTGCATTATTTACTTGATTCGGGAAATCACTCCGACCCGTCGCCATAATGGCTACACCAGCTGCCTTCGCTTCGTCGGGCATAATCTCGGGTGTCGGGTTAGCCATGGCAAAGATGATAGGGTCTTTGGCCATCGTCTTGACCATATCAGCCGTTAATAGACCAGCCTTTGACACGCCAATGAATATATCAGCGTCTTTGAGAGCGTCTTCAAGCTTGCCTGACACGCCAGACTTATTTGTGAATTCGAGAAGTTTACGCTTATCCTCATTTAGATCAGTGCGATCTGGGCTCACGATACCCTTGCTATCAACTGCCAGAATCTCGGGGTGGGCGTATAGGTTGATGAGTTTCATGATGGCCGTACCAGCTGCCCCAGCTCCGACGCAGACAATACGGCAGTTCTCTAGCTTGCGGCCAGTAACCTTCATGGCGTTGATAAGACCTGCCAGCACCACCACGGCCGTGCCATGTTGGTCATCGTGCATAACGGGAATTTGTAGCATTTCTTTCAGACGATCTTCTACCTCAAAACACTGGGGTGCTGCGATATCTTCAAGGTTGATACCACCGAAACTTGGTGCGATAGCTGCCACAGCAGTAACGATCTCGTCGGGCGTGTGAACGTTCAATACAATTGGCACGGCATCAATATCAGCAAAGTGCTTAAATAGCATTGATTTACCTTCCATGACTGGCAGGGCGCCGTATGGACCAATACCACCAAGCCCGAGTACGGCCGAGCCGTCCGATATGACCGCGACTGAGTTGCCAAGCCAGGTGTAATCTCGTGCTTCGTCTGGATGTTCGGCAACATGGCTCGAAACAGCCGCAACGCCAGGCGTGTAGTAGGTGCTGAGCTTGTCTTTACTATCGAGCTCATCTTTCAGTTTGACGGCAATTTTGCCCTTAAGTTCTTTGTGTTTTTCTAAAGCTAATCGTCCATAATCCATATGCTTGCAATCCCCAATCTGAAGCATATTATAGACCATTAAGGAGAGATTTATGGGTGAATATATTTGCAAGCAGTTTGATAACACATTGAACGATGTAAAAGTACAGATACGCGAGTTGAATCAAGATATAACTGCAATCGGTCAGAGCGGAGGGAACATACGGCCGCAAGTCGATGCGCAAGAAGATATTGTTCGAGGCACAAACGCCGGATTGGCCTTAAGGGGCTGCGGTTTCATCTTGGAGGTTGATCGAGGCGTATTGAGCGGTACTTGCTCAGAAGATGCTTGTCCATCGTACACACTTTAACTAGTATCAGGGAAAAGTGTTGCTTTTTACAGATAACTGGTGTAGAATCTAACGGTCTATGGAATCTGTGATTAAGAAAATTGAGGCGAAGTACAAGAAACCGCAAGTCGTTGACGTGCGATCTGGTGATACCGTTAAAGTGCACCAAAAGATTCGCGAAGGTAACAAGGAGCGTATCCAGGTCTTTCAGGGCTTGGTGATTCGTACTGATCGCAAAGGTTCGCACACCAGTCGCATTACAGTACGTCGTATCGCCAGCGGCATTGGTGTTGAGAAGTCCTTCTTGCTGCACAGCCCATTGGTAGTTAAGGTTGAAGTTACTAAGCGAAGCAAAGTTCGCCGCAACTACCTTAGTTACATGCGCGAGCGTACCGGCAAGTCAGCTCGTTTGACGGGTCGTGATTTTGACCGAGATGCAGTTAATGACATCCCAGAGCCGGTAGCAGAAGCACCCGTTGAAGAAGCTCAGTCTGCCCCTGTTGAAACATCAGCTGAAGCGGAAACTACGGAAAAGCAAACCGAAGAAGCGTAATACACTTTTGCGTGAATATAAACCGCTCGCTCGAGCGGTTTTTTAGTACACTAGTATTATGACACTAATTGGGGTCGATGAAGTTGGACGAGGTTGTTGGGCAGGACCGCTCCTGGTAGTTGCACTGCAAGCCGACAGAGCACTACCAAACGGGCTTACTGATTCAAAACAACTTACGAAACGAGCCAGGGAACAGTTTGCCACTGAGCTCGAGGCCTGCTGTCAGTGGGGCGAAGGCTGGGTCTCGCCTGCCGAAATTGATGCCCTTGGCTTAACGGAGTCAATGCGTCTTGCGGTGCGTCGTGCTCTCGATGAGCTTGGGGTCAGTTTGAACGACGAGATTATTATGGATGGAAACTATAATTACTGTCCGCCAGAATATACACGTGTTCAGTGCCTGGTGAAGGCAGATGCGTTTGTCCCTGAAGTAAGCGCGGCCAGTATTATTGCCAAAGTTCGCCGTGATGCCTACATGGTTGATCAGGATGAAAAATACCCCAACTATGGTTTTGCTCAACATGTTGGTTACGGCACGGCAGCGCATGTTAAAGCCATGCAGCTGCATGGCATAACAGAGATACATAGAAAAAGTTTTAAGCCCGTTCAAAAAAGTATGAACATTTAATAATTCGTTAATAACTTTTTGTTACCATGGCCACATGGATACAACAGACATTGGTCATCGTGCCGAAAATGCCGCCGCCGAATACCTTATTTCACGGGGTTTCATTATTTTGCAACAAAACTGGAAGACCCCGCGCTGTGAGATTGATATTGTTGCCCAAAAAGGACCAGTCAAATATTTTGTGGAATGTAAGTATCGTAGTAACGATGAATACGGCTCGGGTTTTGACTACCTAACCGAACAAAAACTCAAACAAATGCAATTCGCCGCCGAAATATGGGTTCAACGTCATAGGTGGGAGGGTGCGTATTTTTTGAGTGCCATACAGCTCAGTGGTGATCCACCAACTGTTACGGGTTTTATCCCAATTATTTAGCTTTTGAACTAAAGAACGCCTTAGTCTCCTCGAGAGCGCGGTCACGCCAGGCGGTTTGCCAGCTCAGCATCTCCAGGCCCTGGTTATAGGAACGCTCAAGCGCGGGTGACATCTTGGGCTTAAAGAAACTTGTATATTCGTGAGCAAAGTCCTTGTCGGCAAAAACGCGCGCAGCGTAAATTGGCATACGATAAAAACTCAGGTCGCTGCCCAGATTATCTTGCAGCCACGACCAATGTGTTTTGAGCCACTGCCAGGTTGTGTGCTTGGCATGACGATTCATAAAACTATAGGCCATCCAAAATGTTACATCCTGCAAGCGAACATCCTTGCTGTCGATCATACTCAGGGAACGTTCGATAAGTTCAGGCTGCTTAAAGCCAGTAATAGCTGCCGCGATCGTTAGGCGTTCTTCGCTCAGGCTCGAGGCATTATGGAGGCGCACAAGTTTATTAAAGGTTTGCTCGTTGCCGAGCCGAGCGGCAGTGCTAAGGACGGTGCCGCGCAGGTCAGGGTCAATACTGCTCGTGCCGCTTGTTTCATCAATTGAATCGAAGAGCGTCAAGCATTGGTCTACTACTTCCTTGGTATCTGCGCTTGCTGCAAGGCTCAAAATGATTGGTCGCATGAGCTTATCAAAGTGGCTATCTTGTTTACGCTGCTTCCAGCCCAGGCGTTTTAACTGCACGGCCACAAGCTTACGAATATAGGGCTTCATGGTTTCTCGCAAGTCTTCGTCGCCCATTATGAGGCGCACACTGCCAATCGAAGCGGTCATGGCATCCCAAACGGCAAAGTTGTCCTCAGCCGCAAAGTTGTCAAGGAATTGAAGAGCATCGAATGTTTTGGCGTAGCCTGCCTTGGCTGCCTCGAACAGATCAAAAAGCACACCAAGCCGATCGAGTGGCTGCAAGGTGCCTTGTTTTATGAGCGCACCAAGACGTTCGAGTTGCTCTGGATCGTAAACAGTCCGATAAAAACCACTTTGACCACTGTTGAGTTTGAAGTTTGCAACATCTTGGATGGCAAATAAAGTTGTTGATTCATGGAGTGTATCTGGTGCGCTCTCGGACGCGAGGAGTGGAACCGGCCAGTTGGTGGGCTCGGCTTTGCTGTGGTCAGGGTTTGTGTAGAACCGCTCCTGCCGCAATGAGACCGATTTATTGCTAACAGTTGCCGAGACAATCGGGTAGCCAGGCAAGCTTGTCCATGAATGCATAAAGTCACGCACCGGTTTGCCAGATATTTTCTCGAGGCTAGCCCATAAATCAATGGTGTCGGTGTTGCCATACTTGTGTGTCGACAGATAGTGCCTGAGACCATCCCTGAAGGCTTCGTGCCCAAGGTATTCGTGCAACATATGAATCACGCTGGCACCTTTGTTGTAGCTGATGGCATCAAAAATGGTACGGATCTCATCAGGGTGGTGGATCGGAACTTCAATTGGATGGGTATGTTCGAGCGCGTCTAGCTTGAGGGCCTGCTGTTGCTCGTCTACTACGAATTGCGTCCAAAGTTGCCAATCGGGGTACAGATGGTCAACGGCCAGGTATTCCATCCAGCTGGCGAAGCCTTCGTTGAGCCATAGGTCGGACCACCAGCGCATGGTGACTAAATTGCCAAACCACTGGTGCGTGAGCTCGTGAGCGACAACCAATGCCACATATTGTTTGGTAGCCAGCGTACTGTTCTTCGGGTCAACGAGCATAGCTTGCTCACGAAAGGTAATACAACCCCAGTTTTCCATGGCACCCGAGGCAAAATCAGGCAGCGCAATAAAATCACACTTTTCGAGCGGATATTTAATGTCGAAGTATTCTTCGTAAAATTCAAGGCACTTAACGGCCACTTCCAAAGCAAACTCGGTGAATGCCACATTGTCTGGCGTCGCATAGGTACGTACCACGACACCGTCTTTGGTCTTGGCTTCTTTATAGCCCAGTTCACCAAAGATGAATGCCAATAAATAGGTTGACATGTGGGGTGTAGGCTCAAAGGTGGTTACCAGGCGCCCGGCTTTTTCGACGCCCTTCTTGGCTGGCGTATTCGATAGAACTGTTTCGCCGGCTGGTGTGGTGAGGGTGAGCTCAAAGGTAGCTTTGGCGGCAGGCTCATCGATACACGGGAAGACCTCACGGGCATGGTGGGATTCGAACTGAGTTGCTATAAGCTGCTTCTCTTTTCCGTCATGTGCAAAGAAGCAGGGATACACACCATTCATTTGGCGGGTGATCTTCCCCTTAAATTCCAAGCGCACGCTGTAGCTACCGTTGTAGAGCATGTGCGTGGCATGCAGGCGGACTTCGTCGAATTTGCTGTGGTGGTTGATGCGATCGATCGCTACCTCGTGATCCCCAGATTTATCGTGTTTTACAACATGCACTGCGGTGATTTCGAGGCCATTCTGGTGAAAGGTGAGGCGCTGGTTGGGGCGACCAACTTTTTGCCCTTCAATGGTAACGCTCCCGGTAAAGGTCATGTCGTCACGGTCAATATCAAGGGCTAATTGGTAATTCTTCGGAACAAACTGATCAAGGAGGCGTTTCACGTTTTTACTCATCTGATTATTCTAGCAAACTGGCAGGCGCCAGGGGAGGATGATATTTACATCAATTGCTTGACGATTGACGTAATCGCAATGTTTGTTATACTTATAGGTGTACGAGTCGGCCAGCAGGTCGGCTTTTTTCATACCGAACCTGATCACAAGTAAAGGAGATAAAAATGGATTTGGATGTAAAACAACTGGCAATGGCCCTAAAAACGATTGCCGAAGAGAAGAACTTACCCGAAGACGTCGTGCAAGAAATTGTTGAACAAGCACTAGCCGCAGCCTATCGCCGCGATTATGGTGAGCGTGAGCAAGAAGTACGCGTCAGCATGAATCTTAACAGTGGTGATGTCGATGCTTACGTGAGCAAGGAAGTCGTGGAGACGGTTGGCGACGAACACTTCGAGATTAGTCTCAAGGATGCCCAAGTCATGAAGAAGAACGCCAAGATTGGTGACATGATGGAAATTCATGAATCAGTTAGTTCGTTCGGCCGCGTAGCTGCTCAGACTGCCAAGCAAGTGATTTTGCAGCGTCTGCGCGAAGCTGAACGTGACATTATCATGAACGAGTATGAGGATAAGATCGGCACCGTTGTGAACGGTATTGTGGCACGCGTTGAAGGCAATATTGTGCGTGTTGACCTTGGTAAGGCCCAGGGTATTATGCCGCGCAGTGAACAGATTCAAGGTGAGCGCTACTATCCTGGCCAACGCCTCAAAGTTTTCTTAAAAGATGTTGAGCGAGGCTTCCGTGGCCCACAATTGGTGGTGAGCCGTGGCAACACGCAATTTATTGATTGGCTCTTCCGGGCTGAAGTGCCCGAGATGGAAAGTGGTGCTGTTGAGATTAAGAACATTGCCCGTGAAGCCGGTGTGCGCAGTAAGATTGCAGTTGCGAGCAGCGTGCCTGGCGTAGATCCAGTTGGTACTTTTGTTGGTGGTCATGGCACCCGTGTTAACGCGGTTATGAGCGAGGTTGGCGAACAAGAGAAGATCGATATCGTAATCTTTAGCGAAGACACCAAGGAATACATAATTAATGCCCTGAGCCCCACCAAGGTTAATAAAGTTGAACTCGACGAAACCAACAAGAAAGCAAAGGTTATTGTTCCCGAAGATCAGCTGAGCATCGCCATCGGTAAGAGCGGCCAGAACGTTCGTCTTGCCAGCAAATTAACTGGTTACGAGCTTGACATCAACGCTGCCCAAGAAGCTCCCGTTAGTGAAGGCCCCGTCAAAATCTCGCCACCACGCTTGAAGAAGAAAGAAGCCCTTGAGTCTTCACTGCTTGAAGCAATTGAGCAGCACGGCGAAGATACTCCTAACGAGGAATAGATAAGCTTTCATGATCGATCCGGAATTCGATCCCTTCAAGCAGCAGATGCCCTTGCGGCTTATGTTCCATCGTCAGATCGCGAATAGTGCCATTGAGCGTATTGCCGAGCTTAATGCCCTTTGCAAGATCGAATTTGGAAAAATCTACCGTCCAGACGGCTCTGGTGACTTTGACTGCTGTTTTGATTTTCGCAGCCCCCGCGTGATGGATACTTTGTTGGGCGCAGACTCATATAGACCCCTGAGTCTTACATTCGACGGTCAGACCGACATTGTTCAATTAGAGGTTGAACTGTTTAATGACGGTTCACCTTATGTACGAGAGGAAGATGTGGCTCTCTTGCGTCCACATAATTCAAGTTTTGCACCAGACAGTTACTTCATATTCACTAGTCGTGAATTACCGCCTTTTGCAGCTATTTCATGGGTAGTAGAAAATGCGGAAAAAGTGGCAGAAGAGGAGCATCGTGGTTTATTGCCCGAACCTGATAATGGGGTAACTGGTTACTATCAAAGAATAGTTTCCATAATCCAACAAAATGGTTATTCACCGTATATCTTGCAGAATTCAGATTGTGAAACGCTAGTTACTGCAATACATAGTTACCCCCTAGATGCCATTGGCTCAATGGCAATTAAATGGGGCGATTATGAAATCAACGCCCCGAACGCTGTTAATTAGCACTCTTGACCAGCGAGTGCTAATTGGTATAATGGTAGGAGCGAACAGATATAAATTTCGCTGAAGGGTAGGATACATTGATGCCAAATAGTCCTGATTTCCAGGAATTTTTGAACCACTTAACCGACAACGCATTGCATAGCTTGCGCCATGCTGATGCTATTGCACGTAGTTTTGGGAGTGCCTACGTGGGCACTGAGCACCTGATGCTCGGTATCTTGGCGCAAGATGGCAGCATTGGTGCCAAGATCTTATCTGATGCGGGTGTAACGCTTGACCGTGCTCGACTTGTGCTAAATCTGACACCTAAAACCCTGGTTATTAACCTGGGCGGTAAGGGTTTGAGTGAAACGGCCAAACTAACACTAAAAATGGCTCAAGAGATTGCTCAAGAGTTTAACCAGGAATATACCGGCACTGAGCATATTATCTACAGTATTTTAAGCCAAAAGAATGCCCGTGCTACTAAGCTGCTGGCTGACATGAATGTTGACGTCGATGCTCTAAACAATGAAATCGAACAGTTCTTAAATAGGCAGCAGTACGACGACAACGGCGATACTTCCACTGAAGGCCGTCGTCGTCAAGTTAAGAAGCAGCGCAAGACAGCGCTCGACTTTTTCGGGACCGACCTTACTGATATGGCTCGGCAGGGCAAGCTTGATCCAGTCGTGGGACGCGAGAATCAGATTAAACGTGTCGTGACAATTCTGAATCGACGCACCAAGAATAATCCCGTACTCATTGGTGAGCCTGGCGTTGGCAAGACAGCTATTGTAGAGGGCTTGGCTCAGCGCATTATTGCCGAAGAAGTACCCGATAGCCTCCTTGATAAGCGTATCGTCATGCTCGACCTGGCCGGTATGATCGCCGGAACAAAGTACAGAGGTGAGTTCGAAGAGCGTCTAAAAAAAGTAATGGGCGAACTGGAGAATGACAGCAAGACGATCGTATTTATTGATGAGTTGCACTTAATTGTAGGCGCGGGTGCTGCAGAGGGTGCTATGGACGCGGGTAACATCCTCAAACCAGCTTTAGCTCGCGGTAAAGTACAGGTGATTGGAGCGACTACCACCGCTGAATACACCAAGCATATCGAAAAAGATGCCGCGCTTGAACGACGTTTCCAGCCAATTCAGGTGCCAGAAACGAATCCTGCTGAAACGCTGGCTATCCTTAAAGGCTTACGTAAACACTACGAACAGTTCCACGGGGTGAAGATTAGCGATGAAGTACTTGATGACACCGTGACGCTTGCCAAGCGTTACATAAACGAACGCTTCATGCCTGACAAGGCAATTGATCTTCTGGATGAAACTGCAGCGCATCTCCGTGTAGACAAAGGCAAAACACCGCCCGAGGTTCGTAAGCTCCAAAAAGAGTTGAAGCTCGTCGAAACCCGTATTGATGAAGCCGTCGACAGTGAAGACTACGAAAAAGCTGCTCGATACAAACAACGCGCTTCGCAGATTAACGAAGACCTAAAGAAGCTCGAGGAAAGTGGCAAGGCGGTTAAGCGGATTGTAATGACGAGTGATGATGTGGCCGAAGTCACAGCTCGCATTACTGGCGTGCCAGTAACTAAAGTCATCCGTTCCGAGGCGAAGTATCTATTGAATCTCGAGAAGAACCTGAGTCGATATGTGATTGGACAACATGAAGCAGTAGAAGCTGTTTCTAAGGCAATTCGTCGCAATCGTTCTGGTGTTGGTGCGGCAGGTCGGCCAATTGGCTCATTCGTGTTCCTCGGCCCAACGGGTGTTGGCAAGACTGAATTAGCCCGGGTGCTGGCCCGCGAATTCTTTGGCTCGGATGATGCCATGATAAAAATCGACATGTCTGAGTTTGGTGAGCATCACAATGTGAGCCGTTTGGTTGGCGCCCCAGCAGGCTATGTTGGCTATGATGAAGGTGGCCAGCTAACCGACAAGATACGTCGACAGCCGTATAGCCTAGTGCTTTTCGATGAAATTGAGAAGGCTCACCCCGAAGTCTTCAATATGATGCTACAGATCTTAGAAGATGGTGTATTAACAGATGCCAAAGGTCGCAAGATTGACTTTAGTAACACCATTATTATTATGACCAGTAACATTGGTGCCGAACGCCTACAGAAAGAAGCTAATCTTGGTTTTCAGGTTGCAGACAAAGCCGACCAAGATGATCTTGACGCCTTGCACGAAGCCAACAAGGGCAAAGTGTACGACGCATTGAAGAAGATGATGCGCCCCGAGCTTTTGAACCGTATCGACAAAACCATTGTTTTCCACGCGCTTACCAAGAAGGATATTCTTAAGATTCTCGACCTGCAAATAAGTGATCTACGCGAGCGCTTGGTGAAGCATGGAATTAGTTTGCAGCTTGATGCCAAGGCGAAAGAGTACTTGCTCGAACATGGTTATGACAGCAAGAACGGGGCTCGTCCAATGCGCCGTTTGCTTCAAGATACCGTTGAGGACTATCTGGCGCTAGAACTGCTAGAGAACAAGTTCCACAAAGGTGATATCGTGAAAATCTCGGCCAATAAAGGCAAAGAATTGAGCTATCAAGTAGCGAGCGAATAATGCTCATGCTAGACTAGCGGATATGCCAAGTCGTCGCTTACGAATCACCAGTCTTATTGCGTTTCTGTTTGTGTTGGTCGTGGCTGGCCTACTGTGGCTAAACCGTTGGAATATATATGACGCCATGCGGCTGCGCGGCTACCAGGCACCCGTTGCCATTGCCCAGCTTGCCACCGATACGACCATGAACGACCACACGCGCCGCTTGTTCTATGTTTACCATCCCGAACTTGAAGACAAATCAGCCTTTGTACAAAGCTGTAAATCTGCCGAAAAAACAATTGTTTTGGGCTGTTACGTGCCGTCACAGGGGATTTACCTGTCTAACATAACTGATCCGCGACTAGTCGGTGTGGTTCAGGTAACTGCGGCTCATGAGACACTCCATGCAGCTTATGATCGTTTGAGTCCCTCGGACAAAACCAAAGTGGACAACATGCTAGATACGGCTTATCAACAGGTCAACGACCAGCGCATCAAAGACACCATTGAGGCTTACCGAAAAGAAGGGGCTGATGTAAAAAACGAGTTGCATTCAATTCTTGGCACTGAAGTGCGTAATCTGCCGCCCGACCTCGAGGCCTACTATCGTCGCTATTTCACAAATCGGTTAGCTGTTGTAGGTTACTCTGAAAAATACGAGCAGGCTTTTACTGAACGACAAAAAGCGGTCACGGATTATGACATTCAACTAAAAGACCTCAAGCAAAAACTTGATTCGGCCGAGGCTTCACTATCCACGCAAGAAGCCGCGTTAAAAAATCAGCGGTCACGCCTCGATTCCTTACTGAACGCAAAACAATATGAAGCCTACAATGCAGGCGTGCCTGGCTACAATGCCAGTGTAACCGCCTACAATACTTCGGTCCGTACAGTGCGTGCGCTTATAGACAAATACAATGAGATTGTGAACAAACGGAATGCAATTGTGAACGAAGAGTCAGAACTTGTTAAATCGATTGATAGCCGACCCGAGACAATCAATACACAGTAGTGGTACACTAATCAAATGGCAAAGAGGGATTCATCGCAGTTTGTTTGCACTAATTGTGGTGCCGTAAGCGCCGCCTGGAGCGGACGCTGTTTTAACTGCGGCGAATGGAATACCCTCCAAGAGCAAGCACCTATTGTGAGCACGGCTGCTGGTGCTGTTTCATCGGGCAGCAAGTTAAGCCCGCAGTCTGTTAGTAAATCACTAGCTAAAGATCATAAGCGGCTCATTAGTGGTATTAGTGAAGTAGACACCGTTTTTGGTGGTGGCATTGTGGCGGGCAGTGTTAATCTGATCGCGGGTCAGCCGGGTATCGGCAAGAGCACGTTACTACTGCAGTTAGCCTACCAACTGGCCAAAGCCTACAAGGTTCTATATGTTAGTGGTGAGGAGTCGGCGCACCAGATAGGTTTGCGTGCAGAGCGACTAGGAGCAAGTGGCAAAAGCTTGCAATTGGCTACCAGCACGAGCGCTGATGATATTACTTCCACCATTGTAAGCGGTGGCTTCGACATCGTCATTGTTGATTCGATCCAAACCTTGAGTTGCTCGGCGGTGGCCAGTGCAGCAGGTACGGTCAGCCAAATCACGAATAGTACCGCGTTGCTTACACAAGCCGCTAAACAAACCGATACGGCGCTCATTTTGGTAGGACATGTGACTAAAGAGGGGTCTATTGCGGGCCCTAAAGTACTTGAACATGTTGTAGATGTGGTATTGCAGCTCGAGGGTGATCGTTATGGGGGCTTTAAGGTGCTTAGAGCAGTAAAGAACCGCTACGGTTCGACCAATGAAGCGGGTATCTTTGAAATGAGTGATACAGGCCTGCAGCCTGTTGAGAACCCGTCTGCTGCATTATTAGCCGAACGGCAGGTTAGTGATGGCTCAATCGTGCTGGCCACGCTAGAAGGCACCCGTCCGTTGCTTGTAGAGGTGCAAGCATTAGTGAATCGTACAAGTTATGGCTACCCTAAGCGAGCGGCGAGCGGTATTGACCTTAACCGCGTCAACCTATTAGTTGCCATGCTGGAGCGACGGACTAAGTTAAATCTAGCTGATCAAGATATCTATATAAATATTGTTGGCGGTATCAAACTGACTGAACCAGCCGCCGACTTGGCTATCTGCATGGCCATTGCCTCGGCAAGTAAAGGCATGCAACTTAAGCAAAATGCGGTAGTTTTTGGTGAGGTTGGTCTGAGCGGTGAAGTACGCCATGTGCCCTTTATAGAAAAACGCATCGCAGAAGCTAAAAAGCTTGGATTTGATGTGGCCATCGGGCCCATCATAAAAGGTAAGCAGCCAACGAAATACGCCGGCGTACGTGATGTACGCGCGGCGCTAAATTCGTTCCTCGAAAAAGAGTAGCTAGCCTTAGGGTACGGCCAAGCTATTCGAAGTTGAGCCAGAACCATTATTATCTTTAACTACATATGAGCCTGCTGCGTAATTTCCTTGACACGTGCTAGTGCTTGGGCTGGAACACACCGCATTTACTAGGTCAGTTGTCTTGTAGACTTTATATGGTGGTGTGCCTCCATTCCACACAAATGTAATCTTGGGGCCACTTGCAGTAGCGTTTAACAGTGTCAGGCTACCACCCCCGCCACCCCCGCCACCTGAGCCATCCATTGAAACCACATTTGAAGTGGTGTCGTAGAGAACGCTATCAACAACCTGCGCGGTGTAGTCGCGTGATCCATCATAGTTTAGGTCTGGCGTGTACGTGGCGGTGGTACTGCTGTCACTAACAGGCGCCGAGAACACGACCTGTCCGTTAACTATGAAGTTAATCGTACCGGGGAATTGATTGCTGGACAATGGGTGGCTGCCAGGGCCGACCACAGCCACGAGCGTGTTGCCTGATCGACTGAGCGTAATACTCGGCTTGGCGTCACTACACTTGTGAACATCATCTTTGTCGGTGGTTGTAGCGGCACCACCTCCGCCGCCAACAAATTTGTCGACACTGTAGGTGTTGCTATCTGCGTTACTGAGCTGTTTGATGGCGCGTTGTGGTGTACACTCAGTTGCCAGTTTATTGCTGACCTGGTCAATATTTTGTACCTTACCGGTCGCTTTGCCGGGTTGCTTGTACCATGATGGGAACAGGTCAGTTGATGGGCTTGGTTCGACGGAACCAACACCAACGTGCGAACGAACAATAAAGGCGGGCAAGGACTGAATACCAGCTGGCTTAACGCGCTCCTCAGGCTGCAATGGATCGTGAACGGCTTTCATGAAGCCGTTAACGATTGGCATGGTCATGGTTTCCATAAAACCGCCCATAACCTTTTGACGGTTGTGGTAGCCGACCCAGACACCAGCGGCGTAGCGGGTTGACATCATCATCATGAGACCGTCTTTAGAGTCGTTGGTGGTACCAGTTTTGGCACCAAACTTCCAGCCCTTGTAGCGGTGTGGTTTGGTGCCAGAAAGGTAGCTTGCATTAGGATCGCTGATCATGTCATCAACTATGTAGGCTGTCTGTGGATCGATTGCTTGGACACCTTTACTTGGCTTCCACTCGGTAATCGTTTTCTTCGAGGCATCGGTTACCTTCATGATGTAGGTTTGCGGTATGTTTAGGCCATTGCGTGAAAGCGTTGCGTAACCGTGAACATGTTCGTCGAGGCGTAAGTAGGCACCATCACCGATGGCTGATGAGGCGTAACATGGAGCTTGCTGAGTGTTGCGCTCGTCGTAGTAACACTTGTAGTTGCCAATGGTTGGATCAGGCTTGCCGTCTTCGCCGTAGTTGGTCATGAGCTTATGGGCAACGTCGATTGTTTTGTCGACGCCTACCGTTAACATGGCTTTAATAGCCGGTACGTTTCGAGAGCCACCTAGAGCGTAGCGGAGTGTAAGTGGTCCTGGGTAGCGGAGGTCATAGTCAACCAAGCAGTTGCCAGTACGACTAACACCGCTTGTACAAGGATATCCTGGCACAGGTCCCTTTGTATCATAAAGAACTGAACCAGCACCGGCATTACGCTGAATCTCAATAAGAGCTGTGTAGTCGTATGGCTTGAAGGAAGAACCTGGAGGCAGCTCAAGATCATGTGCATAGTTATTTTGCCCATGGTCAGGGTCGTTAAAGTCGGTACCGCCAACCAGTGCGACGACTTGCCCAGTCTTGACGTCTTCGGCTACAAAGGCTGCTGTATCGCCACCTTGGCGTTTAACTTGTACGATGCCCTTAGAAACTTGGTTCTCAGCAATTTTTTGTGCGTTCAAGTCTAGCGTAGTTATAACTTTCCAGCCGCCACGCTTCACGGCTTTGTCGGTAAAACGACGCTCTAGCTCTTGTTTGGCAGTCAGCACAAACCAAGGTGCCTGAATACCAGCGAAGTGTTGAGGGCGTGGTTTTACTTCAGCCAAGATGTCTACTTTCTTGGCATCATCTCGTTGCTGAGCGGTGATCATGCCTTGCTGCTCCATAAGGTCGAGCACATAGTGCTGTCGCCCAATCAGGGCGTCTTTCTCAAAGTCTGTCTTGTTGTACGGAGAATAATAGGTTGGTGATTTAGGGATAGACGCGAGCATGGCAGCCTCGGCAAGGGTGAGATCTTTAGCTGATTTTTGGAAGTAATCCCGAGCACCAGCCTCAACGCCATACTCGATACCACCGTAAGGAGCGGCATTGAGATAGCCAACCAAAATGTCTTGCTTGCTGTACTCACGTTCCAGCTCGACTGACAGAATAAGCTCTTTAATCTTTCGCTTATAGGTTTGCTCTTGGCCAACGCCAGGTTGCGTAAGGCGTACTAGTTGCTGGGTGATGGTTGAGCCACCCTGTGTACCGTTATGGCCGACAGCATTATTAATCGTGGCGCGTGTAATACCGCGAACATCGAAACCACCATGCTTAAAGAAGTCTTTATCCTCTACGGCTACGGTTGCTTTCTTAATATTGTCAGAAATTTGATCACCGGGCACAGGAATACGCTTCACAGCATCGTAATCTTCCCAGAGGAGCGTCTGTCCGGAGCGGTCATAGTATTGGATACTCCCACCGAGGTTATTGCCGGAAACGTCTTTAATGTTTGGTAGATCCTTTCGGAAGTACGCAAAAATGCCTACTAATAGTAAGAAGGCAGCCAGAGTGCCGATGCCGATAATTTTAAGGGCCATGATGCCGCCCTCGCGGCTAAACCAGTACTTATAAAGGCGTTTCGGATGCAAACGGAAAAAGAACCGTTTAATACGGCTTTTCGGCATGCCAGCCAGGCGTTCGGCCCGACGCTGCATGTACGCGGCCTTGCGCGCCCGTACCTTATCGCCAATCGAACGATTAATCTTGATCGTCTGCCCACTCTTCGTTACGAAGGTACTTTTACTCTTGCGGCCCGTGTTTTTACTACGGCGCGCGCTACCCTCTTTTTTGGTTGCCATGTAGCTATCTATACTCCTTGGTAATGCTCATAGTATATCAAAAATAGGCTAGAGCGTAAGCATGAAAATAACCTGAGACGACCGACGATGGTATACTGGTCTACAATATGAGTATGAAACTATCAGAAGAGCTTGCTTGGCGTGGCTTCGTTAATCAAACAACGTTCTCAGACCCTACCGCATTAGATGGTGATCCGATTACGTTTTACTTTGGCGTAGACCCATCGGCGTCATCCATGCAGATTGGCAATCTGGCGGCAGCTATGATGGTCCGCCATTTTATTGAAAATGGGCACAAAGCCATATTGCTGGTTGGTGGTGCAACGGGTTTAATTGGTGATCCAGATGGTAAGGCACAAGAGCGTAATCTAAAAACCATGGATGAAATCGCCAAGAATAAGGCAGGTATTGTCGCGCAGTACCGACAAGTATTTGCTGGAGAGCCATTCGAGATAGTCGATAATTACGACTGGTTCAAAGACATGGGTTATCTGGCATTTTTACGTGATGTTGGCAAACACGTTCCCATGCGTCAGATGCTCGGGCGTGACTTTGTGCAAAAGCGTTTGAGCGAAGATGGCGCTGGCATTAGTTACGCCGAATTTAGTTACGTGCTTATTCAAGCCTATGACTTTTACTACTTGAACCGTGAAAAGGGTGTGACTTTGCAGGTTTGCGGCTCTGATCAATGGGGCAATAGTATTGCTGGAGTTGATCTTATTCGTCGCATGACTGGAAACGAAGCTCATGTGTGGTCCGTGCCGCTCGTGATCAACAAAACTACCGGTATAAAATTTGGCAAGTCTGAAGGCGGTGCGGTTTGGCTTGATCCAAATCAGACCAGCGTTTATAAGTTCTACCAGTTCTGGCTGAATATTGATGATGTGGGAGTAGAAGACTATCTTAAGATCTTCACCATGCTCGACAAAGACACCATAGATAAACTGATGACAGATTTTACAGCAAATCCTGGTGCCCGTGCTGCCCAGAAGGCACTGGCGTATGAGGTGACAAAGCTCGTGCATGGCGAAGAGCGAGCCGACGAAGTCGTGCGAGTGACAAACGTGCTCTTCGGTGGTGAAGATTTCCTGAAGCTGGGCGATACCGAGGTCAATGTCTTAAAGACTGAGCTCACAACCGTAAAAGCCTCGGATGACGTGTATCAGACAATTGTTGATGCAGGCTTAGCGAGCTCCAAGTCAGAGGCCCGCACGTTTGTATCGAGCGGGGCAATATCTGTTAATGGGCAAAAGATAACGCCAGAAGAGGCCGACCTTAAGAAAGGCGCTAATTTAATGAAGCGCGGCAAGAATAGCTTTGCCATTGTTGAATTTTAATAAATCTAAAGAGTGCTATACTAGGAAACCATGCCAAACAAATCTACAAGCAAAAACAAGCAATCAACTAACGCCGAGCGTGCCGACTACTATGACCTTGGTGATTTTAACTACCAAGACTACTGGAAGGGCCGTGACTACGAGAATGATGCCGAAGAAATGGCTATTAAGCGTCTCTTAAAAGGTAAACACTTTAAGAATGCAGCTGATATTGGCGGTGGCTATGGTCGTTTGTGTGTCTTCCTCCGAAACTATGCAGATCATGTGACGTTGGCGGAACCATCTCGCCAGCAACACGAAATTGCCAAGCAGTTCCTTAAAGATTATCCCGATGTTGATCGTGTAATTACGCAAGCGGATGACCTAAAACTCGACGACAAATCCCAAGATCTGATCACCATGATCCGTGTAATGCACCATTTACCTGATCCAAGTGCTGAATTTGATGAGTTGTACCGCGTATTAAGTGACGACGGCTACCTAATTCTTGAAGTAGCAAATTATGCACACGGACTAAACCGCATGAAGCATATTGTGCGTTTTGAAAAACTACCAAGTGAGCCAGTTGATATTCGTTCCAAAGAAAACCAACGCGACGACGAAGTGGCTTTTGTGAACCATAACCCTAAGACCGTTATTAAGCAGTTGGCACATGCCGGTTTTAAAGTAGATAAAGTACTGTCTGTTTCGAACTTGCGTAGCCCCAAGTTAAAGAAGCTCGTTCCAAAGGGTGCCATGCTTTCGGTTGAAAAACTATTGCAGCCAACACTTGCCAAAACCTACTTTGGCCCAAGCGTGTTCTTCTTGATCCGCAAAGCCAAATAATTGTTCACATCCACATCGTTGGTATACTACCTAACAGATGAGTGTACTACGGCGTCGACAATTTGGTGATCCAGTTTTACGTGAACCCTGCCAAGTGGTTGATGCTGAGACCATTTTGTCGTCAAAATTCCAAAAGCTTATTGCAGATATGACTGAGACGCTTGAGAAGCGTACATATGGTGTTGGTTTAGCCGCCCCACAAATCGGCCAGCCGCTTGCTCTTAGTGTGATTGCCATAAAACCCACGCCAACACGACCACGGCTCAAGCCTGAGTCACTGATGGTTATTAACCCCGTAATTACTAAGACCTATGGGATGAAAGTGCCGATGTGGGAAGGCTGCATTAGCGGGCCAGAATTATACGCTCAGGTGCCGCGCTACGAGAAAATACGCGTGAAATGGCATGACGCTGCTGCCAAGCAACACGAAAAAGACTTCAGCGGTTTTTTGGCACACGTGCTCCAGCATGAAATAGATCACCTACACGGATTGCTATTCGTGGACAAAGTCGAAGACACCAAGTCATACATGACATTTTCTGAATATAAGAAAATGAAAAAACGAGAACCATGAGGCTCGACGATCAAATCACCATGGTTAAGGGGGTTGGCGGTGAGCTGGCGAAGAAATTTAAGATTTTGGGTATTGTAACAATAGAAGACCTGATTAATTATTTCCCACGCCGTTACGAAGATTACTCGCATGTTGAGAAAATTAGCCGTATAGAGCCAGGCAACGTAACCATTGAAGCTCAGATAAAACAAGTGAGCGGACGATATGTACGCCGGGGCTTACATATTACCGAGGCAGTTGTGAGTGATAATACCGGCAGTATTCGGCTGGTATGGTTTAATCAGCCGTACCGTGCAGGCGCTATTAAGGCCGAGCAGAGCTACTTTATATCTGGTGATTTTGGTTTAAGACGGCAACGTTTAACTATTCAAAACCCCTCCATGGAACTTACGAACAACTTTCCAGTCAATACAGCTCGAATTGTGCCGGTGTACCGCGAAACAAAAGGCTTTAAATCACTGCAAATTCGAAAGGCTCTCCGCGAAGTCGCGCAACTCATTAACAGTCTGCCTGAGCCATTGCCGCAGTGGATTGTAGATAACGAGCGCCTTATGCCGTACGCGCACGCCATTATGCAAATTCACTTTCCGGATAGTAGCGAAGACCTGCTGGCCGCGCAGCGACGCTTAGGCTTCCAGGAGGTATTTGAGCTGGTACTGGCAGCGCTCATGAACAAATATGAACTTATTACGCACCAAGCCCCCGAGATGAAGTTCGACGAGAAGCTGGCTCGAGCGTTCGTGAGTCATTTACCATTTAATTTAACTGATGATCAAAAACGCGTGATTTGGACGATCTGTCAGGATGTGCAGCAATCAGTACCCATGAACCGGCTAGTCGAGGGCGACGTTGGTTCCGGTAAGACAGTCGTGGCAACAATGGCTGCCCTGATGGCGATTAACAGTGGTCACCAGGTGGCATTTATGGCGCCAACTGAGCTACTAGCGCGCCAACATGCCGATACCATCCATCGCTTGCTTGAACCACTTGAAATGCACGACACGGTTGGTTTACTAGTTGGTGGCCTGCCTGCCAAGCAAAAAGCCTTGGCTCATGATCAGATTGCGGCAGGTCATATGCGATTCATTGTTGGCACTAATGCTCTGATACAAGAAAAAGTGAGCATGGATCACCTAGGGCTGGTGATTATCGACGAGCAACATCGTTTTGGCGTGGAACAGCGCAAGAAGCTTGAAGCTAAAGCCGGCATCATGCCGCATACGCTCAGTATGACGGCCACACCGATTCCGCGCAGTATGGCACTTACCGTGTACGGTGAGCTCGATATTTCACTGATTGCCAGTAAGCCTGCTAACCGAAAACCAATCATCACCAGCTTAGTAACGCTGACGGAGCGTCATAAAGTGTATGAAGCTATTGACCATCAACTTGAGCAGGGTCGGCAAGCCTTTGTTGTGTGCCCCCTAATTAAGGAATCTGACATGGCACCAGGGAAATCGGCCGAGCAAATCTACGAAGAGCTGAGTAGCAAATTCTTTAAACACAGACGAGTGGCGTTACTCCATGGCAAGCTCAAACCAGCCGAGAAAGATGAAATTATGCAGGCTTTCCTAAAGCACGAATATGATGTTTTGGTTTCGACGACAGTGATTGAGGTCGGTGTGGATGTTCCAAATGCTACAGTGATGGTGATAGAGAGTCCTGAGCGGTTTGGTTTGGCACAGATTCACCAGTTACGAGGGCGCGTCGGGCGTAGCGAGCACCAGGGCTTCTGCTACCTTATGCTGACTGATAACCAAGCCCCATCGCCTCGGCTAAAAATGCTGGAACGATCTTCAGACGGCTTCAAGCTGGCAGAGTATGACCTAGAGCTTCGAGGGCCAGGGGCAATCTACGGCACGCTACAACACGGACAGCTTGACCTTCGCATTGCGAAGCTGTCAGATGTTGGTTTAATTGCCACCGCACGCAAATCTGCACAAGAATTCATCGATCGAGGTGAAAATTTGCTAAAATACCAAGAGTTATATGAGCGAGTCAGCTCTAATCGGTCAGTGACCAACTTAAACTAACACTATGTATTCAGGCTTAATCGTATTTAGTAAACATTCAGGTGCCCTTATGGGCGGCCATCAAAAGATTGATCGTTTGGCACGTCGTCAAATCGAACAGTTGGCGCCCGGTGCCGCCTTTCCGAGTCATCGTGAAATACTGAAGTTTGAGGGCAAAGACGGCCCAGACGGTATAAAACGAAAAAGCCCAGGCAAAGATGAGCCCTGGCACTATATCGATCCCTTCGATGAATCGGATACTGAGCTACATGGCATGCTTCAGGATCACTATGATCAGTTGGTAAAGGCTCTGAAAAACGAGGATATGGTGCGTGCTAGCTTCGAGGCCGCCTGGTTGGCGCATGCTATCGTTGATGGCCTTACCCCGGCCCATCATTACCCATACGAAGAAGAGTTAAGCAAACTGCGGGGCGGTGAAGGGCTCGAAACGCGCACGACCATTAAAAAGAAGCTCGTCATGTCTGGTGATACACACCGTGAACGCCTCAAGAACAACTGGAAGATGTGGGGCACACATGGCTTGTATACCTCGCATGCTTCATTTGAGCTTGGTGTGGCCTTTCTGATTAAGCCACTAACCTTTAGTGATGCCATACCAACTCCTAAAGAGCTGAAATTAGCGCACGAGATTGGTATCGTACAAGTGTTTCATCGCTCAGCCCGAGAGATTGGCGTGCTTGATATGTATGATTCTTTCTTGCGGAAGGGCTGGACTCCCCGTTTGGCTTGGCAAGTTCGCCACAAACTTGGGCCGATTATTGTGCGCACGGTGACATTTGCCTGGTACAGTGCTCTCGTTGACGCCGGAAAGGTAAAATAATGCGCATTATTGCAGGTTACTTAGGTGGGCGACAGTTCGAAAGCCCGCACGGTCACCGCACGCATCCAATGAGCGACAAAATCCGTGGGGCGATCTTTAACATGCTTGGTGACATTAAGGGTTTAACTATTCTCGATGCTTTTGCAGGTAGCGGTGCCCTGGGCTTTGAGGCAGTAAGTCGTGGCGCTCGGCACGTTACTGCTCTGGACATCGACAATAACGCCAAGAAAACGGTTCAGCTTAACATCGAGCAACTGGGTTTGTCGGAACGTATTAAATTCGTGCACATCAATGCCGGCACGTGGTCAAATAAAAACCGTAATGCGTTGTTTGATGTTGTGCTGTGTGATCCGCCCTATGATGATGTGCAACTACTAAGCTTGTATAAGCTGGTGCGTAATGTAAAACCAAATGGATTGTATGTGCTATCGTGGCCAGGCAAGATTGAGCTCCCCAAGCTCAAAGAACTCGAGCTAGTTACACAAAAAGATTATGGCGACGCACAACTAGCATTTTATCGCCGAATTTCGTAAAATAGTCACCTAGATGCGCGAGTGGTGGAATTGGTAGACACGCTAGCCTTAGGAGCTAGTGCCGCAAGGCGTGAAGGTTCAAGTCCTTTCTCGCGCACCAGATTTTGAATTATGAGCCGTAAGGCTCATTTTCTTTACCTCAACTTCGATCTGGACAACCGCTCGAGCGCACGTAGCTGTTAATTAAATGCTTGGTATCTAAACTTATATGCCATATTCGTACCGAGCATTGCCAACAAATTGACTTCGGAGCACAAACATGATACAATAGTTGTATGAATCCGCTAAGTAATCGTTGCTAAAGGAGATAGAATGCGTACCTCAAACACGTATACGCTGGAAAATGAGCAGGCTATTGTACATGTAACTCCTATTCAGTCCCAATTAAACATTGAAGTAGAGCTCGCTGACAGTACTTTGATCCATCAAGCAGATAGAGTCGCTCTGGAGCTAGGACAATCTGGACTTCTCTCAACCCTTGCACTTCTTCCACGTCGCTTTCATCAAAATGAAGATCACGACGATGGTGGCCCTGGGGCGACCTGGACAGCGCAAGTACCCTGCCGATGGTTTCCGCCAGATACAATAACTGGTGTTTTTCCTGTCGCACCGCTTGCCGTTGACTCTCTCGAACCACTGCTTAGTGCCGCCGAAGGTATCCTAGATCTTGAACGTGCAGCCTTGGTTACAGATACAAACTATGCCGAAGTTGCCAAGCAATGGAAGTCCCTCGGAAATATGTCCCTAATAACCGGTTCTGCTTGGCATGCCGCAGCATGCTACCAGAGATCCTTCAATAACTACTTGCATGCAAAGGCTCTTGATAATGGAGTTTATCCAACCCTATACGATACACGCATACGGGCTACACTTCTTGATCCAATGCGACGCAGGAGTTATCCAACCTTTATTTCTGCCGCAAGCGCGTTACCCAAAGAATAGACCAGTTCAATAATACAGGTGTGGATAGGATTATAGATTGACACTACATGTACAACGTGTTCATCGCGTCACCAAGATTCTGCTACAATAAAAGCCTATATGGCAATATCTACCCAACCCTATAAAGGCGCCCGCGACTTTTACCCTGAGCAGAAGCGTTTCCAAAAGTACCTGTTTGCTACTTGGCAAACAGTCTGCGAGCGTTTTGGTTACGAAGAATACGATGCTCCAATTTTAGAGCCAACTGAGCTTTATGCCAGTAAAACAAGTGATGAGATTGTAAATGAACAAACCTACACGTTCAAAGATCGTGGTGATCGAAGCGTAACGATCCGTACCGAAATGACGCCAACAGTGAGCCGCATGGTAGCGGCCAAGCGCCAAGAGCTGCCATATCCGGTGCGTTGGTACTCAATTCCCAACTTGTGGCGTTATGAACGGCCACAACGTGGGCGATTACGCGAGTTTTGGCAATTGAACGTTGATATTTTTGGCGTTGAAGGCTTGGCTGCTGAGCGTGAAATAGTCCAAGTAGCAGACGCTGTTATGGTGGCGTTTGGTGCCAAGCGGGATATGTATAGCATCAAACTCAATAGTCGGAAGCTTATTAATGCATTCATGAGTGATGTACTGGGGCTTGAACAATCACAAGCTGAGGAGATGATTCGCCTAATCGATCGCTACCACAAGCTTGAAGAGACGCAGTTCAAGAAACAGGCCGAGGCTATCTTTACACCAGCCCAAATTAAGCAGCAGGTAACAGATACATTATTGGCGTTCCTTAAGCTCTCCTCGCTAACGGATCTGCCAAAAGTCGAAGCGCTTAAAGGCGCCACAACCGAAATCCAGACACTCATTGACCTACTGCAGGCCGACGGCATTACCAACGCCGTTTTTGACCCCACGCTAATGCGCGGTTTTGACTACTACACTGACATTGTTTTTGAGGTTTTTGATACGGCTCCAGAGAATAATCGTGCCATGTTTGGCGGCGGCCGTTACGATGGACTGGTTGGTTTATTTGGCGTAGAGCCAGTGCCAACGGTGGGCTTTGGAATGGGTGATGCAACGCTCGAAAACTTCCTAGAAAGCCATAAGCTGATGCCTGAAATCAAGACCGAGACAGATGTGTACATCGTTGCAATTGGTGACGTATACGAGGGTGCACAACAAGTCGCAAATGAACTTCGCAAGGCAGACGTAAATGTGGCTTTTGATATGACCGGCCGAAAACCAGACAAACAGATTAAGAGTGCTGACAAAAAAGGCGTACGTTATGTGCTGTTCGTTGGCGAAAAAGAACTATCCGAAGAACGGTTTAAGCTAAAAGACATCGTAACTGGCAAAGAAGAAACACACGATCTTGAACGCGTGGCAAGTATTGTAAAAGATTACCGAAACTAGCATGACAGCCACAAACCACACGCTAACTGGTGTTCTAATTGGTCTGTCGGTCCATCAGCCCGTAGTTGCTATATGTCTGGCCTTTGTTTCACACTTTGTTCTCGACGCAATACCACATTACAGTGATCCCAAGTTTACCGGCAAGAAGCTTGCGCCAATCCTGGCAGTAGATTTTACGATCGCGCTCATTATTTTAGGCAGCTTAGTGGTGTTGCAGCCACAGTATTGGCTGTTGGCAATCGCGTGTGGTATAGCTGCCGCCAGCCCTGATCTTATGTGGTTCCCATTGTGGGTTCGACAACTACTTGGCAAGCCAAAAAAACCACTTAATATTGTTCAGCGTTTTCACGCCAAGGTCCAATGGGCCGAACGACCATACAATCTGCCGTATGAGGTGGTCTGGTTTGTCGCCGGCGTGTTCACCCTGGTCAAACTGATCTGAATCTGTTAGACTCACGTCTTGATGCAAGTAAAAATATCTCACCCCACCAACACTGAAGCTGTCGTGACGGTAATTGCAACTGAAGACGAGCTTCAAGCCATTAAGAAACACGTCCTGGGTCACTACCAAGGACGTATTAAGGTGCCTGGTTTTCGTTCAAATAATATCCCGCCAGCTATTCTTGAAAAGAATATTGATCCGAATGCCCTACAGACTGATTTTCTTGAGGAAGGTATCCAGCAACTATTCAGCCAAGCCGTCGAGGCTCATAAACTGCGCCCGGTTGGTCAGCCAGAAATCAACATCAGCAAATTCGTGCCGTATACAACCCTTGAGTTCGAGGCCAAGCTACCGGTGATCGGTGAAGTAAAGTTAGCAGATTACAAGAAGATCAAAAAGGCGCACCCTGAAGTTAAGCTCACCGCAGCTGATGTGAATGAAGTGCTCGAATCACTACGCGTGCGTGCCGCTGAACATGTTGATGTAGATCGTGCTGCAAAGGCAGATGATCAGGTGTGGATCGATTTCAAGGGCACCAATGCCGAGGGTGAACCCGTGAATGGTGCCGATGGCAGGGACTACCCGCTTGTTCTTGGCAGCAATACCTTTATACCTGGCTTTGAAGATAATGTGATCGGCATGAAGGCTAATCAAGAAAAGACCTTTACCCTTACATTCCCCAAAGATTATGGCGTTAAGACTCTTGCAAATAAAAAGGTCACCTTTGCTGTAACAGTAACCAAAGTACAAGAAGTGAAGAAGCCAAAGCTCGACGATACTTTTGCTTCGACCGTTGGGCCATTTAAAGACCTAGCCGAACTTAAGGCAGACATTAAGAAGCAGGTTAGCCTTGAAAGGCAGCGCGAAGCAGATGCCCAGTACCAGTCCGAGTTGGTTGAGGAAATAGCTAAGAAGAGCAGCTTGGACGTGCCAAAGATATTGGTTGATAATCAGATTGATCGTATGGAGCAAGACGAGCGTCAAAACCTGATGTATCGTGGCCAAACTTGGGAAGACCATTTGAAAGAAGAAGGCGTGACTGCCGAAGAACACCGCGAGCAAAAGCGTGAGCAGGCAGAACTGCGTGTTAAAGCAAGCCTCATTCTGGCCGAGATTGCCGAAGCCGAAGGCTTGGGCGTAACGGAAGATGAGCTTGATGTGCGCATGCAAATCCTGAAACAGCAGTACCAAGACCCTCAGATGCAAGCTGAGCTTGCCAAGCCTGAAACACGACGTGATATTGCTTCACGGATTTTGACCGAGAAAACCCTCGACAAACTTACTGAGTACGCGACTAAGTAACCGGCTCTCGACAGATGCAATTAGCACTCTTGACCTACGAGTGCTAATTCGGTATTATGGATGTACCTAATACGAAAGGGTGCCATTTATGCCATTGATCCCAACAGTTATAGAACAAGAAGGTCGTGTTGAGCGAGCCTATGATATATATTCCCGCCTTTTAAAAGAGCGTATTATTTTCTTAGGTGAACAAGTAGATCAACATACCGCAAATCTGATTGTTGCTCAGCTGTTATTCCTGCAAGCTGAAGATCCCAAGAAAGATATTTACCTATACATCAATAGCCCCGGTGGTAGTGTGTATGATGCTCTTGCTATTTATGACACAATGCAACACGTAAAGAATGATATTCAAACAGTTGGTATTGGCATGCAGGCCTCTGCCGCGGCTTTCCTATTAAGTTCAGGCACCAAAGGTAAGCGCTTCTTGTTGCCGCACTCGACAGTTATGATTCATCAGCCGTCATCAGGTACGCGCGGTAAGGTAACCGATCAAGAGATTGATCTTCGTGAAAGCCTGCGTGTTAAGAAACTGCTCGAAGAGATAATGGCCCAAAACACCGGACAAAAGATCAAGCAAATCCATGAGGACATGGAACGCGATCGCTGGATGGATGCCAAGGAAGCGCAGCAGTATGGCCTCGTAGACAAAGTTATTGAGACATTGCCAAAGCTGTAAGCAAAAAAACAACTTGACATATAGCCATACATAGCCCACACTCTTAGGCTAAGAAGTAGTGTACTTTGGCCGTGCTTGTGTTTCCATGGAATCTTACGCAAGTATCAAAAGCCAATTAGTAGGGATCCTTCGCGCGCTAAAATTATCAATCAACAAAAATAACGTAAATAAACCCTAATTTTGACGATGTATGGGCTTATTTTACGTATATATAACGACTAACTAAGGAGCAGCGTAACGCGTATGGCAAAAAGCACCACCGCTAAAGCAAGTGCAAAGCAAACACGAACATACTTTACTAATGACGATGATGCCCTCGATCTGCCAAATTTGGTAGACCATCAAAACCGGTCTTTCCAGTGGTTTATCGAAGAGGGTCTTGGTGAGTTATTGGCTGAGATAAGTCCAATCGATGACTACACCGGCACCAAGTTGTCACTTCGTTTTAAGGATTATCGTTTTGAAGATCCAAAGATGAGTGAAGCTGAGGCTCGTGAGAATAACGTTTCCTACGAAGCTCCACTTAAGGCCACTGTTGAGCTAACCAACAAAGTAACAGGTGAAGTAAAAGACCAAGAGATCTACCTTGGTGATTATCCGTGGATGACCAATCGCGGTACTTTTGTTATTAACGGTGCTGAACGTGTCGTTGTTTCACAGCTTATCCGCTCGGCAGGTGTATTCTTTACGGGTGACCTGCATGGTACCCAGAACCTCTATGGTGCCAAGGTTATTCCGGGCCGTGGTGCTTGGCTTGAGTTTGAGACCGCTGCATCTGGTGCATTGTTTGTGAAGATCGACCGCAAGCGTAAGTTGGCTGTTACAACTTTACTGCGAGCTCTTGGCCTGTCAGAGGCTCAGATGAAAGAGGCATTCAAACACGTTGACTCCGGTAAAACAAGCTACATAGACGCAACCCTCGAAAAGGATCCAACCAAGGGTGTTAATGAAGCATTGATCGAAGTGTACCGCCGTTTACGTCCTGGCGATCTTGCCACCGTCGACAATGCTCGCAGTTTGATTGAAAACATGTTCTATAACTTTAAGCGCTTCGACTTTAGTCGTGTCGGACGCTATAAGATAAACAAGCGTTTGAATCTTGATGTGCCAAATACCATCGAGAATCGCGTTATGCGCCTCGAAGACCTAACCGCCATTATTGCAGAAATTATTCGCTTAAATAACACACAAGAGCCTGCCGACGACATTGATTCCTTGGCTAACCGCCGCGTGAAATTAGTTGGCGAACTGGTGCAGCGTCAGTTCCGCATTGGTTTGCTTCGTATGGAGCGCAACACTAAAGACCGCATGTCTATGAGCGAAATCGAGACCGTTACACCTTCCCAGCTGATTAATGCCCGCCCTGTTGTAGCCGCTGTTCGTGAGTTCTTTGCCAGCTCACAGTTGTCACAGTTCATGGACCAAATCAATCCACTGTCTGAGCTTGCTCACAAGCGTCGCTTGAGCTCTATGGGCCCTGGTGGTCTGAGCCGTGAACGTGCAGGCTTTGAAGTTCGTGACGCGCATGCCACTCACTATGGTCGTATTTGTGCCGTAGAAACCCCAGAAGGTGCCAACATTGGTTTGGTGCTTAACATGGCTTCGTACGCTCGTATTAACGACTATGGTTTTGTAGAAACGCCTTACCGTAAAGTTCTAAATGCAGTTACCGCTAAAAATGCCGCAGGTCACATTGCCTCGGCCGATCTTGAAGATGAAAAAGGCAAAGTAATTGTTAAAAAAGGCTCGAAGATTACTGCTGATCAAGCCAAGAAGCTTGCCGCTGTTAAAAGCCAGGTTACATGGCCGGTGAAGGCTCAAGTGACGAAAGAGGTTGTATACCTGGATGCGGCAGCAGAAGAAATTGCCGTTATCGCCAGTGCTGGTGAAGAACTCGATGAGAACGGTTATTTCAAAGAAGCTCGTGTGAGTGCACGATCTCACCTGAAGTCTGGTGAAGTTGACGCCGATGACGTAACACACATGGATGCCAGTCGTAAGCAAATCATTGGTTCAAGTGCTGGTCTTATTCCTTTCATTGAAAAGAATTACGTGTACCGTTCACTCATGGGTAGTAACCAGCAGCGCCAGGCAGTGCCATTGGTATTCCCACAGGCTCCACGGGTTGGTACGGGCATGGAAGCTCCAGCCGCTCGTAACACCGGCCAGCTGATCATTGCTGAAGCCGACGGCGAAGTCACCAAGGCAACTGGCGAAGAAGTAGTCGTAAAGTATAAAGAAGGCACCGTTACCTACAATCCTTTGCACTATATTCGTAGTAACGAAGGCACCAGTATCAACCAGCGCGTTGTGGTTAACACGGGCGATAAAGTAAAAGCCGGTGATCCACTCATCGAAGGTATGAGTATCTCTGGCGGTGAGCTGGCGCTTGGTAAAGATCTTGTTGCTGCCTTCATGCCATGGTCTGGTTACAACTTCGAAGACGCTATCATCATTAGTCGCAAACTGGTTGAAGATGACACGCTTACCTCTGTTCACATTGTTGATTACATGGTTGAAGTTCGTGAAACCAAGCTTGGCCCAGAGATTGTAACTCGAGATATTCCTAATGTATCAGAAGATGCCCTGCGTCATCTCGACGAAGAAGGTATTGTACGTATTGGTGCAGAAGTACACCCTGGCGACATTTTGGTCGGTAAGATTACTCCTAAGGGTGAGCAAGAGCTCAGCTCTGAAGAGCGTTTGCTACGCGCAATCTTTGGTGAGAAAGCCAAGGAAGTACGTGACACCTCGCAGCGTATGAGCAATGGTAAGCACGGTAAGGTTGTAGGCGTGAAGATCTTCAGTCGCGCCACTGGCCACGAGCTGAAAGCTGGTGTTCTCATGCAAATCCAGGTGTTTGTTGCTCAAATGCGCAAGATTAGCGTTGGTGACAAGCTTGGTGGTCGTCACGGTAACAAGGGTGTTATTGCCCGAATCCTGCCTGTTGAAGACATGCCGTTTATGGAAGATGGTACTCCAGTGGACATCATTTTGAACCCACTCGGCGTACCAAGTCGTATGAACATTGGTCAATTGTTCGAAACTCACCTTGGTATGGCCGCTCGTGCCCTAGGACTCCAAGTTGCCAGCCCAGCTTTCAACGGTGTGACACCTGAGAAGATTCAAGAACTCTTGAAGGAGTCTGGCCTACCAGAAGATGGTAAGCAGCAGCTCTACGATGGTCGCACTGGTGAAGCCTTTAAGGAGCGCACCACGGTTGGCTCAATGTACATGATTAAGCTCAACCACATGATCGCCGACAAGATCCACGCGCGCTCAACCGGACCATACACCATGGTTACACAGCAGCCACTTGGTGGTAAGGCGCAAAACGGTGGTCAGCGCTTTGGAGAAATGGAAGTGTGGGCACTTGAAGCCTATGGCGCCTCAAACACCCTTCAGGAAATGCTCACGATTAAGTCAGACGACGTTTATGGTCGCTCAAAGGCTTACGAGGCTATCATTAAGGGCACAGAGATTGTTGGGCCAAAGGTTCCAGAAAGCTTTAACGTGCTTGTTAAGGAACTGCAAGGTCTAGGCCTTAAGATTGACTTGGTTGCTTCTGATGCTGTTATTGATGCCGAAGAGGTGCTTGCTGAGAATATCAAGGATGAGGCAGCGCATTTGGCAGATGTCGAAGTGCCTGCACCAACAATTGCTGACATTGACATGACAACAGAAGATCATATTGGTGAAGAGTTTGTCGTCATGGAGCTCGATGATGACCTGCCTGCTACAACTATCATTTCGGAAGATGTAGTGGCAGATGACACCGCGGAGTTCGTTGTAACAGAAACTGAAGAAGAGGAGGCCGCGTAATGAAGCGTTATTCTTACGGCACTGATATTGCTGATTTTGACTCGGTGCGCTTGAGCGTTGCGAGCCCTGGTGACATCATGGAATGGTCATACGGCGAGGTAACCAAGCCGGAAACTATTAACTATCGTACCCAAAAACCAGAACGAGATGGTTTGTTCTGCGAACGAATTTTCGGACCAGTTAAAGACATAAACCCTCATGATGCCAAATATAAGGGTGTTCGTTCGCGTGAAGCGGCCGTTGATAAGAACGGTGAAATTGTCACTAAAGCGATTGTTCGCCGTGAACGTATGGGCCATATTAGCCTGGCGAGCCCCGTTGCACACATCTGGTTCCTTCGTGGCACCCCAAGTGCAATTGGCCTACTGCTCGGTATGACCGTGAAAAGCCTAGAGCGCGTAGCTTACTTTGCAAGCTACATCATTAAGACAGTTGACACCGAAAAGCGTGATCAGATCTTAGCTGATAAAGAAGCTGAGTTTGCAGCGGCCAAAGAAGCGATTAAGCTGCGCTACGAAAAAGAGGCCGAAGCCGAAGAGGCCAACCTTAAGGCGCTGGCAGAAATGCAAACCAAAGAGCTTGAAGAGCTTAGCGTTGATTTCGACGAGTTCAAGAACCAGGTAACAAGCCTTGAAAAGCTGAATCTCATTAGTGAGACCGATTACCGCGCACTCCCAGACGAACTAGCTGACCTGATCGAGGTTGGTATGGGGGGTTCTGCGCTAAAAGATCTACTTGATGATGTAAATCTCGACACACTGATTACTGATTTGTCCGCTGAAGCTGAAGAAGCCAAGGGACAACGCAAGAAGAAGATCATGAAGCGTTTGCGTTTGCTGGAAAGCATGCAACGTGCTGGCATTAAGCCAAGCAGCATGTGTGTAACCGTTCTTCCAGTTATTCCTCCAGATCTACGACCAATGGTACAGCTAACTGGTGGACGTTTTGCGACATCTGATTTGAATGACCTGTATAGGCGTGTGATCAACCGTAATAACCGTTTGAAGAAGCTGATTGAGCTTAATGCGCCTGAAGTTATTCGTCGCAACGAACAACGTATGCTTCAAGAGGCTGTTGATGCCCTGATTGACAACAATAACGCTCGTTCTGGTCGCGCCGTTGCCGCCACAGGCCAGCGTCGCCGCCTGAAGTCATTGAGTGATATGCTCAAGGGTAAGCAGGGTCGCTTCCGTCAGAACTTGCTTGGTAAGCGTGTCGACTACTCTGGTCGTTCGGTTATTGTGGCTGGTCCAGAACTCAAGATTAACCAATGTGGTCTACCGAAGATGATGGCCCTTGAACTCTTCAAGCCGTTTGTCATTGGTTGGCTCATTACGAACGAGTACGCTCACAACATTCGTAGCGCTACTCGTATGATTGAAACTGGTGAAACCGCCGTCTGGGATGCTCTTGATGAAGTCATTAAGGGCAAGTACGTACTCCTGAACCGTGCCCCAAGTCTACACCGTTTGAGTATCCAGGCCTTCCAGCCAGTACTGATTGAGGGTCGGGCTATTCAGTTGCATCCATTGGTATGTAAAGGCTTTAACGCTGACTTTGATGGTGACCAGATGGCTGTCCACTTGCCGCTGTCTGACGCTGCACAAGCCGAAGCACAAGCCATTATGGCCAGCAATAAGAACTTGTTGAAGCCTGCTGATGGTTCACCAATCCTGCATATTGAGCAAGATATTGTGCTTGGCTGTTACTACCTAACGTACGAACTACCAGATAGCAACGGTAAAACGCTAAGCTTCATGAGCCTGGCAGAAGCTATTATGGCGCTCGATGCCGGTACTGCTAAGCTGCAGAGCCGTGTGCGTATTCCATTCCGCGGTGAAGTCCGTGAATCTACGCTTGGCCGCTTCCTCTTTAATGAGATCTTCCCAGAAGATTTCCCATTCCAAGATGAGGCAATGACTAAGAAGAAACTGGCTGCTGTAATGGCGCTTGTTTACCGCAAGTATGGTCAAGACAAGACAGCCGAAATCGCCGACGATCTGAAGGACCTTGGCTTCGAGTATGCCACCCGCTCAGGTTTGAGCATGGGTATGGGCGACTTCCGCGCTATTGTGGGCATGCCCGAACTGCTTGAAGAGGGTGAAAAGCGTGCTACTGCTATTGCTGAACAATATGAGCAGGGCTTCATTACTGATGACGAGCGTCACCGCCTAACAGTAGAGAACTGGACTAAGATCGAGAACCAGGTGCAAGATTTGCTTTCACAGCAAATGACTGGTGAGAACACGGCAACAGCTATAGCCATTAACTCTGGAGCACGTGGTAATGTTTCACAGATGAAAAACGCCGTTGGTATGCTTGGTGTACTCCAGGATGCTGGTGGTAATGTCATTGAACTACCAATTAAGTCAGGTTACGTTGAAGGCCTCACGCCACTTGAGTACTTTACTGGTACGCGTGGTACCCGTAAGGCGCTTATCGACATCGCCCTCAAGACGGCCGATGCCGGTTACCTGACGCGTCGTTTGGTCGATGTTGGCCAAGATGTCTTTACCATCGACGATGATGACACCGATCCAGGCTTCGCTATGCTTCGCGCCGATGCCGAAGAAATTGGTGTAAGCTACGGCTCGCGCTTAGAGGGTCGTTTCGCTGCTGAAGATGTAAAGGGCTATTTGAAGGCCGGTGAACAGTTCACCAAAGACGTAGCGGCTAAGATTGAAGCCGACGAGAAGCTCGATGGCATTCGTATCATGAGTGCGCTCTCTTCGAGCAGTGTTCGTGGCGTTCCACAGAAGTCTTACGGTGTTGATCCTGCAACCGGCGAGCTCGTAGTTGGTCATCACCCAATTGGTGTGATTGCCGCTCAGAGTATTGGTGAGCCGGGTACGCAGTTGAGTCTTGACTCGAAGCACCGTTCAGGTGCCCTTGTGGCCGATGACACAGCCCAAGGTTTGTCACGTATCGAAGAGTTGTTTGAGGTACGACAACCAAAGGGTCAAGCCTTCATTGCAGATATCTCTGGCACAGCTGCCGTCTGGGAAGAAGGTGAGCACTATGTGATCCAGATAAACGCCGATGAAGACAATCAAGTTGAGTTGCCGCTCAAGGGCCGTAAGCCACACATTGCGAGTGGCACCGATGTGGCTATTGGAGATGTGGTAGCTGCTCAAGAAGATAGCAGCGAACCATTAATCGCACCTTTCGCTGGCAAGGCTGAAATTACCGACAAGGCGATCATTATTGTGCCTAGTAGCAAGAGCTTGATTCGTTACGAAATTCCGGGTTACAAGCAGCTGTTTGTTAAGGATGGCGACAAGATCAAGGCTGGTGAGCGTTTGACAAATGGTTCGATCAACCTTCAAGATCTCATGCGCCTGCAAGGTGTTGAGCCAACTCAGCGCTATATCATGAACCAAATCTTGGGAATTTTTGCTGGTCAAGGTCAGAATATTGCCGACAAGCACCTTGAAATTATCGTGCGCCAGATGTTTAGCCGTGTACAGATCGAAGAAGCTGGTGACAGCGAATTCGTTACGGGCGATATCGTAAGTAAACTTGCGGTTGTTGAAGCTAACGAAACGCTCGTGGCTGAGAACAAGCAACCTGCGAAGTTTAATCAGCTACTCCTTGGTATTACCAAGGCAAGCTTGTCAACTGACTCATTCCTGAGTGCTGCTTCATTCCAGGACACTACCCGTGTACTGATTGCTGCTGCCACCAGCGGCAAGACAGACCGTCTGTTTGGTCTTAAAGAAAACGTGATCTTGGGTCGTCGTATTCCTGTCGGTACGGGCTATCAGGCCGAAGAAGACGTTGTCGAAGAAGAGCTAGTTGAACAATAGCCAGTTTTCTGGTAAAGTTAATACGTTAATTAAGTGATCCGAGCTGCCCAATAACGGCATGTAGGGTACTGCAGAAGATCACATCTAAAGGAGAATTCATGCCAACAATTAGTCAGTTAGTGCGCAAGCCGCGTGCCAAGGCTTCGAAAAAGTCGAAGTCCCCTGCGCTGCATCGCGTTACTAACAACCTCAAGACCAAAAACTATGAGAAGTCTGCGCCGTTCAAGCGTGGGGTCTGTGTAAAGGTAACTACCAAAACACCAAAGAAGCCAAACTCAGCGCTTCGTAAAGTTGCCCGTGTACGTCTGCAAAATGGTTACGAAGTATGGGCTTACATTGGTGGTGAAGGTCACAACCTGCAAGAGCACGCCGTAGTTATGATTCGCGGTGGACGCGTAAAGGACCTTCCTGGTGTGCGCTACCACATCGTACGTGGTGCACTCGACCTCCAGGGTGTAAATAACCGCAAGCAAGGCCGTTCTAAGTACGGTACGAAGAAGGAGGACAAGTAATGCCTCGTAAGAAAACTAAGTCACTTGTTCGTGATATTCAACCAGATCGCTTGTACAACAGCGTACAAGTACAACGCCTTATTAACCGCGTTATGTTAAACGGTAAGAAGCAGCTTGCTGAGCGTCTTGTATATGGTGGCATGCAAAAAGCCGCTGATAAGGTTAAAGTTCAGAACCCGATTGAAGTATTTGAAACTGCCATGAAGAACGTACAGCCACATATGGAGACTCGTTCTCGTCGTGTTGGTGGTGCTAACTACCAGATTCCCTTTGAAGTTAAAGGTCAGCGCCAGAATCACCTTACAATGATGTGGTTCGTGCAGGCGGCTCGCTCTCGTAAAGGCATGAGCATGGAAGACCGCATTGCGCTTGAGTTGATCGATGCCTACAACAACACCGGTACGGCTGTTAAGAAGAAAGAAGACACTCACAAGATGGCCGAAGCCAACCGTGCCTTCGCTCACTTCGCACGCTATTAAACAAGCTCACGATGCCAGAAACTACACCAGGTTACAGCGAACAAGATCCGATACAAGTACAAACTTTCGAGCCAGTAGGTACTCTCACGTTAACCCGATTGACAGTACTGCGGGGCCTTGTTCGGGCAAAAGACGCATTTATGGGTGTTGTTTATGACAGCCTGGAGAGAATCCTATAGCCACAGGTTTTCGTTATGGCAGAGCAAGACAGACTTTTGATAACTTCCGACAATCTACTGTTTGACGCTGGTTTACGTCGTACACACCAAGCATTTGATAAAAAAATGCGAGCACAAGAGATTCGTGATGCAATTACGGAACGTGAACCATTGAATATTGCTGATTATTATATGGTTTCCGACTGTTTTGCAGGGTTGTTTGCATTTGGAACTTTTGTCACTGAAGTTACCGCACCCTCTCTACACGCTTGGTACCTAGACCTTCGCGCAAAGCAGCTTGCAGGTGATCTCTTCGGTGAAGATCATACCGAATAGTATATTGCTGTTTTTAGTTGCAATATATAGCTTTTTCAGGCAAAATAACAGGGAACGTGCTACGGCACTCATTTTAGTGTTGGGCAAAGAATAATTAACATGAATCCACTTGCGTATTTGGCGCCACAGGATTAAGGAAGAACGAATGGCAGACAAGAAAGTTGAAATGAAGAATATCCGCAACCTGGGTATTATTGCGCACATCGACGCAGGTAAGACTACGACTACGGAAGGTATCCTGTACCGTACGGGCCTTAAGCACAAGATTGGTGCGGTTCATGAAGGTGAAACTACCACTGACTGGATGGCTCAGGAGCGCGAGCGTGGTATTACCATTGTGGCTGCCTCTGTCACCTGTTTCTGGAAGGGTAACCAGATCAACATTATTGATACCCCAGGACACATCGACTTTACCGTTGAGGTGGAGCGTTCTCTCCGTGTCCTTGACGGTGCTTGTGTGGTCTTCGACGGGAAAATGGGCGTGGAATCACAGTCTGAGACAGTATGGCGTCAGGCCGACAAGTACAATGTTCCTCGTATTTGTTTCATCAACAAGATCAACCAAACAGGTGGCGATTTCTACAAGTCACTTGATTCAATCCATAACCGCTTAAGCAAGCGCGCCTTCCCGGTCCACTTGCCAATTGGCTTTGAGCAGCAGATTAATGGTGTGGTTGACCTAGTTGAACTAAAAGCCTACACCTATAAAGAGTTCACCGACAAAGAGTTGACCGAAACTGAAGTTCCAGCCGACATGGCCGATGAGGTGAAGAAGTATCGTTCATTGCTTATTGAAAATGCTGTTGCTGAAGACGAAGCCATGCTTGAGAAGTATTTCGAGGTTGGTGAAGAAGGACTTTCTACTGAAGAGATCAAGCAAGCTATTCGTACTGCAACGCTTACTGGCGCATTCTTCCCTGTAACTGGTGGTGATGGTCGTGGTGTGATTGTTGAGAAGGTTCTCGACATGGTTAACGATTACTTGCCGAGCCCACTCGACATTGATTCAAACTGGGGTACTCACCCTAAGACTGGTGATGAGATTGAGCGTAAGCCATCTGAAAGCGAACCATTTGCTGCCTTGGCCTTTAAGATTACCAGTGATCCATTTGTTGGTAAGCTGGCTTACTTCCGCGTGTATTCAGGTAAAGTTACCGCTGGTTCCTATGTACTAAACAGCTCAACAGGTGAGAAAGAGCGCGTTGGACGCATTGTGCGCTTGCAGGCTGATTCACGTGCTGAAGTATCTGAAGTAGGCGCTGGCGACATTGCTGCCATTGTTGGCCTTAAGGGTACTACTACCGGTAACACGCTCTGTGACCCTGCTAATCCAATCGTACTTGAAAGTATCACCTTCCCAGAACCACCAGTTTCGATTGCGATTGAGCCGAAGACCAAGTCTGACCAAGAAAAGATGAGCCTCGCCTTGCAACGCTTGGCTGAAGAAGATCCAACCTTCCGCGTAAAAGTTGACGACGAAACTGGCCAGACGATCATCTCTGGTATGGGTGAGCTTCACCTTGAAATCTTAGTAGACCGCATGAAGCGTGAGTTTAGCGTCGAGGCTAACATTGGTGCACCACAGGTGGCTTACCGTGAAACCATTCGCAAAGATGCCGTTGAAGTTGAAGGTAAGTTCGTTCGCCAATCTGGTGGTCGTGGTCAGTACGGTCACGTATGGCTTCGCCTTTCACAGAACGAAGCTGGTAAGGGCTTTGAGTTTGTAAACAGCATTAAGGGTGGCGTTGTTCCAAGCGAATACATACCGGCTGTGCGTAAGGGTATCGAAGAGGCTATGAATAACGGTGTTATTGCTGGCTATCCAGTAGTGGACATCAAAGCTGAGCTATACGACGGAAGCTACCACGAGGTTGACTCCAACGAAATGGCATTTGGCATTGCGGGTTCACTGGCACTTCAAGAAGGTGTTAAGAAGGCTTCTCCTGTGTTACTTGAGCCAGTCATGAAAGTTGTTGTCGTCACACCTGAAGAGTTCATGGGTGACTGTATTGGAGATCTGAACAGTAAGCGCGGCCGTATTGAGTCTATGGAAGACCTGAGCGCCGGCGTCAAAGAAATCACCGCCTTTGTGCCACTCGGTGAAATGTTTGGCTACACGACTAACCTTCGTAGCATGACGCAAGGTCGTGCTAGTTCGAGCATGGAGCTTGACCACTATGCTGATGTACCGAATAACGTCGCCGAAGCAATCATCGCGAAAAACGGCAAGTAATCAAGGGAATAAGCATGAGTCAGGATCACATTACTACCCCTCGAGTTTTACGACATCACCATTGGGCGATGCGTAGTATTGAGGCAAACACAACTACCGACCTGCCAATGATAGAGCGTGTTGCTAATGTAGGCAGGGCAGTCTTACAACAACTGACAGCCGCCTATGACAGCTTCAATCATCCAAAAGGTAGCCTGGGTGCTGGCCTCGGCACTTCACTCGAAGCACGCAAGCAAGCTGAAGCACGGCGCGATCAATTCTAGATCCGAGCATACGACTCATCTGGCAACTTACTTGCTTTACCGCTTATGGTTAGCCTATAATTATCTTATTGAACAGTAAGGTGGTTATCTGTGTACTTTCTTGACCGTATCACGCTCGGGAATAAATTATCCGAACAGCTCGCAGGCCTACATAATCGAGACGCAATAATAGTCTGCTTAAAGGAAAGCTCGCTTTTAACAGCGGTGGCCCTCGGCTGCAAATTACGAGCATGGATTTTTCCACTACTCTATGAGCCAATCTCTCACCCTGAAGACCCCAAGCAACAGATTGGTGCAATTAACGCCGAGGGTGAATTCTGTTTGCACCCAGATATTAGTGAAGCTGACATGGAGGGCATTCATATGGAATTTGCTTCACTGCTAGAAGATCGTAAACGCGAGGCCATGCATGATTTAAATCAACGCCTTATTCAATTTGGCGACAACCTCGATAAGCATGTGCTTAACGGGCGCGATGTTATTCTGGCGGGTGATGTGTTGACCAGTCCCATTCAGATGGCAGTGGCGCAGCAATTACTAAAGCCGCTGCAACCTAGTAGCCTACATGGAGCAGCCGGCAATGTTACGGCTGACATTTCGGATCTGTTTCATTTAAATGTTGATGATGCGCATTTACTGGATGTTCTTGCGGGTATCGTATTTGATGATAACCATTACTTTGAAAAACCAGACGCTTATACGGCGGATCAGCAGCGCGCACTGGCGTTGAACATAAGAACATATTGGCAGCCATAAGGAGGGAACATGGATAATACAACGGTAATGCCAGGTCAGGTACAGGCACAAGGAGTAACTAATTATATGCCCCCTCAAGAAACTATTACCGCAGAAGAAATGTCATATGTCGCAGAAGTAGTCAAAAACATTACTACTTCATTTAGCGCCCGTGTGGTTGGACAAGAGAGTTTGCGCTTAAGTTTGCTAGTGGCTTTATTTGGTGAAGGTCATATCCTACTCGAGAGCGTGCCTGGTCTAGCAAAAACCACGGCCGCTTACACACTTGCCAAGTCAATTCAGGCAACCTTTCATCGTATTCAGTGTACGCCCGATTTGCTACCAAGTGATATTATCGGTACCCAGATATATAACTATGCGAAGGGTACCTTTGAAACTCAACTCGGTCCAGTTCATGCCAACTTTGTGCTTCTCGATGAAATAAACCGTTCGAGCGCTAAGACCCAGAGTGCCATGCTAGAAGCGATGCAAGAGAAACAAACTAGTATCGGGGGCACCATGCATAGCCTTCCGAAGCCGTTTGTAGTACTCGCCACGCAAAACCCAATTGAGCAAGAAGGTACCTATGAGCTACCGGAAGCTCAGCTTGACCGTTTCATGCTTAAAGAGATTCTGAGTTATCCGGCACCGGAAGAAGAAGTGGAGGTACTCAATCGTGTTGGTAGCGGGCTCTACAGCCAGCCTATTGATGAAGCAACTGAAGTAACACTTGAGAGCGTAGCAACGGTTCAACAACTCATCAAGAAGATCTATGTCGATGCATCAATCAAACAGTACATTGTAAACATCATCAACTCAACTAGAAATCCGGGCGCAGTTATTTCACCAGACCTGGCACGCTACGTGCAATATGGAGCAAGCCCTCGCGGTAGTATTACCTTCTTAAAGGTGGCGAGCGTCTTGGCATTGCTAAATGGACGAAGTTATGTGACACCAGATGATGTTAAGCAGTTGCGTTACAGTGCATTACGGCATCGTATCATTCTTAACTTCGAAGCCATTGCTGATAATGTGCACCAAGAAGCTATTATTGACGCAATTTTTGCAGCGGTACCAACCCCTTAAAAGAATCAAGCATGTCTAGTTTACTCGTAAGTGTTCGTAAGAAAATGACACTCACGGCCCATCGAAAGGTCCGTAATGCTCTTGAGGGTGAGTATGGCTCGGTCTTTAAGGGTAGGAGTATGGATTTTGATGACCTACGCACCTATTCTCCGGGCGACGATGTGAAGGATATCGATTGGAAAGCCACGGCACGTAGTGGCCAAGTATTAATTCGGCGCTATGTGGCCATTCGAAAGCACAATATCCTCTTGGTTGTAGATACGGGTCGTGAAATGGCTGCAGCCACAGCAAGTGGTGAAACCAAACGCGATGTTTCGGTCATGGCCGCTGGTGTTATAGCATACGTTGCACAAAAGCACGGCGACCTTGTTGCCCTGGTTTCGGGGAATGATGAACGTATTGACTATTTGCCACTCAAGGGAGATTCGCCACATATTGAACGTATCTTGCAGCGCATAGATAAAGATACACAGCTACAAGCTCCCGTAAGTAATGTGACCAAGCTCCTCGACTACATCGCAAGAACAATACGACGTCGGATGATGCTGATTATCATTTCCGATAATCTCGAATTTAACAATGAACAGCAACGTCTTATTAGACGTTTAGGTGCTCAGCATGAATTGTTATTTATTGGGATAGACGATCTAGACCCTTCAGCACCAGCCTGGTATAACACACAGCTCAATACGATTGATGAAGACGTAGATTTACCTGAACATGTACGAAGCAAGAACAATGTTAAAAAGGCATATCTCCAACTACTCAGCGATGCGGCCCAGCAGTCAACACATGCATTGGATCGTTATGGCATTAGTAGTGTGCGCATTGGTAGCGAAGCAGATGTAGTGGAGCAAATAGTAAGATTACTCGAGAAACAGAAGCATGTCAGGCATTGATGGCTTAAACCCACCACTACCTTATCCGATAGTATGGCTGCTCATTGGCCTGGGCTTACTCGTGCTTGTTGGCATTTGGATTGCTGGGATCTTTTGGCTCACTCGTGAGAAGAAACTTAAAACAGTCAGCAGTCTGCAAGCCAAGCCGGCTGCCCAAGTTGATATGTACGCGCTACGAGCTAAATATCTCAAACTCATCGATGACGCAGTCTTGGCCTACAATAGCGGCACTATCTCCGCACGCATACTGCATAATCAATTGAGTCTACTGGTACGTGGTTTTGTATATGAAGCTTGTGGTTTTCCAGCGCCACGACTCACTCTATCAGATCTGAAGAAATCGCGGCAACGTGAGCTGACACAACTAATCGAGCAACTATATCCAGTAGAGTTCGCAATGATTACAACGGCAAATGCTCAAGTTGCAACAGAGGCCGCAAGGAAGTTGGTAAACACATGGGCTTAATATATTGGTGGATGTTGCTAATTTGGGTCGCCTTGGGTTTTACTGTTGGTTTTATCGTTATTAAACGAAAAACAAATGGCCGATCGAATGCAATTGTGAGCAAGCCGGTGGCTCATACAAAACGGCTGCGAGGCTTGCCTGAATATCAAAGAGCCCTAAAACACTATCGATGGCTGGTCCGTGGCGCACTGGCGCTACTTATTCTGGCACTTCTGAGCAGTATGTTGCTCACGAGCCGACCTGCGACCATGAGCGTGGTTACGCCTGCTCAGCGCAACCGAGACATCATGCTATGTCTTGATGTTTCAGGGTCGGTTATCGAAACAGACATCGCAGTGGTTGAACAGTTTGAGCAACTCGTCAAGAATTTCAGCGGTCAACGCTTTGGTTTAACAATCTTCAATAGTTCCGCAATCTCAAAAATACCGCTTACGGACGATTACCAGCTTATCCAGGAGGAGCTTAAGAATGCCAAGAACGGCATTAAAGATGTTCGTGACAACATAAAGTATGATTACACCGCAGGGACGACCGCAGGCTATAGTCGTGGGTCTTCATTGGTCGGGGACGGCCTAGCATCTTGCGTCATTCATCTTGGTGAAAACGACACCCATCGCTCCCAATCAGTTATTCTGGCAACTGATAACGAAGTATCTGGTAAGCCAATAGCGACAACTGCACAAGCTGCCACCTTAGCGAAGCAGAAGAACATACGCGTATATGCGATTGATCCTGGCTCATCAAGCGACAGCGCATTTTCGGGTGGTAGCGGCGACGACCACGCCAAACTGAAAAGCTATGCAGAGCAAACAGGCGGAAAGTATTTCAACGCTCAGGATGCCGGCTTGGTTAATAACATTATTGGCGAAATATCTAAGCAAGAGGCAACCTATTTTGCAGGTAAATCAGAGTTATCGAGTACAGATGCACCCATGATTCCCGTCATAGTAATGACCATAACTACACTAGGGGCGCTCGCCATATTGTGGAGACTACGATTATGAAGTTAACGCCCATATTTAATGTGCAGGGCATGATTGTATTAGCTGCATTGCTAGTGGCCGCTCTGGCGTTGCTAGGTTGGCGTTGTTGGGGTATGCGCAAAGATCTGCAGGCACGGCGACACTTTATAATTCGTTGTTCAATTATACTGTTAGTTTTCTTGATGGCTATTGGCATTAGCATTCCTGGTGGCACGAGTCCGCCTGGTATGCTGAATCTTGATATTGTTTTCGCAGTTGATACGACTGCAAGCATGGGCGCAGAAGATTATGGCAGCAAGCTGCGACTCGAAGGCGTAAAAACAGACTTACTAGCCATGGCTGAACGCTTCAAGGGTGCCCGCATGACGTTGATTGGCTTTGATTCGACAGATCACCTGCTATTACCCTTTACCAGCGACACTGCAGCATTCAGTACGGCAGTGAATACAATGGAGCGTGAAGTCTATGCTTACTCAAGCGGTAGCTCAATTGACCAACCGATAAAAGCAATACAGAAACAACTGCAAAATAGTCAAACCGCGCATCCGAAACGTGGTCGTTTGGTGTTTTATTTGGGTGACGGCGAGCAGACAGCTTCCAAGCAGCCGGCCAGTTTTGCGTCCCTTACTCCGTATATGAACGGCGGTCTTGTTTTGGGCTATGGCACATCTGCGGGCGGAAAAATACGAAAATTCACCGGTTACTCAGATGGTATCGTGTACGGCAGTCCCTATATTTTGGAATTCTCTAAGGAAGTTATGAATGAGGTCCCGGCAGTTTCAAAAATTAATGAAGATAACTTGCGGCAAATTGCCGACCAACTTAAAGTCAACTACGAGAAACGTGAGCCCAACAGTAATGTTACCAAACTCGTGACTGCAAGTAAGGCCGAGAAAATCGCCGATCGCAGCCGAGAAGTAACTCATTACCAGAGCCTGTACTGGCTATTTGCTATTTTAGCGACCTTCCTGATTGGGCTTGAGAGCTTCTATGTACTCCGTATTGTACGGCGAACAAAGGATGGCAGGCATGAATAATCAGGCTTTTGATCTATCAAAAATGGATTATCGATCAGCACGTTTACGTTTACGCAAGCGACTGCTTCTGTTGAGTATTGTGCCGCTTGTGATCTTATCACTTATTGGTGCCTGGCTCTGTACTGTATACATGCTCAATACAATGGCACGTAGTGCTAATGCACATCAGCAATTTTCCGCCGCCAATAGTTACATGAACGCCATAAGATTGCCCGCGCCAGAAGCTTTCGTCATTACCTACAATCGTGCAACCGTAAAAAGTCAGAATGGGCAATTTGAGGCTGCTGAAACAGATTATGTAAAAGCCTTAGCAAGCGCACCTTCCGACAAGGAGTGTATGGTACGGGTTAACTACGAGCTATCAACAGAAGCAAGCGCCCAGAAGGCATTGAATGGCGGAAATTACCAAGAAGCGTTGACCAAACTCCAAAAGGCACTTTCAATGCTCAACGCTGCACCAAAATGCTTCAAGCTAAACGAGGCGAAGCAGCGCATTGAAGACGCACAGCAGCAGGCACAAAACGGTCAATCAAACAAAAATGATCAGAAGACGGATACCACCAAGGCACCAGTGGAATCGGCACCAACAAATGAGCAGCAGCAGGAATTACAAAAAGCCGAGCAAAAAGCTGCACAAACCGCACGAGAACGTACCAATAATTACGGCGGGAACGTAGATTACAATCAATCAAAGCCCTGGTAGTAGACATAGCTAAACCACATCGAACAAACAGCAAATCAAACACGTAATAACTCTTTACAAAGCCCGATTCTTTCGCTACCATGTATTGGTAACTCGCAGTGAGGGCTTTGCTGTCTATGCAATATGGACCTGCGACATACACTAATTAATTAAAGGAGATCTACTAAATGGCAGATTTTGACCGAAGCAAGCCACACGTCAACGTCGGTACTATGGGTCACGTTGACCACGGTAAGACCACCTTGACTGCTGCAATTACCGCAGTCTTGGCAAAGAAGCTTCCAAGCGATGTAAACAAGCCAATCGCTTACGACCAAATTGACAATGCACCCGAAGAGAAGGCTCGTGGTATAACCATTGCTACTTCTCACCAGGAATATGAATCAGAGAAGCGTCACTACGCTCACGTTGATATGCCAGGTCACGCCGACTACGTTAAGAACATGATCACTGGTGCCGCTCAGATCGACGGCGCTATTCTCGTAGTTGCTGCAAACGATGGTCCATTGCCACAAACCCGTGAGCACGTTCTGCTCGCTAAGCAGGTTGGTGTGCCTAAGATCCTCGTATTCATGAATAAAATGGACCTTGCTGACCCAGAGTTGGTTGAATTGGTTGAAATGGACATTCGTGAACTGCTCGCTAAGAACGGCTTCGACGAAGATGCACCTATTATCAAGGGCTCAGCTACCAAGGCTCTCGAAGGCGACGCTGCTAACGAAGATGCAATTATGGAACTCGTTAAGGCTATGGATGACTACATTCCAGAGCCAACTCGTGATATGGACAAGCCATTCATGATGGCCATCGAAGATGTCTTCTCAATTAAGGGTCGTGGTACTGTTGCTACTGGTCGTATTGAGCAAGGTGTCGTAAAGGTTAACGACGAAGTTGAAATCGTTGGTGTTAAGCCAACTCAGAAATCAGTCGTAACTGGTATCGAGATGTTCAAGAAGAGCCTCGACCAAGGTCAAGCGGGCGACAACGCTGGTATCTTGCTCCGTGGTATCGAGCGCGATCAAATTGAGCGAGGTCAGGTACTGTGTAAGCCAGGTTCAATTACGCCACACACCGAGTTTGACGCTGAAGTCTATATCCTTTCCAAGGAAGAGGGTGGTCGTCACACACCATTCTTTAAGGGCTACAAGCCTCAGTTCTACTTCCGTACCACGGACGTAACAGGTGAAGTTGAGCTTCCAGCTGACAAAGAAATGGTTATGCCGGGCGATACTGTAACCTTCAAGGTTAAGTTATTGGCTCCAATCGCTATGGAACAGGGCGTTAACTTCGCTATCCGTGAAGGTGGCCGTACTGTTGGCGCTGGTGTTGTAACCAAGATCAACAAATAGGTAATTACCTTATTGTAAAAGAGCTCGCACAACGTGGGCTCTTTTCATTTCGCTTGAATAATTGTAAGGTATACGCAACAACTTGGTTAGGAGGCTTGGTAATGTCGGTACAACAAGAATCTCTCGGTACGCTACAAGGACGCGGCGGAATCGTAATACCAGAGTATGAGATCTTTGATCCTAACCAGGTAGCAGATGACTGTCGACAAACATTCCACTGGCTCTCAAAATTGATATCGGAAAATGTCGATGTTGAACCACTGGTGATTGAAGTTGCAGATGAGGTTGGAGATGTCCGCTCTCATGCCCTTCCGAGTACCACTGACACACTGTATGTGCCAGGCTCAGCAACACATGAATGGTTAGCGATTACGCGAAGCGAGCGTGGCATGCTCAGAGTAACTGAGGACTTCGGCAATACTGAAGTAGCAAAGCCGACAAAAAGTATATCCGTAAACGTTCTGGATAAGCAAAATGGTAAAGCACAGCCATTACTTGTATCCGAGTTTACCCCAATCCATCGCTCCGGCCATATCAACTGGGTTACCAGGGGCAATCAATCAGGCGAGTGCTATGTTCTTGCTGAGGATGGTTGGGTGCACATTCGTGATCTAAACCTAGCAAGATACCAATACAATGTCGACATGGGAGTTGCACTTTCACTACACGAGGAACTAGCAATGGCGGCGTACAAACGCCACAGCGAGACACTTAGACTGGCCATCCAGTCTTTAGTAACCTACATCACAGAATAGCTACCGTTGCAAGTACGAAACGTTTATGTTATAATACAAGTATGAACGAGTCTGTTAATGCAATGTATCGAAACCCCGTTGAACGTTTGGATGTACTGTTTCGAAGTGGCGAGGTGATGACTTCCGGTGAAAGCCCTGAAATGCAAATGTTTCGCCTTGCTTCTGAAGGGGCAATTGACTTGCATGTTGTTATGTCCGGCGAAGACCAGTGCAAAGCTTTAGTGTATACACTGCCTGGCGAACAACCAATTATGAACCATGATCAAGTCGGCTGGGTGATGTCACCCAATGATATCCAGGCCGAACTAGACGCGCTCCAAACCAGAACAGACGCCCTTTAGTAAACGCCTCGATCAAACTAGGCCTCTTTATCGCAGAAACATTAACTTATTATTAAAGTTTCGTGAAATCTTTGACGTAGTCGCACGTGCGACAATATACTTATTGCATGAGCTTAACCGAGTCTGACTTAATGGCAATACGAGGCGTGGTCCGTGAAGAAGCACATACAATCGTCTATGAAGACATGCGCACCATTGTTCGTGAGGAAACCCTCATCATTGTTCGCGAAGAAACTCGTGCCATCGTTCGTGAGGAAACTCGTGCTATTGTCCGTGAAGAAACACAAAGTATCGTTAGAGAGGAAGCTACCTCGATCATTGACGCAAGACTTCGTCCTATTGAACACAAGCTTGATGAAATAGATGGGCGACTCACGGCAATCGAAGCGGATGTGAAAGAGCTCTACCAACTCGTCTAGAGTTGTTAAGTTCTAAATTTTATTGTACGATACGTATCGTAAACTAATCGTGATGACTAAAAGTCGTTGTTGAATGCTCTAAATAGCACAACAAAGATGTTACATCACAAGGAGAAATTATGGCAGAAGCCAAGAAACCAGCAGCTAAGGCTGTAAAAGCAGAAGGTGGCAAGCAACGGATTCGTATTCGTCTTAAGGCTTATGACCACAAAGTAATTGACCAATCTGCAAAGCAGATCGTAGACACAGCACTACGCACCGGGGCAACCATTGCAGGGCCAATCCCATTGCCAACCAAGAAGACTACCTACACAGTAGTGAAAAGCCCTCATGTCTATAAAAAGGGCCGCGAACAGTTTGAGATGCGTGTTCACAAGCGCCTAATTGATGTCTTTGACCCAACGCCAAAGACGATTGATAGCCTGATGAACCTGTCATTGCCTGCTGGCTGCGACGCTGAAATTAAGATGTAACAAAGCTCATTTAAGAGCATGAAACTCCTCGCTTAAACAACGGGGAGTTTTTTATCAATCACGTAATGAATTAACGGTATACTATTTGTATGGTAAGAGTGGCAACTGAAGCGGTAGATAGACGACGTGGTATTGATCACATAGGTGTATCAGTATGTTCGATCATACATGATGGCCATGGCAAGATATTGCTCATGAAGCGTGGCCAAAACGCACGTGATGAGCACGGCAACTGGGATATATGTGGTGGTGCCCTGGAATTTGGCGAGCGTATTGAAGATGGCATACGCCGTGAGGTTAAAGAAGAGTTGTGTGCCAAGCCAATTGAGATTGCCTTTTTAACAGCGTACGAAGCGCACCGTGAGTACAAAGGTGATCCAACTCACTGGATAGCCTTACTACACTCGGTACGCGTTGACCCCAAGGCTGTGAAACTTGGCGAACCAGACAAATTTGATGATTTTGGTTGGTTTGGACCAGAAGAGCTTCCAGAGCCACATCATTCACAGCTGTTTCGCTCAATTGCTGCTGCAAAAGAAGCCGGCATCCTCTACTAGAACCTTCTGTAGTCATAAATATCTTCCTGTACAAATGTAGCCATGAAGCGCCCAGCAATATAAATTAGTAAATTCAAACTGCATCAAATAGTTCTTTGTAGTTTTTGCAACATATTGACAGATGTGGGCATAGTTTGCTAATCTGTTATGGTATTTACAAAGTAATATTGGCTCGTTTGCAAGGTTCATTCCTCCAAAACAGGGGTGAAAACCAGCGGCAGCCAATCATTTTATGTCTGTACCTCCGCAGGTGCAAACATAGAGAAGGACGGAATGAAAGCATTAATTACACGAAAGGTAGGCATGACAAGCACCATCGCTGACGATGGCGCCGTTATTGCTATTACCTTGCTTTCCGCTACGCCTAACGTCATTACCCAACTTAAAAATGACGAAACGGACGGCTACACAGCTATTCAGGTGGGGGCAGAGGAAACTAAGAAAATTAACAAGGCTCAACAAGGCCATAACAAAGCAGCAAAGGCATCACCGAAGGTCGTCCGCGAATTTCGTGTTGATGAACTTACCGAAGACATGAGCGTCGGCGCACAAATTGCAGCCGACGTTTTTAGTGTCGGCGATGTAGTACACGTTACCGGCACCAGCAAAGGTAAAGGCTGGGCTGGTACAATCAAGCGCCACAACTTCCACCGCGGGCGTAAGACACACGGTGGCAAGGGAAACATCCGTAAGGTTGGCTCAATCGGCTCTATGTACCCTCAAAAGATCTTTAAGGGCAAGAAGATGGCTGGCCAAATGGGTGATGAACAAGTAACTGTTCGCAACCTAAAGGTGGTTTTGGTTGATCCTGAGCTGAATGTTATCGGTGTAAGTGGTGCCGTTCCCGGTCCACGCAAAGGCATCGTACTCGTGAAAGGAGCAAAATAATGGCTGTTGCAACCTATACCAAGAGTGGCACTAAAGCTACGGCACCAGCCAAGCTCGACAAAGCAGTGTTTGGTGTAACTCCTGAAAACCATGAATTACTGAAGGCTGCCTATGTTGCTTACCTCGCTAATGCTCGCACCAGTGCTGGCAAGACCAAGACGCGTGGTTTGGTACGTGGCGGTGGCCGCAAGCCATGGAAGCAAAAGGGTACTGGTCGTGCTCGTTTCGGCTCAAGCCGTAACCCAATCTGGCGCGGTGGTGGTATTGTTTTCGGCCCAACTGGCGAAGAAAACTACAGCCACAAGCTACACACCAGCGCTAAGCGCCAGGCAATTCGCCAATCCTTAAGTGTGGCTAACGATGCTGGCAAGATCATTGTTATTGAAAACTTTACCGTTAAAGACAACAAGACTGCCGAAGCAGCTAAGCTTCTAAATAAGATTGGTGCAACCAAGAATACACTCGTGGTTGTTGCAGATAAGACGGAAGACGTTGTACGTGGTACAAACAATCTTAGTAACGTTCTGTTAGTACAAGCCAACTACGTAAATGTTTACGATGTTATGAACGCCGACAGTATTGTTATTACCGCTGACGCCCTGAAAGCAGTTACCGAGTGGTTAACACCTGCCAAGAAAACTGCTAAGTCAGACAAGGAGGCTAAGTAATGAGTAAGTCCATGATTCTGAAGCCTCGTGTCAGCGAGAAAGCCTACGGCCAGTCACTGACAGGTAATGTGTATGTTTTCCAGGTTCCAACTGATGCTAACAAGCTTACGGTTGCTAAAGCTGTTCAAGAACAGTTTGAAGTAACGGTTGAAGCCGTGAACATCATGAAGGTTAAGGGTAAGGTAAAGCGCACCGTTCGAAAGCGCGGTCGTCAAACAACTGGTACCCGTCCTGATATTAAGAAAGCTTATGTAACAGTTAAAGAAGGTGATCATATTGCCATCTTTGCTAATGAAGAAGATAACAAGGC